>NZ_VPDC01000061.1:0-2272 GCF_013417875.1 Acinetobacter sp. YH12219
ACCGGTAATTCAAATTATTTTTAA
This sequence comes from Acinetobacter sp. YH12219, assembly GCF_013417875.1. Classification (NCBI taxonomy): domain Bacteria; kingdom Pseudomonadati; phylum Pseudomonadota; class Gammaproteobacteria; order Moraxellales; family Moraxellaceae; genus Acinetobacter; species Acinetobacter sp. YH12219. Next base: position 25 of record NZ_VPDC01000061.1, read on the forward strand.
ACTTATCAAATAAAACCCAACTTAATCAATTTAACCAAGTCATTGTTTTATCAGAAGTTTTAATCTTCATCACCGCCGATGGATGTGCATTCTACAGCATTTCACATCCGTTGCAACACCCTTTTCCATTTATTTTTAGTTTTTCATTACGTTTGTTTATTTATTCTACTAAATCAGTGTTTTTTACTTAAAAAGTGTTTTTAGCGTACAGAAAGCATGCAATACGCCAAAGGCACCCATAAGATAAACATTAAAACTGGCATAACACCGTGCACTTCTTCAGGTTTTCTATACAGCCATTGAATAAATGGAATGGCGATACCAAATAATGTAACCATCAATAGCACATCAACCAATCCACCTTTCAGCAGTAGCCACAGCAAAACTGGCACACTCATCATTAAGCCAATTATCAATAAAACACAGTATTCGTATTTCCTGAGCTGCCAAAGTGTGAACCCCTGAATGATCCAGAATCGCTCTGCAGATTCAAAATTTGATTTTAAGTCCATTTTTATCACACCTAGATTGAATAAACTCAGTGCAATATAGACGGCACACATTAATTGGAATAATTGTGAAGCAGTGAAATCAAGGCTCATGATGTTCCAAGTATCCGCCTGTGTGGCGAACCAATACAAAATCACAACCGCTGTAACGGACATACTGATACTAGCAATACGATGGGTTAGAAATCTTTTATGAAATGCCTGACGAATAATTAGTTTATTTTGATTGAGCCAGAGTGGGCTATATTTCTGTATTAGAAATACGCTAGGTACTTGCAGCTTTATTGGTTTTGATTTCCTACCGAGCAGCCAAAATTTTATTGCCGCTATACAGATGAAAGTAGATAACAACACCGCAACGAGTTGAGCGTCCAATATCGCTAGGCTCAAAATGGGCAAATATGTCAAAAGACAGACTAAAACCCAATATTGATTCTGTTGTAAAAACAGCATTTGTAAAATTAATAAATTAAAGATCCAAAGTAGCATCAATACACTGATGCCAATGGAAGCCAAGAATTCATACTCAACCCAAACATATAGAAGCGCTAAAATAAATGGCAGTATCAGCAAAAAGCTTAAACTGCCTAAAAATTTAATTTCCACTGCAAAGCGACTTTTAAGCGTGATGGGCAATAGCGCTAGATAGCGATACCCTTCTCCACCACTCAAAGCTTTACGCTGTATCGCACACCAAAATACATTTAAGGCAAGAAAGCCTGTCCAAATAAACACATTCGTGATTATTGATTTGCAATAAACCATATCAATAATGGGCTGCACTAAAGATAAGAGCAGTCCGAATAGCATTGGTCCGAGAATTAATGTGATTAAAATAAGTAAATGCTTTTGCCGTGCAACTGCGTCTGCTGTGGTCTTGACATAGTATGTCCATCGATATTTCAAAAGCGTTTTTATGATTGTTCGCTGCCCAACATGTCTTTGTTTATTCATGCCGCCTGCTCATTGGACTTTAGCCGATCCAGGTCGATGATTTTTGCTGCAAGACTGTCTCTAAATACTGGATCATGGCAAGACAATAGAATCAATTTCGATTGACTCTGCTGTAAAAGTATACTTGTTAATTCAGCCAAGGCATTTTGATCTAAGCCATTGCTCGGTTCATCCAAAATCAGTAAAGGTGCCGAAGTCATTAAGGCTGCAACCAATAAAAACTTTTTGGTTGTGCCAAAAGACATGTCAGCAAAAGGCGTGGCTAAATAGTGTTCTAATTTAAATTTTTCAATGAAGATTTGATACTGCTCATGCGCTATCCCTCGAATATCACACATTAAATTCAGAAACTCCTGCCCTTGTAAAAAATCATAAATAGGGCTTTTATCTGGCACATAGGCCACAAGTTTCTTGTATTGATTGTTGTGAGGGACATATTGCTGATCATTAATCAAAATATTGCCTGTATCGAAATCCAACATCCCCGCAATCATCGCAAGTAAGGTGGACTTCCCTACTCCATTCTCAGCAACAACAGCGACAATTCCGAATTCGCTTAACTCTAAATTTAAATTTGAAAATATACGTTTTCCCGCAAAAGATTTGGACAGTTGCTGCAAGCTCAAAGAAACCATCATGATGTTCCTGATTTATTATCTTAACCCGAATCGCGGATAAGAAATAAACTTGAAAATAAGAAGACTAGAGCCATCAGTTGAGTTACCACACAAAACTCACAACTCTAGTCCTAATGTTCAATAGTACCGAATTATTCTGCGTAATTG
>NZ_VPDC01000062.1:0-1650 GCF_013417875.1 Acinetobacter sp. YH12219
CGCGACTCATGAGTGCTCGGTTATATGCGGGCCAATTGGTTGTGCGGTAGATTTTGTGTGTAGGCTTCTTCATTTGAAAATTATATCGCTGAAAAAGCCTTTACAGATAGGTTTGTGCAACAAAGCCCTTTATCTTTAAAAACTTCTATTGTTTGTAGAACAGGTTGAAAGCTTGTAATAAATTCTGTTGTTGGTTTAGAGAAGTCAATTGAGTTTGCAGGGAGTTGACTCACTGAGTCAGGGATTTGAATACCATCGTCATGATCACCCTCAGAATCTAAAGATTGTAAAAAAATAAGTAAATTTGTTCGTGTTGTTACATCATCGGCTAACTCCACAGGGGTAATACGATCAGCACCAGTTACTGTGCCAATTTCAATATTTCCGATATGGAAAGTGATTTCATCACCTTCTTGATATTCAAACTCCCCTTGAGCATTTGTACGTTTAGAAACGCCATTAATTGTATACGTTGCGCCACTCACAGGTCCATCGGTCAGTATCCCAGTTTTTAGGGAGCTTGAAGGTGGGGGAGCAGAACTACCAGAATCATTGTCTGAACCACCACATGCACTCAGTAAGCCTGCTAAAGTTAAGCATAATAAAGTTTTTTTCATCACGAATTCCTTGTTATTCAAATTGTCATATCTGCAGTATAGAAATTAGATGAGTTTAGGAGCTATCCCAAAATTGGGAGGGTAAACACAAAAATCTGTGAGAAAAAATGAAGAAAAAACAATATTTTTGTGAAAAAGTATAATTTTTTGATTTTCAGTCACGGAAGATCCACTCGCCTATGTTAATTTGAAGAAAAATATTGCGTGTTTAAGCCCAATCGCCACCAGAAAGTGATCTTGTTCTATGCTGTCAAAATTTTTTATTGAACGTCCAATTTTTGCAGGTGTGCTCGCTATTATAGTGATGGCCGTACTTCACTTAGCGCTGCTCTTGGTGTTGCAGGTGGTAGCGAAGTTGGTGGTCGTGTAGGTCTTTCTTATGTATTTGGCGGAAAATAATTAACCCGTTGATACATTTGGATTAAACAAAAAATCCCCGCTACTTGCGGGGATTTTTTATGACTAACTATGACTACAAATGTTAAGTAAAACGCTAATCAAGCTTTTTGGTGAGCTGGAAATTTAATTCAGGCATTTCCAATTTTTCACCTTTATCACCATGAAGCTCAATAAAGTTTTCACCTACAAAATAAATTCGATTGTCGCCTTGGGCATCAAGTTGAATCATCCCAGGTTGATCTGGCAAAAACTTAAAACTGCCTTTCACTTTATTTTCAGTGTTCACAGGTTTACCTAAAAACTCTTGGCCAAGCTCATAGCTTTTATTGAGTTTGAGTTCAAGCTCAGTTTCAATCCCTTTGCAATCATGGCAAGGCAGAATTCCTTTATATTCACCTGCCCAATCAAGTGCATTTTCGGTGTTATCACCTGTGGCAATCGGACTTTCTGAGGCTGCGTCTGTATTGGCAATGACATTATTATCTGGTGGTGTCGTAGTTTCAGATTCATTAGATTTCTTTCATAAGTCATTTTTCACTCAGCTCCAAGTTATAAATTCCAGCAATTAGATTGAATCTTAATGCTAGTCTTTTGCCTCGATTGCGATATCGCTCAGCAAGAATTTTGAAGGTTT
>NZ_VPDC01000063.1:0-1476 GCF_013417875.1 Acinetobacter sp. YH12219
GTCGCGAACGTCGCCACCAGCATGGCCGACGCGCCCACTGCTTGAAGTAGACGGAAAGCGACAAAGGCCGGTGCAGTTGAAGACCAAGCTGCTCCCAGAGACGCAATGACGAAAGCCGTTGCGCCCGGCGATTAAGTTAATAAACATATTAAATCATTAATTAGTTTTTGTAGTTTAGAGAGTTTATTTCTTAGGGTTTCTATTCCTCAATTATTCCGTATCCTTCTGGTGCAGGAATCCCATGTTCCGAAGAACGACTGACTGATTCCCACTCTTTCCATGTAAATATACGTTTTTCTGCATTTTCAACAGCTAAATCATATACAAGGCTTCCCAGAACTAATCGGAGAGGCGGATTCTCACTATTAACCAGTTTCATTATAGCTTCGGCGGCTAACTTAGGATCACTATCCACCGATTCGTTTGAATATTGTTGGGCCAACTTTTCACGTAATGAATCATACTCTTTTTTCTGTGTAGTAAAACTCATTTTTAAGTATAGATTCGTCCAGTAACCTCCAGGTTCTACGATAGATACTTTTATACCAAAATGTGCAGCTTCTTGTGCTAAAGCCTCGCTAAATCCTTCTAAAGCAAATTTACTAGCGCTATAGATTCCCGACATTGGACCACTAATCAGTCCACCAATACTAGATATCTGGATAATATGACCTGATTCTTGTGCCCGCAAGTACGGCATAACAGCTTGACTTACCCATACTGTACCGAAGAAATTAGTTTCCATTTGGCTTCTAACTTCATCTTCACTAAATTCTTCAATCATTCCCATTACCATATTCCCTGCATTGTTAATGACAATATCGAGTCTTCCAAAATGTTTAATGGCAGTTTCCACTGTAGTCGAAACAGCACTTCTATCAGTAACATCAAGACTTAAAGGAAGTAACATTCCTTCAAACTGGCATTTTAACTCATTCAGTTTTTCAATATTTCTAGCAACACCAACAACCTTCTCTCCTGACTCCAATGCTTTTTTTGTGAATTCGTATCCTAGTCCACTGCTTGCACCTGTAATAAACCACACACGTGTATTTTCATTGTTATTAAATGTCATAAATAATCTCCTCCATTAATCATGTAATATTGGTATCATTCAATACCAATTTAAAACAAACAAAATAAAGAGCACAGGCAATCTGCCTATGCTCTAAATATAGAAATATAAAATTTCAACAGGATTAATCCGATTGTTGGTATCACAAATAAGCCATCAAATTCATTGATGTACCCTTTTCTACGAAGTGTCATGGGAGATCTCCCTTTAAAATAAAAAAGAGGAAGATTCCTCTCCCCCTTTTTACTATAACCGTATAATAAAGGTTTCCTATACGTATAGGAAGAATAAACGCCCTTTTCACCCAAGTCCAACAGCTTTGGACCGCAGTTGACTCTTTCGACACCCCTGCGATGCAACCCAATCCGGCTGACGGGGAGCCAGCAACGCTGAAAATTTAC
>NZ_VPDC01000064.1:0-1272 GCF_013417875.1 Acinetobacter sp. YH12219
CACTGCTGTCCCATAGTTTGACTTAAATAAAAAACCTGAGTCCAAAATAGTTAAAATGTAAGTGCTAACAAAGACTTCAACTATAAAGGATTCAGGTTTTGTCACATCAGAATACCGTATTTCATCAATTACTCAAGCCTATTTTAAGACAGGATTTTGAACGTTTAGCAAATCAACACCATCATGGGCAAAAGCTACGATCTGCAACTCGATGGGATCAATTCATTGCGATGCTTATGTCCCAACTCTCTTGCAGACAAAGTTTAAGAGATATTCAGTCAAATCTGGAATCTCAACAGGAAAAGCTATATCACCTTGGTGCTAAGAAGATTGCACGAAGTACACTTGCTAGAATTAACGAAGAACAACCTGCTAGTTTATACCAACAACTTTTTAGCAACCTACTTAAGCACTGTGAAAATTCTAAAATTGCTCATAAATTTCGATTTAAGAATCCATTGTATTCACTTGATGCCAGTCATATCGATTTATCACTTTCACTATGTGCGTGGGGAAAAGTACATGAATCAAAAGCGAGTATAAAACTCACAGTAGGATTAAATCATAGTAATACCATTCCTGAGTTTGTAGCGCTTGGAAATGGAATAGAAAATGATATGGTGCAAGGAAGACCTTTCAAATTTCCATCAGGGAGTATTGTGGTATTTGATAAAGGTTATGTTGACTATCAATGGTTTGCAGAAATGACGGATCGGAAAGTCAGTTTTGTTACACGATTACGTCCTAAAACAGTCTATCAAGTAAAATCAAAGAATAAGATACTAACTTGCAAAGGAATTCTTGCGGATGAAAATATTGAATTAAGTAGTGCTTACGCAAAAAAACGTGGAGCACCTAAATTATTAAGACGTATCGAATTTTATGATAAGGACAAAAAGAGAACGTTTGAATTTTTAACCAATAACTTTCATTTAGCAGCATCAACAATAGCGGCTATTTACAAAGATCGTTGGAAAGTGGAATTATTCTTCAAAGCGATCAAACAAAATCTAAAATTGAAAGCATTTATTGGTCGCAGTCGAAATGCAATATTAACGCAAATATGGATCGCTTTAATTGCATATTTATTGGTGAGTTTTGCAAAGTATCTGGCTCAAGAGGGTTGGACTGTTCAACGAATGTTAAGAATTATCCAAGTGAACTTATTCGAAAGGAAGTATTTGAAATCGCTATTCTCACCAGACAAGAGGGTGATAAAACAAGAGGAACCTCAATTGAGGTTCCTCTTGTGATTTTTGTGGGACAGCAGTG
>NZ_VPDC01000065.1:0-1125 GCF_013417875.1 Acinetobacter sp. YH12219
GCGACACGACATGAAGTGTCGTTTGATTTAACTAAGGACTATTTTCCTTGAGTTTTGATTGTTAATATAAGTACATGAAAACCCTTAAATTACGTATAAAAGACAAACATTGCAAGGTGTTAGACCAACTAGCATCAGAAGTGAACTTCGTCTGGAATTATGTCAATGATTTAGGGTTTAGGCATTTGAAGCGGAAAGGTGAATTTCTCTCTGCTTTTGATATTGCCAAATATACGAAAGGCACATCCAAAGAATGTAATTTACATAGTCAAACCATTCAGGCTGTAACTGAAGAATTAGTCACCCGAAGAAAGCAATTTAAAAAGGCAAAGCTGAAATGGCGTGTCAGCAATAAAAAATCAGCAAGGCGCTCTTTGGGATGGGTTCCCTTTAAAAAGGTGGCTATCAAATATGCCAATGGATATGTCCAGTATGGAAAACACCAATTTAAGCTTTGGGATAGCTACGGTTTAAGCAAATACACGTTAAAAACAGGTTCATTTGTAGAGGATAGCCGTGGGCGTTGGTATGTATGTCTTGTTGTTGAATCGCCTAAGCAAGATAAATCGACAGCAACCAAAGCGATTGGTATTGATCTAGGCTTAAAAGATATTGCCACCTGTTCTGATGGCACAGTAATTTCAAATCCAAAATTCTATCGAAAATATGAGCAGAAATTAGGTATTGCTCAGAGAGCCAGGAATAAGAAGCGTGTTCGTGCATTACACGCCAAGATTGCAAATAGTCGAAAAGATCATTTGCATAAAGCAAGCACCAAGCTTGTGAATGAAAATGCATTGATTATTGTAGGTGACTTGAGTGCTAAAAAATTAGTAAAAACCAAAATGGCAAAATCTGTTTTGGATACAGGATTTTCGGCACTAAAAACAATGCTCAAGTATAAATGCGAGAACGCAGGCGTATTGTTTGAAGAAGTCCAAGAAGCCTATACCACCCAAATCTGTTCGTGCTGCGGTGAGATCACCTCAAGTAGTCCAAAAGGTAAGACAGATCTTGGAATAAGAGAATGGGAGTGCATGAGCTGTGGTACAGCTCATGATCGAGATATAAACTCAGCTCTAAACATTCTTGCGCTTGGGCATAAGCGTCTAGCTGTAGGAATCA
>NZ_VPDC01000066.1:0-1115 GCF_013417875.1 Acinetobacter sp. YH12219
AAATTTCCTTAAACTCTTCTTTTTTCCCAAAACCAATTAAACGCTGAATCGCCATTTGAACATAGTCTAAACCATAGCGAAATAAACTCATTGAGAGTCGTCCATGCTTCTTTATTTTTATCGCTTTTTTTTGATTATGTTGCCATTCACCCGTTAAGTAACACCAACAGAAGCTTATAGCTAACACCGCAATCAATTTTTTCACTCGTCTAGGGTCTGTCAAGCGCGTATTTTCAAGATTAAACCCGCGTCCTTTGAGACAACTGAATAAGGTTTCAATTTCCCAGCGTAATGCATAATCCTGAATAGCATTGGCATTAAACTGAGGAGAAACGACGAGTAAAAGCTCTCCATTTTCTAACTGTAGTGCACTTATATATAGTTTCACCCGACCAACCAAAATCCGTCGTTTACGACATTCAATTTGACCAACTTTAAGATGGCGAAATAAATCACTAATTTTATGATTCTTTCCTAAATGATTGGTGACAATGAAGTTTTTTTAACACGAATGCAGAAGTTGATGTCTTGTTCAATTAACCATGTAAACCACTGCTCACCGATAAACTCTCTGTCTGCGAACACATTCACAATACGGTCTTTACCAAAAATGGCTATAAAGCGTTGAATCAAAGCAATACGCTCTTTCGTATCTGAATTTCCACGTTTATTAAGCAATGTCCAAAGGATAGGTATCGCTATTCCACGATAAACGATTGCGAGCATCAGGATATTAATATTTCGTTTTCCCCATTTCCAATTGGTTCTATCTAAAGTCAGTTGCACTTGGTCGAATGAAAACATATTGAAAATCAACTGAGAAATTTGACGATAATCAAAATACTGACCTGCAAAGAAGCGCTGCATACGTCGATAAAATGATTGTGGTAAACACTTGATGGGCAAGGCTTTAGATGCAGAAGAAAGATTACATGTTTGCTTTAAAATAATCACAAGCATGATGAGCGCAAAGCACTTTAAATGTGACTTGTTCCATTTTAGAGATTTGTTTAAGATAAGATATAACTCATTGAGATGTGTCATAGTATTCGTCGTTAGAAAACAATTATTGTGACATTATTTCAATGAGTTATCTATTTTTGTCGTGTACAGAG
>NZ_VPDC01000067.1:0-1067 GCF_013417875.1 Acinetobacter sp. YH12219
ACGTATAGGAAGAATAAACGCCCTTTTCACCCAAGTCCAACAGCTTTGGACCGCAGTTGACTCTTTCGACACCCCTGCGATGCAACCCAATCCGGCTGACGGGGAGCCAGCAACGCTGAAAATTTACCCTCCTCTTTCCCACTAGCGGCTCCTTTTCCGACAACCAGCACGGCGGATCCCTGCCGCGGCGCTGTGAACGCAGCATTTTGATTGGTATCGTTGGCCTTCAGGCTCGTCAGTCAAACAGACCCAGGAGCAGCTCAGCCGGTGGCGCCCGGCTTTCGGGTAACGCCCTGGTCCCGCTGGTTTCGGCTTTGTGCTTCAGGTGATCAAGGATCTGCTTGATCACTATAGGGTCTTCAATGCAGGCGATGACTTTCATGGCGCCGCCGCAGCCGCTGCAGGTCTCGATGTCGATATTGAAAACACGCTTGAGCCGTTGCGCCCATGTCATCGACGCTCGCCGTTGTGCTGGTGTTGCCGGTTCATCAGCCACCCTGACCTTGTTGCCCCTGCCCCGTTTTGCCGGCGTGACCAACGCCCGGTGCCGACTGTTGGGTGCGAACACCCCGTGGAAGCGGGTTAGGTTGACTCTGGGCTTCGGTACCAGGGCGGCCAGCCTTGCAATGAAATCCAATGGTTCGAAAATGACGTGCGTGGTGCCGTCCCGGTACGGCGTCTTGAGCTGGTAGCGCACGTTGCCGCCTCGTGTTAACGACAGCCGCTTCTCGGATACCGCCGGGCGGCTGATGTACCGGCACAGCCGTTCGAGCTTCTTGCGTTCATCGGCCCTGGCCGCCACGCCGGCGTGCAGGCTGGACCCGGCTACCTTGCCAATCCCGTCACCGAACGGATCACCACTGGTCGGCAGAGTTTGCAAAGTGAACACCTTTCGCCCCGCCTGTGAACCGACAGCGATACGGTAAGTGATCGAGTGCCCCAGCAGGGGTGTCATCGGGTCGTCATCCACCGCATCCGAGGCCAGATAGCTGTTTTCGACATCCCGTTCCAGCAGGCCTTGCCGTTCCAGATAGCGACCCACCCGGTGGGCGATGGTGTGCGTCAGC
>NZ_VPDC01000007.1:0-87944 GCF_013417875.1 Acinetobacter sp. YH12219
TTCAGCAGTTTCAGCAGTTTCAGCAGTTTCAGCAGTTTCAGCAGTTTCAGCAGTTTCAGCAGTTTCAGCAGTTTCAGCAGTTTCAGCAGTTTCAGCAGTTTCAGCAGTTTCAGCAGTTTCAGCAGTTTCAGCAGTTTGTTTATTTGATTTCAAAAACTTCTGCAAACTTGGATCTTGATAAAATATTTTACTATTATCCAAGCGGATAATTTTGTGTTTTTTTAATAACTCAACTAAAACCTTGGCAACATCATCACTCACTTTAAGTATAGCTTTAAGTGAGTTTAATAAACTTTCTAACTTTGCAGGTCTAGCTGCATTTTTTGTTAAATATTCACAATATTGAAAAATTAGCTCACCCACATTTTGCTCAGCTTTCACTTCGTTAATTACATGAACAGAAACTAGCGGCTTTTCATGAATAATTTTAGCTTCAAATTTAGCTATTTTTAATAAATCAACAACATACCCCATGGAATGATCATTAGACATAACATCAAAACTAAATTCCTTAGCCGAAACTTGTGTAGAAAGTTGGCCTGCAATAAATGTTAGTCCAAAATCAGCTGCATCCTTCCCAATCTTTGGCATTTTTAATACTTTTAGTTTGCCATTCATAATAAATGGAGAGAGCTTAACCAAACCATCCAAGCTAAAACTTATTGGAGACTTGGCGTAAACTAAATAAATAGATGAGTATTGCTTTAAATAAGTTAGCAACTCATTTTCAGTTTTATGCAAATTTTCAATATCAAGTAATAATATTTTTTTCATAGCTCACCCATTTAATTATTTTATATTAATTCAGGAACATCTCGTGGCTATACAGCACTTCGTGACCATTCCAATAGATATATCCTTTTTCGATCAACTCTTTAAGTAATAGTCGAACATCAGATTGTGGGAACATTTGCTCCAATAAATCACGTAAGGCGTAGATATCTTTTGGTTTATCTGACTTTAATTCATGCAATTTTCGGATCACTTCCATTTGCACAGGATCAATCTTATTGAAATTTTTAAATAAGCTTTGCTGTGCAGCCTGAATCATCGATGCCGTATCATCAGTATTTGAGGTTTGTTCTTCGAGTGAAGCAGTAAATGCATTCAGGTCTGTTTTTATCGGCAATGCTGTTTCAGCAGTCGTATTTAAATCTAGCTGCACCCATTGTTTGAGTACTTTTTTTCGAATCGAAATCTGCTCATCAAAGCGTTTGACGATTTTTAGATTGATCAACATACCGACCAAATGCTGAGCTTTTTCGCTAGAGACTTGCAAAATATTCATCAATGAGTTTTTCAGTTTATCCAAACTGTTGGGTTTGCCACTGAGTTTTTCCAGACCATCACAATAGTGTTTAATCAGTAATAAATCAGGTTTATTCCGAATGGTTTCTAGGTCAGGAATTTTATACTTCACTTTATGTGAAACTTCTTGTTCTGACTGAATTTGAATAAGATGTGCGCTGAGTCCAGTGCCGTTCAATTGTTCCATCAGTAATTCAATATCAGGCATTGCTGAAATCACTTCAATATGCGCATCTGGATCCATCAAGGCCATCAGTTGCCCCACAATCACCGCATATTCAAATTCTTTTTGCGGCGTTTCTGGAATATCCAAAACCACCAATTGACCACTCGCGATCCACCCTGCAATTTCAGTCAAATCTTCAAGTGCATATTCAAATTTTCCGCTGCAGCTAAACACATACAAAGTACTGTAATGTTCAATGATATTGCGCAATAGATTTGCTGTGGGCGGGTTATTTTCCAAATCTAGCAGGACAACTTTTTGACTCATGAGATGAAATAATGGGTTTCGATCAGCAGATGCGGTGCATTAGACCTGTCACGCTGCAAAAGGTCAAATAAATTTACACCAATCCACAGCTTTGGCGCTGATTCGTCATCTGCTTGTCATTCATAATCAACATTAATAATGCGGTGGGCGGTTGGTCATCGGGTCAAATGCCGCAATACCTTCAGATAAATCTGCCGATTCAATACGACGATACAACATCTGCATTTGTTTCTTTAAATCAGCGATTTCGGCGTTTTGACGCGCAACTTGATCATTCAGTTGGTCAACTAAATCATCTAAAAATGCAATTCGGACTTGCAAATCTTCAATGGGTGCGGAAAATGACGCCTGTTCATCAAGATTTTGTTGTGTAGTCAATTTACACTCCTCATATAAGATTTCAGGAAACATTATGGCCTATATTACTTTAAGGGACGTCCAGCTTGCATTTGGCGGACCTTCCCTACTCGACGGCGCGAACTTCAGTTTAGAACGTGGCGAGCGAGTATGTCTAATCGGTCGTAATGGTGAAGGTAAGTCTACTTTACTTAAACTGATTGAGGGAACTTTATTGCCAGATGGCGGTGAAGTTTCATTGCAAAATGGCATTACGATTTCAATGCTTGCGCAAGATGTACCCATGGATTCGGGCAAAGTCGCTGATATTGTAGCCGATGGTGCTGGTGAAGCTGCAACTGTTCTACGTGCTTATCATGAAGCCAGCGAAGCCTGCGTACTCGGCGATATGGATGCCTGTGAGCGCATGGGTAACTTACAACATCAGATGGATCAAATGGATGGCTGGTCACTTGAAACCAAAGTGAATGCTATCCTCAGTAAAATGGGCCTAGACCCAGAAGCTGACCTTGCAGATTTGTCTGGTGGTCGTAAGCGTCGTGTTTTATTGGCACGTGCTCTCTTGACGCAGCCCGATGTCTTACTACTCGACGAACCAACCAACCATTTGGACGTTGAAAGTATTGAATGGCTCGAAAAATTCCTGCTTGATCAAAACAACTTAACCCTGCTGTTTATTTCACATGACCGTTCATTTGTCGACAGCATCGCAACCCGTATTGTAGAACTTGACCGCGGCATTTTGCGTAGCTATGAAGGTAACTATTCACGTTACCTCGAACTCAAAGCTCAGCAAATGGAAGCGGAAGAAAAGCAAAATGCGCTATTCGATAAAAAACTCGCTGAAGAAGAAGTTTGGATTCGTCAGGGCATTAAAGCGCGTCGTACCCGTAACGAAGGTCGTGTTCGTGCCTTAAAAGCATTGCGTGAAGAGTCTAAAGCGCGCCGTTCACAACAAGGTAAAGTGAGCATGGCAACGCAAGATGCGCAGCGCTCAGGTAAAGTGGTCTTTGAAATTGAAAACTTAGCTGTGCAATTTGGCAACAGCGCGCCAATCATCAAAGATTTCTCGGCACTGGTATTACGTGGTGACCGTATCGGCTTAGTCGGTGACAACGGTGTGGGTAAAACCACCCTTATCAAAGCTATTTTGGGTGAGCAAGAACATACTGGTACAGTGAAAACAGGTACACAGCTTGAAGTTGCTTACTTTGATCAGCTTCGAAATGCACTTGATCTTGAAAAATCAGTGAAAGATAACGTTTCTGAAGGCTCAGACCATGTCGATGTCAATGGTAGCCGTCGTCACATCTACAGTTATTTACAAGACTTTTTATTCTCTCCAGAACGCGCACGTACACCGGTTAAAGCACTGTCTGGGGGTGAGCGTAACCGTATTCTGTTGGCGAAACTGCTACTGAAACCATCGAACCTTATCGTGATGGACGAACCGACCAACGACTTGGATATGGTAACGCTTGAACTGTTGGAAGAAATGCTCAGCGCTTACAAAGGCACACTGTTACTGATTTCGCATGACCGTGCCTTTATGGACAACGTGGTGACATCAACTTGGGTCTTTGATGGTAAAGGTCAAATCGATGAATACATCGGCGGTTACCAAGACTATTTGGAACAGCGTCCTGACCAAACTGTCGTGGATCAAAAAAGCGATGTGAAAAAAGCCATGGCTAAAGCCGAAGCAGCGGCTGCCGCTGCGGTGCCTAAAAAAGTCAAGCTCAGCTATAAAGACCAACGTGCCCTAGAACAACTGCCGACTGAAATTGAAGAATTGGAACAAGAGCAAGCTGAATTGTCTGAAAAATTAGCTGACGGTTCTTGGTTCATGACTGATGCTGATGCTGCGACCAAAGCATCACAGCGTCTTGCTGAAATTGATGACGAAATGCTAGAAAAAATGGAACGTTTAGATGAGCTAGAAACGCTCGCAAAAGGCTAAGCCTACAAATATTCCGCAAAGAAAAAGCCGTATTTCGATACGGCTTTTTTTATGTCATATGACTCGACTGGATGGCTAACCTAAATGACGCTGTTTCAAATTGGAGCATACAGCGTCTGTAAAGACGATTCCGCAAATGTGAAAAGCTTGCTATGGTGACGTTCAATATAAGATTGAGTCACGAGTATGCAAATTTCAGATCAAATTGTCTTGGTTACAGGAGGCGCACGTGGCCTCGGTTTGGCAATTAGCCAAACTTTAATAGCTGAAGGCGCACGCGTGGTCGTGAACTATCTATCCAGTCAAACTGCGGCAGAACAGTTGGCGACCGCATTTCCTCAGCAAGTGTTTACCTATCAAGCTGATGTCACAGATAAAGCTCAAGTAGAACAGCTTTTTGCCGCAGCAGAAGCACATTTTGGTACCGCGATCACCTCTGTCGTAAATAATGCCCTCATCCATTTTCAATTTAATGGCGATGCCCGTCCTAAAATGGAAGAACTGACTGCACAGCACTTACAGCAACAGTTTGATGGCGCAGTCGTCGCTGCACTCAACACCACGCAAGCGGCGCTTCCCAAGATGAAAGCACAGGGTTTTGGTCGCATTGTCAATATTGGCACCAACCTAGTACAAAACCCTGTCGTGCCTTACCACGACTACACTGCAGCAAAGGCAGCTTTGTTGGCCTTCACCCGCACAGCGGCACATGAGCTGGGTGAGTTTGGGATTAATGTGAATATGCTTTCAGGTGGCTTATTACAAAGCACCGATGCCAGTAAAGCGACGCCCGATGCCGTGTTTGATTTAATCGCAGCATCGACACCTTTACGCACAGTGACCACACCTGAAGAATTTGCGGCGGCCATCATGATGTTCTTGTCCCCTTACTCACGTGCAGTCACCGGGCAGAATTTGATTGTCGATGGCGGTTTAGTCAAAGGTTAAGTCTGATGCAGCATGAGGTTGAACTTTCTCTTTCAATTCAGCTTCATGCTAAACTGAACCCTATTTTTTAATCTTTGATTTAGCCCTATGAGTCAAAAGCCAACATATCAACCCGGAAAATTCCAATGGTCTTTCTTACTTCCTCAGTATTGGGGAATATGGATAGGGATTGTATTTCTTATGATTTTGGCGATTCTTCCATGGGCAGTTCAGTATCGACTTGGGCAATTCCTCGGTTCTGTTGCATTTAACAATCTCAAATCACGTCGTAAAACCACGATTCGCAACTTGGAAGTTTGCTTTCCTGAATGGACGGCAGAACAGGTTGAAGCTAATGCAAGACAGGTTTTTATCGACCAAATGATTGGTATTTTTGAAACCTTAAATGCATGGTACAGCCCGCAATGGTTCAAAAATCGGGTGCAAATCGAAGGCTTAGAACATATTCAAAATGCACAAACTGAAGGCAAAGGTATATTGCTCCTCGGCACACATTCTACCCTGCTCGATGCTGGTGGCTATTTATGCGCACAGTTCTTTGAGCCGAATGTGGTTTATCGTCCGCAAAATAATCCGCTGTTGGATATGTTGATTGTGCGTTGCCGTGCCACCATCTATGCCAACCAAATCGACCATGATGATATGCGTGGCTTAATTCGTAATCTGAAAAATGGCCATGCCATTTGGTACAGTCCTGATCAGGATTTTGGTTTAAAACAAGGGGTCATGGCACCGTTTTTTGGTACTCCCGCAGCCACTGTTACTGCGCATCGTCGCTTATTAAAAATTGCTAAAGCCGTGGCGATCCCATTGTATTTTTATCGAGACGGCGACATCAGCAACCCTCAATATCATGTATTGATTGAACCTGCTTTGGACAATTTTCCGAGTGACGATGAAGTTTCGGATGCTGTTCGAACCAATAAAATTATTGAAAATCAGCTACGAATCGCACCGACACAATACATGTGGTTCCATCGCCGCTTTAAAACCCGCCCACAAGGCTATGACAAAATCTATTGAGTTCAACTCAGCACATAAAAAAGAGAAATGCTATGAAAGTAATGCAGCTTTTACCTGAATTGAACAGTGGTGGTGTCGAGCGAGGAACCTTAGAAATAGCTCGTGCTTTAGTGACCGCCGGTCATGAGTCCTTAGTGGTTTCAAATGGCGGCCGCATGGTGACTCAATTGGAAGCTGAAGGCTCAACACACCTCACGCTCGCAATCCATAAAAAAGCCTTATCAAGCTTATGGCAAATTCGTCCTCTACGTAAACTGATTGAGCAGCATCAACCAGATATCGTGCATGTGCGCTCACGTGTCCCCGCGTGGCTCACGCATTTTGCCCTCAAAGGGATTCCTGCCAACAAACGCCCTCACCTGATTTCAACTGTACATGGCTTTTATTCGATAAATCGCTACAGTCAAATCATGACACAGGCTGAAAAAGTCATTGCGGTCTCGGATAGTGTTGTCAAATACATCACGGACAACTACAAAAACTGTC
Organism: Acinetobacter sp. YH12219; assembly: GCF_013417875.1. NCBI lineage: Bacteria > Pseudomonadati > Pseudomonadota > Gammaproteobacteria > Moraxellales > Moraxellaceae > Acinetobacter > Acinetobacter sp. YH12219. The sequence goes on from NZ_VPDC01000007.1 coordinate 6,576, forward strand.
CTACCGAGAACATTGTGCGTATTTATCGTGGCATTGACCCTGCTGCTTTTCCACATGACTATCAACCCTCAGCACAGTGGCTCAATCAAACCCTAAAAGACTTCCCTGAACTGGAAAATAAACGTCTGATTTGCTTACCAGGCCGTATCACCCGTTTGAAAGGTCATGAAACCCTGATCCATTTAATGGAACAGCTACAAGCACAGTATCCCGACGTACATGCGGTGGTAGTCGGGGGTGCTGATCCGAAAAAAGCAGCTTATTTACAAGAAATGCAAGACAGCATTGTGGCGAAAGGACTGAGTGATCGGATTAGTTTTGTCGGTCACCGTTCAGATATCCGTGAATGGTTAGCTTTTAGCGATTTGGTTTTATCTTTGTCGAGCCAAGCAGAAACATTTGGACGGACTGTACTCGAAGCACTGTCTGTAGGTACACCTGTAATCGGTTGGAATCGTGGTGGTGTGGCTGAAATTTTGTCGAATGTCTATCCGCAGGGTTTAGTCACTGTCGATAATGAAACACAATTACTCGACACCTTAAAGTTGCATTTAGACCAACCACAACACGTGCAGCCTATCAGCATGTTTAGTTTAAAAGAGATGTGTGATCAGACTTTGGAGTTGTATACGCAAGTAGCCTCTCAGCATTCAGCTTAATTGACTACACACCATAGATATTTGCTGTGCAGGATAGCGCTCGGAAAATTTTTTTAATTAAGCACCTAGATCAGCATCTAGAAAGGATATTGTGAATTTCACAATATCTTTTTTTCTATTAGGATTTTTTAACTGGCGATTTAATCCTTCCATTTAGCCCTTCAATTTCGGGCTTCCACTTAGCCCTTCCATACACGGTATCGGCACATCAACCAAAGAATTAGCGGCAACAACATGACATTTAGAATATGTTTCAAACTTTGCCCTATACGCCAAAAGCCTCTATCTAAAATATCATGGCGTGCATTAAACAATTCCAATCCCACTGCGACGACCACAACAGTCCAAATCGCATAAGGTGATTTCAATTGGCGGTGATGGCAAAAGGCCACAAAAAAGAACAGTATTAAGCCAAGGTAAATGGAAAGTGCATCGGTGGATAAGTGTGTAATCTGCAATATTTTTTGGTGCCATTCGTACAGCATAGAACGTCTCATACCTATATTTTTATTGGAAATTCATCGTTTTTTTCTTGGCACACTGTATAAAGAAATTGATCAAAAGAAAAGCAAAAAATTCTATATCACAAAAGCAAAACCCGAGTTCTGCATCCTGCAAAACTCGGGTCTATGAGGTTGTGCTTTCACAAGTATTCTTTTTATTTTTTATTGGCTTTCCTTTCCTGCATCCGTTCCGTGATGCTTCCATCGGCTTCGTCTTCCTTAGTGGGATGTTCCGTTCCCAGTTCCATGTGCCGATGAACAAAGAATAAGTCAATACACTTGACCTGACCATTCGTCAGAAGCCGAAAGCTGTGTAAGCTATTTCTTACACTTTTCTCTTAAATCAAACAAAATCAAGGTGCCTTCGTACCATCCTTATAATCACGGGCGATTTCATCAGTCACAATCTTCTCCTCTTCCTCAGCTTTTTCTATACCCTCCTGAATTGCCTCTTGCGCTTCTTGTTCATCTTCATCTGTTTGCTCTAATTCTTCTTGGATTTGCTCAAATACCCTGCATGTTTGCAGCACCACATAGACTGGAAAATGGTCTGAACCGATATTGGGCAAGCGTTCCATATGTACCAATGCAAAATCTGTACTATGAAAAATATGGTCGAGCGACCAACGCAGCAGTGGATAATTGGCATGAAAGGTATTCACGAAATGCCGCCCAACTCGTGGGTCTAAAAGCCCACTGATCCGTTGAAAGAGTCGTGTGGTCCGTGACCATGCCACATCATTCAGGTCCCCCATAACAATGCAACTTTCATCTAAATCTTTGATCTGATCGCCGACAATCAGCAATTCTGCATCGCGTAAAGTTGAATCTTTAGCTTCCGTTGGACTTGGCGGTTTGGGATGTAAACAATACAGTTGTACCTGATTTCCTGATGCTAAGGTGACTTGGGTATGAATCGAAGGAATTTCATCACTGAGAATAAATTTAACTTCAGTTTCAGTGAGTTCTAACTTGCTATACAAATGCATGCCATACAAATTATCCAAAGGCACTGGAACGCGGTAAGGATAATCGGCCTCAATCACTGCCAATTCATTTTGCCAAGTTTGATCGGTTTCTAGCGTGAGAACTAAGTCCGGTTGATGCTTCTGTATTTGTGCCAATAACAAGTGATATTGGGTATTGGGCGTGAGTACATTGGAGACAATGATTGAAATCTGTTTTTGTGTATCTAACTGGTCTGATTGAACTTGTTTGACTTGTTTTTTCCACAGAAAGGTATAAGGCAAGAGCATTTTCAATTGATAAGCTAAGGCGGCAATCAAACCAATTAAAATGATTTCACGCGCCAAGTCCCATTCCGCATTCCATAAAATTAGGCCCATGAAGGCGAATATGCCCAAAGCTAAAATTTGCAGGCGCGGAAAATCTGCACCACGAAACCACCATTCATCTCGTGGGATCAGTGACCAAAATGTCAACCAAATGACGAAGCCCGCCAGTATTTCAAACCAAATCATCACGCCTCCCTTATATTCTTTATTTTTTATTGATTCATAAATTTATATCAGTTTTGCATGTAACATAAACAAGATATATTGCACAATATTATTGGTGTTTTCATTATGTAGCGCTTGCAGTTATGCGCCCTTTTGGTACACTCGAACCCCCTTTTATTTTTTAACGCACCGAGGCAAAGTGACATGAAAGTAGGTCTGGTCGGTTGGCGCGGGATGGTTGGTTCCGTCCTTATGCAACGTATGGTTGAAGAAAACGATTTCGCTCATTTCGAACCGTTTTATTTCTCTACCAGTAATGCAGGTGGTGAAGCCCCTGCTTTTGGTGGTAAGACTGCCCCAGCACTTATGGATGCAACGGACATTGATAGTCTGAAGCAAATGGATGTCATTATCACCTGCCAAGGTGGCGATTATACAACTGAAGTTTTCCCTAAGCTGAAAGCTGAAAACTGGAATGGTTACTGGATCGATGCTGCATCGACTTTACGTATGGATGATGAAGCGATCATCGTACTTGACCCAGTAAACATGAACGTAATCAAAGACGGCTTAGTGAAAGGCACAAAAACATTCGTGGGCGGTAACTGTACCGTTTCACTTATGCTGATGGGTTTAGGCGGTCTATTCCAAAATAATTTAGTGGAATGGGCAACCTCAATGACTTATCAAGCAGCTTCTGGTGCAGGCGCGCAAAACATGCGTGAACTGATTTCAGGTATGGGCTACTTGTACAACAATACCAAAGATTTACTAGATGACCCACGTTCACCAATTTTAGATATCGATTCTAAAATTGCACAATTACAACGTGGCGAAGGTTTCCCATCTGCAAACTTCGGTGTGCCTTTAGCGGGTTCTCTCATTCCTTATATCGACAAACAGCTTGAAAGCGGTCAGTCGAAAGAAGAATGGAAAGGTCAAGTTGAAACCAACAAGATCTTAGGCAACCAGCAAATCGTTCCAATCGATGGCCACTGTGTCCGTATTGGTGCAATGCGTTGTCACTCACAAGCATTGACTTTAAAACTTCGTAAAGATGTTCCACTGGATGAAATCGAAGATATCATCGCAAGTGCCAACGATTGGTCTAAAGTGGTTCCGAATACGCGTGAAGCTTCAATGACTGATCTGACTCCTGTTGCTGTAACTGGCACCTTGTCTGTTCCAGTTGGTCGTCTACGTAAGCTCAACATGGGTAAAGAATACCTAGGTGCATTCACTGTGGGTGACCAATTGCTTTGGGGTGCTGCTGAACCTTTACGTCGTATGCTAAGAATTCTCATTGATTATAAAACTGCTTAAGCATTTTTAAGTCTCTGAACAAGAAGCCGATCACAATTGATCGGCTTTTTTATGTAACTGTCGTGTAAATATTTTACAATTCTTCGACAACTCGCTAATCTATAATTTTCGCCATGCGACATATATTCGAGCTAAAGATTAAGATGACCGTATATAACAAATTAAAGATCGCCATTTTAGCCGTTATTGCATCTCAAAACATTCAAGCGATCAGCATTGATCCTGTACAAGTCCAGTCAGCACCCGGGGAATTGCTGTACGCTGAGATTCATTTTCGCCACTCAAACACATCTGTGCCGCTCAATGCAAGTTTGGCCACGGCAGAGGATTTATTGAGTATGGGTACAGGGCATCAACCGCCGGGACATTTAAACTTCTTTACGCGTCGTGATGGTGCAGGCAACGGGGTGATTACCATTACCTCTTCGCGTCCAGTAACCGATGCAGAACTTAATTTTATTGTTAATATTAAAGAAGGTAATGCTTCACGTCTGCAACAAATTCGTACCCCATTAAAACGCAATCCAGCGCCGTCAAATGCGACTCAAACCCGTGCCAATGAGCGTGCTTTAACACCTGTCGTGATTGTAAATGAAAAAGAAATTGCCTTAAATTTACCTGTCAGCACCCTCTACACCGCAAAAGCACCCGTAGCTGTAGAACAACCCTTACTACTCAGCACCAAAACACCGCCGAAGTTAGCACAATTAGCAACGTCAACGCCTGTTGCGATTGAACCTGTCACGCATGTGCAAAATTATAGCGTTGCACCTGCGGAGCAAAATAGCGCAAGTACTTCATCAGGTTCTGAAACATCAATTTCGCAAGTTACAAAAACCAATTCGACCGGCTCTGTCAGTTCAGAAATGCAAGCCACACAAACTGCAACAGCATCAACTGCAAGATCTCAAGACCCATTGGCACAAAAATTTGCTGCGGAGCAGGCAGCACAAAAACGTGAAAATCCAACAACGACAACTCAAACAGCATCTACACCAAAACCAACAAGTACTGCAGCTGCATCGACAGCAACACCAGTGGCAAAATATGTGGTTCGCTCGAATGAAAGCCTTTGGGGAATTGCCTCACGTATTGCGACAGAACAAAACCGCCCTGTTTCTGAAGTCATGCAACAAATTAAAAACAGCAACGAACATGCATTCATTCAAGGCGATGTAAACCGTCTGCGCCGTGGTGCTGCCTTAAATCTGCATGGTATGCAGCAAGCAAAACAGCCTGTCAAAGTCTCTGCTGCAGAACTTGCCAAAGTACCTTCGAAGCAGTCAGGTAAAACCAAATACCGCTTGAATCAAGCTGAAATGAGTCTGGTTGCAGAGAAAGCGCAAGATTCGGCACAATCTTCTGCCAACAGTGCGGCAGAAAAGAATAAAACTTCGAAAGAGTTGTCATTAAAAGTTATGACATCTCGTGAAAAAACCGTTAAATTACAGAGAAACGTAACTCAATTAGAATTGGCGCTAAATCAAAAGGATCACAGAATTCAATTATTAAATGCTCGTCTTGCTCAACTGCAACAACAGTTGAAAGCTCAACAAGCAGATAAAAGAAGCCAATAAACTAAAACGTTACCAATCAAGATTTTATAGGGATGAGTGCAACTGTATATCGCTCTATCTCCAAGGGGTTAAAACATGCTGATTTATGTGATTCCATTAGTGATCTTAGTGATCGTATTGGTTTTTTTAAACAAACGCCAAAAAGGTCAAGAATCAGATAAAGCCAAACCAACATCCACTAAAACCAAGAAATCGGGTGTTTCAGCCAAAGCGACTCCGAAGAAAACTCAAGTGGTTGAAAGCAGTGTCATTGAAAAAAAATCAATGACGCCGTTAACGACCGATGCTCGTGGTAAAATTGAAAAATTAATTGCGGAACGTAATTTCTTTTCTGCTGAAGCGCAAATTAATCAATCATTAAAACGTGACAACTCACAACATGAGTTGTATCTATATCTATTAGATATTCACATTTTACAAAAAGACGAATTTGCCATCAGCCAATTGCTGAGCCATATTCGTTCACTTGAACTTGATGAAATTTTAGAACAAGCTGAAGCAAAAAAAGTAGAGTTTGAAAATTCTCAAAATGTGAAAGATGATGCCATTAACTTTGTATCACCGATCACTGAAGAGGCTCCCTCAAAAGCCCAAAATACCTCTGATTTTGATGCTCTAATGCAAAGTTCAACTGCTGCACCTGTTGAGCCCAAAGCAGCCGAAATTAAACCACTAGATTTTAATTTCACCACTGAAACGCCTGCAAAAGCAGACCTTTCTACCCCAGTTGAAAGTGCGCCTGCTGAAAAAATACAGCCGCTTGAATTTGACACGCTTTCAATTTCACCAGAACCTGCACTTGAAGCAACACTGAAAACCGAAGAGATTGCTCAGCCATCTCCTGCCGTTGAAGAAATCAAACCAATTGATTTTGCAATGGACTTTGCCCCAAGCACTGAAGCTGCGGCTGAAACTAAAACAGAAACTGTAGAAGAAAAAATCGAGCCTTTAGATTTTTCATTTACAACAGAAACACCAGTTGTAGAAGAAAACAAAGTTGAAGCTCCAACCTTAAACTTTGACTTAGGTGCTTTTGAAACAGCAAAAACAGAAGAAGCCGTTGTCGCTCCTGCAACAGAGTTTAACCTAGAGTCTACGCCTGAAGATAAACCTGCCGCACCTGCATCAAGTGGTGTGAGTTTTGACATTAGCGGTTTAGGCACACCGTCAACCCCATCTGCTACAGACCAAAACGATCCATTGGTTCAATCTTTCCCTGAACTGGTTGAAGTCAATGAAATTGAATTGAATCTTGAATTGGCAGCGCAATACATCAAACTAGGTGCTTATGACGCTGCACGTGAAATTTTGACTGAAAAAGAAGCTGAGTTTTCTTCAGCTCAACGTCAACAAGCAGATCAGTTACTGAATCAAATCGCATCTTAAGCAAAAGCAATTTAAACTAAAGCAGTCTTTCAAGGCTGCTTTTTTTATGATGAAAAAAATTGCTCTTATTTATATGGGTGGTACCTTCGGTTGTATCGGTGAACCGTTAAGCCCCATGCCAGCGAATGCGTTTTTACCTAAATTACAGCATGTGCTGCCACTACACCTAAACATTGAATGTTTTGTTGCACCTGTCATTCGTGACAGTAGTGCTTGTACTGCGCCCGACTGGCTGGCGCTGATTCAACAAATTCAAAGCTTACAATTACAACAATTTCAGCATTTCGTAATTATTCATGGTACAGACACGCTTAGCTATGCCAGTGCAGTGCTTGCACACTTTATAGGACAGTCTGCTCATATCGTGCTTACAGGCAGCCAATATCCGCTGTTTAATGTGGCTGGTGACAATACCCGTGAATTTACTGATGCCATCGACAATTTAAATTTTGCATTGGAATCGGTACATCAATTGAGTGTTGGGGTTTATTTGGCCTTTCACCATCAATTGATGCATGCTCAATCCGCACTGAAAGTGCATACAACCGATCTAAAAGCCTTTGATGGGCTGCCAGCCACACAGCCACTTTCAATGCTGACATCGCCTTATATTGTTCAGGCCAATGATTTAGACAAAGCGGCTCATTTCAATTGCCTGAATTGGATGTGGCAACCGATTGCAACCAAGCTACACAGTCAAAATTTAACGACTCTGCTTACACACACGCCAGACGTTTTGATTCTGCAAGGTTTTGGCACAGGCAATATTGCCGTTGATGCTGAGTTACTCAATGTATTAAAGGCTATACAACAAAAAAATTGCAAAATTATTTTAAGTACACAGGTTGTTCATGGCGGTATAGATCAACGCTATGCTGTGAATGACTGGGTCAAAGACAGTGGAATATTACTAAGCAATTGTTTGGGTCATGCAGATCTTTATGCCAAATGTTTGAAAATGTATTTACAATACGGCAGTGCCGCAGACTGGACTGCGCATTGGAACGATTAAGTCATTTGAGGTAACTATGCAACGTTTTGCGATTGGGATTGAGTTTTGTGGCATGCAATACAAGGGCTGGCAAACTCAGCAACCGGGCGTACCAAGCGTGCAAGAAACCATTGAAACCGTCCTCAGTAAAGTAGCCAATGAGCCGATCATGTTGCATGGCGCTGGCCGAACAGATGCCGGCGTCCATGCAACCAATATGGTGGCACATTTCGATACTCAGGCGATTCGCCCCATTCGCGGATGGTTAATGGGCAGCAATAGCCAATTACCCCGTGATATCTCCATCCAATGGATTAAGGAAATGGATCAGGACTTCCATGCCCGCTTTAAAGCGCAAGCACGTCGTTATCGCTATGTGGTCTATAACAATCCACAACGTCCAGCTTTACTGCACAAGCAAGTGACTCATGTTTATGCCAAGCTAGATGTGCTAAAAATGCAACGTGCCGCGGCCAAATTTGAAGGCACTCATAATTTCGAAAGCTTCCGTGCCGCAGCGTGTCAGTCCAATCAGCCCGTTCGTCATGTCAGCCATTGTCGCTTGATCCAACACGGATGTTACTTAGTCCTAGATATTCAGGCCGATGGTTTTTTACATCACATGGTGCGTAACATCATGGGCTGTTTGTTGGAAATTGGGCAAGGTATGTATGACGTTGACCATATTGACGACATTTTTGCGGCTGAAGATCGTAAAGCAGCAGGTGTCACCGCACCACCCGATGGACTATATTTTATCCATGCAGACTATCCAGCTCAGTTTGAACTTCCTCAAGTTCCGTTAGGACCACATTGGCTAAATATGCCTGAATAAACAATCCCTCCCAACCTCACTTTCACAGTGGGAGGAGTGTCATTTTCTCCATTATTGCTAAGCTTTAAAATGAAAGTCCCCCTTTGAAAAAGGGGGGATTCTGTTTAGGGAATACTTTTAAATGTTCAACGTTAACGCTGCTTTCGTTTACGATATTCCACAGGCGTTTCATTGGTCCAGCGTTTAAATGCACGATAGAACGTACTTGGTTCAGAAAAACCCGTTAAGTACACAATGCGCTCCACACTTTCATTGGTATTGGCCAATAATTTTTTAGCCAAACGACAGCGATAGTCTGACAAAATTTGCTGAAAACTGGTATTGGCTTCTGACAACTGAGTCCGTAAACGACGCGGGGTAATGTTGAGCTGCGCAGCGACCGTTTCAAGCGTGGTTTCACCACTTTCTAGCGTTGAACCAATAGCACGGCGAACTTCACCGACCAAATCATAACGCGCCAACTCCTGAAGTTTTTCAATCGCCAACTGCTCATGCAATTGTAATAACTCAGGTTCTGCCTGCCACAATTGATACTCTAAAATAGCCGGATCAAAATACAATCGGGTTTCTTTCTGCCCTAAGCTCACAGGGCATTCATAAACACGGAAATACTCATCATCTGGCGCGCCCTGACTAAAGTTAAAGTCGATATAAATCGGCTGAAAACGCCCTTCAGTAATAAACTTAAAGAAACGCAAAACACCGGACATCGCGCATTCAGAAAAATGACGATTCACGATATTTTCTGCCCAAGGCTGATGACCATTGGTCAAATAGCAGCGGTCATCTTCAATCACCAATTGCGCATGAAAGGCATCGCTAATTAGGCGTTGATAGGCCAAAGCCCGCTTTAAACCTTCACCGAAATTCTCAGATGAAATAAATAAGTGTTCAATCACCTGCCCTCGATATAAAGGCAAATGCTCTCCCAGATGCAAACCAATATCAGGATCCTTACTGACTTCTTCTGCAGCCACCCAGAATGCAAATTGTGCATTCAATGGGGTACGGTCATTGGTTTCAACCTGATTTAATGCCACACCCGCTTTTGTTAAAATTTCTTCTGTTGGCAATCCGGCACGACGAATCGCTTGATACCCTAAACGCAACACAACAGATGCATCAGTTAGCTGACCCACTCCAGAACCTTCCTTGTATGTACTTCATTTATACCTAAAAAGATTGATTTTAGATTAACTGCGATTGACCAAACTGACAACAGTTACTGCACATTTTTTGTTGAAAATATTTAACTAAATTGTTCGCTTATTTTACTGACAGTCGATCAGTTCAAAGCCTTTTACGGCTTGTATTCTGAAAAAAAATTGACTATAATTTGCGCCTTGCTAATTTATTCATTCAGGTAGGCTATGGCCAATAAAGAGGAACTCATCGAGTTCGAAGGCGTTGTCACCGAGACGCTTCCTAATACTATGTTCCGTGTACGTTTAGAAAACGGTCATGAAGTGATTGCTCACATCTCTGGCAAAATGCGTAAACACTATATCCGTATTTTGACTGGCGACAGTGTTAAAGTAGAAATGACACCTTATGATTTGACTAAGGGTCGTATCACTTACCGTGCGCGCTAAGTTTTAGCGAAGCGAAAAAGCCACTTTATAAGTGGCTTTTTTTGTATTTATTTCAATACAATGATAAAAATTGACTGCAAATTTGCTTTCCTTTACAGTCTAAAAACATAAAAATTCGATTATAAAATTCAAAATATAAGGACATAAAATCATATGAAACATCTAGGATTAGTCGGTGCTATCTTTTGTGTGGCTTGCGCTACGACAGGCCAAAAACAACTCAATCAATCCCTACAACACTATATTGGACAGCCAGCTGATCAAGTTCATAAAGAGCTCAACTTGAGTCAATTGGGCTATAAAGTGATGGGAGCACCCGTACAAAGCAATGAAAAACTTAGCTATACCATTTTACGCTCGATGCCAATCCCGATTGGTACACCAAATATCGGCACCAGTATAGCCATGGGCGCCCCTATCCCAACGCCGTCTAAAGGTGGTGTCACTGTCGATATGCAATGTAAAATCGAGTTCAAATTACGCAATCAAATAGTTGAATCCATTGACTATGTTGGCAGAGCTTGTTGATCCTGCATGAGAATACTAGAGGCTAATCTTGCTCAGATGACCGTGTATCAAATGACTACAGTGTTATACAGACCGATCTGACTAAACTGAATTTACTTCGTGAGAAACTGACCCATGGAATTTATTTTAGAACATCAGGTTTACAAAGATCAGCGTTTTATTCGTCCGATATTGAGCATGGGATGCGTTCTAAGCATTGTATGCTTGGCTGGCTGTAGCACGACATCAACGATATCCTCCGTTGAACGTGAACGCTATTTAACCTCATTTATTGGTCAATCGAGCCAAACGATTCAAGCAGAACTTAATCTCAGCAAACTCGGCTATCAAAGAACCTCTCCCGTAGAGGTCAGTTCTGACTACCTCCGTTATCGTGTCGCACGCCCGATCAGTATTCCTTTACCGATGGCTGAAAATCCCGCAATGGGCATGGGCAGCGGCGCTGCTGTGCCGATTCCCAGTGGAAATACACGCTATGAGGTTGAGTTAAACTGCCTTATTCAATTTCGCTTAAAGCATAATATTGCAACTGATGTCCGATTAACTGGTCGCACCTGTTAGCGCATCAATTCTAAGATTGATAATTTCTAGGCACAAAAAAACGCAGCATAAACGCTGCGTTTTTTGATTCGCCATTAGTTCAATGCAGAAACTACAGCTTGACCCATTTCAACAGTACCGACTTGAGTACTGCCTTCTGACATGATGTCACCTGTACGTAAGCCTTGATCTAAGACATTACCTACAGCATCTTCAATTGCTTTTGCCGCCGCTTCTTCACGGAAGGTATAACGTAGCATCATAGCAACAGACAGAATTGTTGCTAATGGGTTCGCAATGTTTTGACCTGCGATGTCTGGTGCTGAACCGTGGCAAGGTTCATACATACCTTTACCATTTTCATCTAAAGAAGCCGATGGCAGCATGCCGATAGAACCGGTTAACATCGCCGCTTCATCAGACAAGATATCACCGAACAAGTTACCAGTCACGATCACATCAAATTGTTTTGGCGCACGAACCAATTGCATTGCAGCATTGTCAACATACATATGAGACAAGTTAATTTCAGGATACTGCTCTTCTTTTAACGCAGTTACAGTTTGTTTCCAAAGCTCAGTCACTTCTAGTACGTTGGCTTTATCCACTGAACACACTTTACCACCACGTAAGTTCGCCATTTCAAAAGCAACTTTGGCAATACGCTTGATTTCAGATTCTGCATATACGTCAGTATTGAAACCTTGTTTTTCGCCGTTTTCGAGTTCACGAATACCACGTGGTTGACCGAAATAGATCCCGCCAGTTAACTCACGTACGATCAAGATATCCAAACCTGCTACGATTTCAGGTTTTAAGCTCGACGCATCTGCAAGCTGCGGATAAAGAATGGCTGGACGTAAATTAGCAAATAAATTTAATTCTGAACGAATTTTTAATAGGCCACGTTCTGGACGAATTGAACGCTCAATAGTATCCCACTTAGGACCACCCACTGCACCCAATAAAATCGCATCAGCAGTCTTCGCTTGTGCTGCTGTTACTTCTGGATAAGGTGAACCGTGCGCATCGATCGCTGCACCACCTAAAAGACCTTGTTCCCAAGTCAAACCTAAGTTGAATTTCTCGTTTACACGTGTCAGCACTTGTTCAGCCGCTTTCACGATTTCAGGACCAATACCATCACCTGGTAAAATCAAAATATGTTTTGACATGAGTCTTTCCATTTATACGCTGGCTTGATTACCAGTCAGATTTAAAGTTTCTTTTCTACAAACTCACCAAGTCCTGTGAGGACATTGTAGGGTCGGCAGAAACGTCGAATCGTTTTTGCACCTTGCTTTAAGTCTACACAGAGCGGATCAGGCGCAGATTTATCCAGTAAACTGCCTGTGTTTTTTGAACGCTCTCGGTACATTTTAAAGGTGTACTCGTGTTTGGACCTAAAGTTGTGAATGACATGCAAGCGCTCTGCTTTTTCCTGAGAAATTGGATAATAGCGAATCACGACTTCATGCTGACCTGAAGGTACAGACAAATACAAAGGATTAGGCTCAGACAATGAACGACCATTCAACCGTACAATGCCTGCTTTAATCGCAGCACGTTGTACATGTTGATTATTTGGATCAACCACTTGTATTTGATCAAAACGCTCAAATTCACAATGCGCTGTACCTGCACAGTAAATCAGAGCATTATTTTTTGTACTTTCAGTTTCTTTCACATTTTTAATGCGTGCCGTGTCAAAGCTTTGACAGGCAGAGAGCGTTGCGAACAGCGCTCCCGTTACAACCAGCTGACCGAAGAACTTTTTCATTTTTCGAACCCAACCTGATAAATTCTGGCTAACGTATAAATTTTGTTTCGCCTGATATTAGCAAGACTTAAGCCGACTGACTACTAAGAAGTTCTACAATGACACTGACTTAAGCTTTAATTTCTGCAAATACCCAAGGGCGAGATGCTTTGGTTTTTTCTTCATAAGCGCGGATATCATCGGCGACTTGTAAGGTTAAACCGATATCATCCAAGCCATTCAATAAGCAGTGTTTACGGAATGGATCGACTTCAAATGTAAATGCTTCACCACTCGGTGTACGTACTTCTTGCGCAGCCAAATCAATGGTTAATTGATAGCCTTCAGATGCAGCACATTCTTTAAATAACTGATCGACGATCTCTTCAGACAAGATCACTGGCAACATGCCATTTTTAAAGCTGTTATTAAAGAAAATGTCCGCATAGCTTGGTGCAATGACAGTACGGAAACCATATTCTTCTAGTGCCCAAGGCGCATGCTCACGGCTCGAACCACAACCAAAGTTTGCACGAGAGATCAAAATCGACGCACCTTGATAACGTGGTTTGTTCAATTCGAAATCTGGGTTAATTGGACGTTTTGAAATGTCCTGACCTAAATAGCCTTCATCCAAATAGCGCAACTCATCAAATAAGTTGGCACCAAAGCCTGTACGCTTAATAGATTTCAAAAACTGTTTTGGAATAATTAAATCTGTATCAACATTGGCACGGTCTAATGGTGCAACGATACCTTGTTCAACGGTATATTTTTTCATGTTTATTTCTCACTGAATCCGTGACCTCTCCCTAACCCTCTCCTAAAAGGAGAGGGAACTCCTTCTCTTGCGCCATGATATGGCTCAGGGAGAAGGTTGGGATGAGGGCTTAAACTAGAATGTACGCACATCCACAAAGTGGCCTGCAATTGCCGCAGCTGCTGCCATTGCTGGACTCACCAAATGCGTGCGACCACCATTGCCTTGACGACCTTCAAAGTTACGGTTAGACGTCGATGCACAGTGCTCACCTGGTTGCAATTTGTCGGCATTCATTGCCAAACACATTGAGCAACCCGGCTCACGCCATTCAAAGCCTGCTTCAATTAAGATTTTATCTAAGCCTTCTGCTTCTGCTTGTGCTTTGACTAAACCTGAACCCGGTACCACCATGGCTTGCTTAATCGATGCCGCGACTTTTTTACCTTTGGCCACTTCAGCCGCTGCACGAATATCTTCGATGCGTGAGTTGGTACATGAACCAATGAATACACGGTCTAATTGGATATCTGCCAAAGCTTGACCCGCTTCTAAGCCCATATAGTTGTATGCACGTGTCCAGTCATTACGCTGTACGTCATCTTTGGCTTGTTCTAAAGTTGGCACTGCTTGAGATACAGGAATCACCATCTCAGGAGAAGTTCCCCAAGACACTTGTGGCTCAATTTCTTCACCTTGCAATACCACAACAGTATCAAAATGCGCACCTTCATCAGACACTAAAGTATTCCAATACTTTACTGCAGCGTCCCACTGTTCGCCCTTCGGTGCATACGGACGCTCTTTCACATAGGCAATGGTTTTTTCATCGACAGCCACCATACCCACGCGCGCGCCACCTTCGATCGCCATGTTACATACCGTCATACGACCTTCAATCGACATATCACGGAATACTTGACCACCAAACTCAATCGCGTGACCTGTACCACCTGCCGTACCGATTTTACCGATAATCGCTAAAACCACGTCTTTAGGAGTTACGCCCTGACCCAATTGACCGTCAACACGCACCAACATGTTCTTCATTTTCTTTTGAACTAAGCATTGAGTCGCCAATACGTGTTCAACTTCCGATGTGCCGATACCATGAGCCAAGCAACCAAATGCACCATGCGTTGCAGTATGTGAGTCACCACACACTACGGTCATACCCGGCAACGTTAAACCTTGTTCAGGCCCAACCACATGCGCGATCCCTTGACGCACATCGTTGATGTCAAACTGGGCAACATTAAAAGTTTTACAGTTGTCATCTAAAGTTTGCACTTGAATACGTGAAGTATCATCTTCAATACCCGCAATACCTTCAGCACGCTCCTTAGTAGAAGTAGGTACGTTATGGTCTGGCGTTGCAACGTTAGCGCTTAAACGCCATGGTTTACGACCTGCTAGTTGTAGACCTTCAAAGGCTTGTGGTGAAGTCACTTCATGCAATAAATGACGGTCGATATACAATAATGAAGAGCCATCATCTCGTTGTTTTACTAGATGGTCATCCCACAACTTGTCATACAAGGTTTTTTTTGTTTGGGTTTCCGCTTTTTGGGTTTCGCCTGCCATGTCGATTTGCTCCACTGGACTGGGTAAATTCTTTCGTTAAATCGATTATAACCACGTATTCACATAAATCTAATTTATCATTTTTATTAGTTTAAAAACTTATAGGAATGATATTTAACTGCTGATTTCCGCTGCACTTTAAAGACCCTTGATGCGTTCAAAACACGCTCACTTCAATACTTTCAGCAGATGAAACTTTAGAATTTTCTCCGACTTTTTGTTCACTTTCTGCCATTTTTAAACAGTGATTTAGAAATTCAATGATCATAAATTGAATTTTCTCTTTCACATCGCAAATAAGAATCATTACTATTAACTCATTGCCAAGATTTATCAATTTAACAAGGAGCATTCTCATGGCACACATTAACAAGTTCGTCGAAAATAATCAGCGCATGTTCAAAAAAACATTGAGCTATTACATCATGCATATCACGGTTGCGATGTTGGTTGGCTATTACGTGACAGGCAGTATTGCAATGGCCATTACCTTAAGTTTACTTGAACCGACTGTTCAAGCGGTTGCCTTTTTCTTCCACGAAAAAGCATGGGAAAAGAAAGATAAAGCTGCAGAGGAAAATATCCCCGCTTAATCCAACCCTGCTCCTTGTAAAAAAACCACCATCACGGTGGTTTTTTAATGATCTTAAAACGTTCTTTTACTCCATCCACTTTAACGTTCCATCGATTTCATCCTATAGATTCAATTGCAGACGGATCATCAAAGCTTGGTTTTTTGCTGTAAAGCCAGTTGGTCATGCGCCTCAACCAATTGCTCTATCGCAAGAATCAGTTTGTTTTTTGCCGCATTACACTCGGCTGCTGCACGGTTTTCGTCGTCTTCATCATCTGCGATTTCATATACCGCACAGCGCTTTTCGACTGTCCCTTCAAAAATATCCAGTAAATTTTTAATATGTTTAATATCCATAGCCTTCTCCCTGTGAGGTACAACATCGCTAATCGATGCCGCCCTGACTGTACCTGTTGCTTTAATTATTCACTGAAAAGTATGTTCCCCAAGCCATCAAAACTTGAGTTCATTTTTTTGTTTTAGTTCAATGCTGAGTTAAAAAGAAACGCCATCGCTCCTCTTTAATTCAAACGGTTTAAATACTTTCCAACCCTGTATTTTTTATATTATGCATAACTCTGGTTTCGGTTTAAAAAACAACTTTGTAACAACGCATTTGAGCTAAAAACTTCACAGCCCAATCTCGAATCATGCAACGATCAGGCACTCGAATAACACTATGGAACCCGGAAAATCCCCTCAGATTTAACGCGTAGTATGGCTTGAACGCTTAGTTTTAAATCAAAAGATACAACTTTTCCTTTGATTTATTCTTAAAATATTATAACAATGAGTCTACGCATAAAAATTCTTTATAGGAATGAAGATGAATCTCGCAGCCTTTGAAGCCTTTGTAAAAGTCATGGAAACTGGTTCGATCTCCTTGGCAGCAGATCAGCTCTTCATTACGCAACCTGCTGTGACCAAGCGTATTCACAGTTTAGAAGAATACTTCGGTGTCAAACTTTTTGAATCCGCGGGTCGTGGTGTTCAGGCGACACATGCAGCAAACTCTCTCTTGCCAAAAGTAAAAAGCTGGCTGAATGAATTGGGTGATATTCACCATACGCTCAGCCATGAGCAAGGTCAGGTTCAAGGTAAACTGAAAATTGGTACCAGCCATCATATCGGCTTACACCATTTACCGGCTCATTTGCGTCAATACGTACAGCAATTTCCAGAAGTGACCTTAGATGTACACTTTGTTGATTCTGAACAAGCCCATGAGCAAGTTTTAGCTGGCGACTTAGAGTTGGCTTTTTTGACTTTACCGCCACAAGGTGACAGCCGTTTAAAATACATCACGACATGGAATGATCCATTGGTATTCGTGGTTGCGCCTTTCCATCCTTTGGCGCAAGTTGAACATTTGACCTTAGAGGATTTGATCCAATACCCAAGTCTTTTACCTGCGGCGCAAACCTATACCAGTCAAATTACTTTGGCTGAGTTTGAAAAGTATGGCCTGAAGCCAAAAGTCACCATGAGCAATAACTCACTTGAGTCGATTCGCATGTTGGTTTCAATTGGTCTCGGTTGGTCAGTCCTTCCTAAAACATTATTGAACCAAGATTTAAAACAATTGAATTTACCTTCAAACATGAATCGTCAATTGGGCATGGTATGGCACCCAGGCCGTACTCAGTCACTTGCTGCACAAAAGCTGGTTGAATTGATGAAACACATCTAATCGAATTTTTTTGCCTACAATATTTAATCGTTAAAAAAGCCACCGCTATGGTGGCTTTTTATATTCATCTGTTTAAGCATCTAGAAAAAGCGAATGATTTTCTATATGTTGAATGGTCGCTTAAATTTATTTTGCATTAAAAATGGGATCACCTTTTTCAGCCGATCCCATTAAATACCAAGGCAGACCCGTCAGTTTTACTTCGTCAACGAATCTTCATGTAATGATTCATTCAATTGATCGACAATAATCGCCCATTCACCATCTGACTTAATTTTTTCGGCCAAGAACTGACGCTGAGCATCTGTCCAATAGTCTGCTTCGGTAATTTTAGTTTGGGCACTGAGTTGATGCGTCACGATAAATAAAGCAATCGCGTCTTCACTCGAATCTAAACCCAGTTGTTCAAATAGATGAGTCATGCGTGGACGTACACTCATTGTCATTCTCCGTGTTAAAACTTATTGTTTATGGATACAAAATTATTCTGTTTTAAGGATATAACACGGAACGGACACGCACTCAATTACAGAATTCTACAGCGGTGAAAATTGAATAAAAGGCAAACTGAGCATAATCATCACGACCGATTGAATAAATACCAACAACAAAGGCAGCCCCCAGTTCACTCCGCCTTCTTCAGCAAACACCTGCTCACTATATTTCGGCTGCTGCATATAGGCTTTGGTCTTTTGCACCGCAAAATCGCTATAAAGCCGCTTTCCGATGCCAGCGAGTATGAGGTTAGGAATCAATGCTAGCCCCATCAAGACTTGATCAGGCACTCCGATGATGAGTGCCAACATACTAATCAAAAAACCAACCGCAAAGAATAAGAAGAAATAGCGATACATCTTCCGATAGAGTAACCAATAGGGCCCAAAAATTAACCCCGCCCAACTCAGGCCACTGTTCTGCCCACCTTGTTGTTCTATGAACTTTAAATAAGATTGAGCACGTGGCCCTATAAAGATTTGAATTAAATGTTTAAAAGAAGCTTCTGTCTGCATATAGAGCGATAGTTCAAATTAGTGAGCTGAAGTTTAATCAAAAGGACGTCAAATAAAAAAGCATCTAATGATGCTTTTTTATCATATCTATTTTTAGGCTTGAATTGACCAGTCTTGAATGTCCCAACCTTGTTCTTTTGCAAGGACTTCTAAACGGTCATCTGGGTTAATTGCAAAGGCATGATCGGCATATTCCAATAGGAAGCGGTCATTAATCGAATCTGAATAGGCCCAAGATTCTGTCACATCACGACCTTCTAACCATTGATTCAAACGGACTAATTTGCCCTTTTGGTAGCACGGAGTATTAATCACTTTACCCGTATATTTACCATCCACAACTTCGGCATTGGTCGCAATGATTTCAGTAATACCAAATTCACGAAAAATCGGTGCGGTAATAAAATCAGACGTTGCGGTGATCCCGACCAATTGATGTCCTGCATCTTGATGGCGCTGAATGGCAGCAAAGCCCTCAGGACGCATTTGCGCACGAATAACTTTTTTCATAAACAACTGATGTAACTCAGTTAAGTAGGCATTGTCATGTTGGGTTAAAAACTCAAATACAAATTCGTTATAGGCAATCGGGTCGAGCTGGCCTTTTTTATAATCATCATAAAATTTGTCATTCATGGCACGATGACGAATTGGATCAACCAAGCCTTCATTGACCAAAAACTCCCCCCAAGAATGGTCTGAGTCGGTATTTAATAAGGTGTGATCAAGGTCAAACAGTGCCAATTTCATGAAAATACTCGTAAAAGCTGAAATTTAAGAAAAAAATTGTAAATCTATCTCCGCTAGTCGATAGAAATTCGTTAAGATCATAACAATTTTAACATTTTTACACTTTGCTTTTTCGAGATGGACACAGAAATAAACGTCCCCGTGAGCAAAGTCATAAATTACACAATATTTAGGTAGCCAAATGATCGATTCAGAAGGTTTCCGACCCAACGTCGGGATCATTTTGGCAAACGACATTGGACAAGTTTTATGGGCAAAGCGCATTGGTCACAATGCCTGGCAATTTCCACAAGGAGGTATCCAACATGGAGAAACCCCCGAACAGGCACTTTACCGTGAGCTGAGAGAAGAAGTTGGCTTACTGCCCGAACACGTCCAGGTGATAGCACAAACCCAAGGGTGGTTGCGCTATCGTTTGCCACATCGGTATATACGTACCGATTCAGCCCCCGTTTGTATTGGTCAAAAGCAAAAGTGGTTTTTATTGAAACTGACAGCTTCAGCACAGCATATTCAGCTGGATTTGTCAGACCCACCTGAGTTTGATCAATGGCAATGGGTCAGCTATTGGTACCCACTAGGACAAGTGGTGAATTTTAAACGCGATGTATATCGTAAAGCCATGGTGGAACTTTGCAGTCAGCTTCCACAAAAGCCGTAAAAATTTGCAGAATGGATGCAGATTTTTAGGATGAGTGTTGTTATAAATAAAGCAGAATAAATTTTGGAGCAGACACGATGTCGAACATGCAGCTGGATACATTAAGACGCATAGTCCAAGAGATTAATGCGTCAGCCAGTTTGCATGAATCTTTAGACATAATGGTCAATCAAGTGGCAGAAGCCATGCATGTGGATGTCTGCTCAATCTACTTGCTTGATGAACGAAACCATCGTTATTTACTGATGGCTTCTAAGGGTTTAAACCCTGAAGCCGTTGGGCATGTCTCTTTGCATACCAGTGAAGGTTTGGTCGGCTTAGTTGGACAACGTGAAGAAATCGTCAACTTAGACAATGCTCCCAAACACGAACGCTTTATGTATCTGCCAGAAACCGGGGAAGAAATTTACAATTCCTTCCTCGGTGTTCCGGTAATGTATCGCCGTAAAGTTATGGGTGTCTTGGTGGTTCAAAACAAAGAACCTCAAGACTTTAGCGAAGCTGCCGAATCCTTCCTCGTGACCCTATGCGCTCAACTTTCAGGGGTGATTGCCCATGCACATGCCGTCGGGAATATCGAAGTCTTTCGTAAACCGAACAACCTCCCAGCCTATAAAACCTTCCAAGGCATTTCAGGTTCAGGCGGCATTGCTCTAGGTCGTGCAGTCATCTTATATCCACCTGCTGACTTGGCTTCAGTCCCTGATCGTGAAGCCGATGACATTAGTGAGGAGCTCGAATTACTCGACAATGCCATAGACGCAGTTCGCCAAGAAATTCAGTCGCTTGATGAAAAAATGCAAGATGCCCTCATGGCTGAAGAACGGGCATTATTTAGCGTGTTCTTACGGATGCTCGATGCCAATGCCCTCCCCGCGGAAATTAAAAGTGAAATTCGCGACGGTAACTGGGCACAAGGTGCTGTTCGCATTGTCATTGATAAACACATTGCGCTCTTTGCACAGATGGAAGATGACTATCTCCGCGAACGTGTTTCAGACTTAAAAGATCTAGGGCGTCGTATCTTGGCCTTTTTGCAAGAAGCAGATGCCAGTCACCGTGAAATCACCGATGAAAGCATTTTAATTGGTGAGGAAATTTCTACGGCTGCCTTGGTTGAACTCCCTGTCGATAAAATAGCGGCGATTGTAACCACTGAAGGTGCCATGAACTCACACATGGTGATTGTGGCACGTGCCCTCGGTATTCCAACCGTAGTCGGTGTGACTGAACTACCAATTAATACCCTCGATGATGTCGAAATGATTGTCGATGCACATCAAGGTCGTGTATTCATCAATCCACCTCGTCGTTTACGCACACGTTATAAAGAGATTCAAAAAGAAGAAGAGCAAATTGCTAAAGATCTGAAGCAATACGAAACCAAAGATGCCATCACCCCTGACGGTGTTGCAGTTCGATTGTTTGTAAATACTGGCTTGATGATCGATGTGGTTCGCGGTGTACAACGTGGCGCCAAAGGTGTCGGTCTATACCGTTCTGAAATTCCGTTTATGCTGCGTGATCGCTTCCCTGGTGAAGAAGAACAGCGCGCTATTTATCGTCAACAGCTCAGTCATTTTGCCAATAAACCAGTGGTGATGCGTACCCTCGATATTGGTGCAGATAAAGACCTTCCTTATTTCTCGATTGAAGAAGAAAACTCAGCACTGGGTTGGCGTGGAATTCGCTTTACCCTCGATCATCCTGAGATTTTTTCAGCCCAAATTCGTGCCATGCTCAAAGCCAGTATTGGCCTGAACAACTTGCATATATTGCTGCCGATGGTGACCAGTGTCAGCGAAGTCGAAGAAGCGTTGTATTTGCTCGATCGTGACTGGCAAGCGGTGCAAGAAGAAGAACAGGTGAAAATTACCAAACCCAAAATCGGCATCATGGTCGAAGTGCCGAGTGTGCTGTTACAGATCGATGAGTTTGCTGAATTGGTTGACTTCTTCTCGGTCGGATCAAACGATTTAACCCAATATTTACTTGCGGTTGACCGAAATAACCCACGAGTTGCCAATGTCTATTCACACTCACACCCAGCCGTACTTCGTGCGCTAACTCGCTTGGTGCAAGAATGTCATAAATACGACAAGCCGATTAGTATTTGTGGGGAAATGGCCGGTGATCCACTCACCGCTATTTTACTGATGGCGATGGGCTTTAATACCCTATCGATGAGTTCGAGTAATATCCTGAAAGTCCGTAAAGCCATCTGCCATGTGCCGATGCCCGATGCAAAAGAGCTCTTGGATCGTGCCTTAAGCATGAATAATCCCCTGATGGTGAAAAGCATGATGGAGTATTACTTCAAGACTCATGGTCTTGGTGATATGGTGAAATCTGCCACACGCATCGTGAGTGCTTAAAACTACTCATGTAAAATAATAAAACGAGGTGATGATGGATTTTTTATTTTTTCTGGCTTTTGTCGCAATTGCCTTTTATATGACAAAGATCCATCCACAACTCAAACAAAAAATGTTAGAGCTGCAGCAAGACACACCGATTGAAAAAGCATCCTCAACTCGACCTCGACCGTCCCAAACACAACAAGTCAATACACGCCCAACCAAGCCAACAAAATCTAAAGCTCCAGTCAGCCGCTCTCGTATTCCCCCCTTACTTGGTATAGAAATTACTGCGCCACAACAGCGCCGCTTAGGTAAAAATGATCCATCGGTACTGGCTGCACAGCACGCCAAACAGCTAAATCACATGCAACATACTGACTCAACATGGTTTGAGCAATTGACCAGTCAAGTGGAACACGTACTCCAACAACCTAATGACGCCTCAAAATATCAAAGTACAGCGTCTAGACCGCAACAAAAATCCGCATTCAACAAAATGTTTGAAGACTTATTTTCAAAATAAGCCGTGTTTTAAGGTTCTACATTTAAACTCAAAACCCATGCGTTCAATCCCGCATGGAACCATCTGAATGAACGTCGGTATCTTATTATTCAACGAAGTTGAAGTCTTAGATGCTGCGGGGATTTCTTCGGGGATCAATGCATCTCTTTATATTGTGGCCAAATTGCATGGCCTAGAGATTGCGAAGCGAACAGTAAAACGTATGGATATGATGTGAAATTTGTTTAAGCAGATGCTGAAGCAGAATAATTTAACGTACTAGAAAACTTAAAAATACACTGAAATAAAAAGGGAGATAATCATTCGAATATCCCCCTTTTTTGTGCTTTGCATAACCACGTTTTGCATTTTTCTTTCGATCTACAAAAGTTTGGCTTTTGTTAAAATCATTCATGTGTTTTGCCACAAAGTTGCGAACTTCAACTTCAGGCAGGACTTTTTTCTTTGCCATTTGCATTCACCTTTTTGCCTATACAGCACCCTCGTGCTGTAGTGCATATATTGGTCTATTTTTAGATTTTTTCAAGCACTTTCCTATGGCTTTTTTTGATACATCGTAGTTAGTCCCAAGGCCATAAAAAAATTGCTTTGGCACATTATTCCCCTCTCCATAGCCCTGTCCGATTGAGAGAGGGAAATACGTTGTATTTAGCTTGCAAAAGCCCGTTCTAATACGCGCTCTACATCGACCATTTTGGCATCCAACATCCCCACCACTTGCCCATGTTTCGCACTATAGCGGCTTTGAATAAAACCATTTGCTACATAATCAGGCGCATAGCATTTCAATAACACCGCTTGTGCAAGTACCGTTAAACGACTGACCAAACTGCGCCCCATAAATTGTAAATCTTCAGGCGATTGATGGAACAACCTGAACAAGTCCTGCAATTCTGTTTGCAAGCTTTCATCTGTACTTGCTGTACTGGCCAAATCTTTAAACAGCACCTCAATAGATTCAGGGTCGCGTCCAATGGCACGCAGTACATCTAGGCACATGACATTGCCAGAACCTTCCCAAATGGTATTTACAGGCGCTTCTTTAAAGATGCGTGCCATGATGCCGTTATCGACATAGCCATTACCACCAAAGACTTCCATCATCTCCCCTGTTAGCTCTACCGCACGCTTACAAATCCAAAACTTGGCTGCTGGCGTCATGATGCGCTTCCATGCCACAGACAAGGCATCATCCGATTCATAACACTGCGCCAAATGGAAACTGAGCTGCGTGGCCGCTTCGCTTTCTAAAGCCAAATCTGCCAAGACTGCTCGCATTAAGGGTTGATCAATCAGATGTTTACCAAAAGCCTGACGCTGACGGGTGTAGGCAATGCATTGCACCAAAGCTTGACGCAGCATGGCGCTCGAACCGACCGAACAGGTCAGACGGGTATAATTCGCCATTTCAATAATGGTTGGAATGCCACGCCCTGCCTCACCAATCATAATGCCCCATGCATTTTTGAATTCGACTTCCGAGCTTGAATTACTGCGGTTACCGACTTTTTCTTTTAGGCGTTGCACCTGAATATTATTCTTCGTGCCATCTTCCAACCAACGCGGCACAAAGAAACAAGCCAAGCCATCTTGTTCGGTTTTTGCCACCACCAAATGCGCATCACACATCGGTGCAGAGAAAAACCATTTATGCCCCGTGAGTAAATAAGCTTTGCCTCGTCCTGTTTCTGCCACAGGCACAGCTATAGTTTCATTAGCACGTACATCTGAACCGCCCTGCTTTTCGGTCATGCCCATACCGAGCCAAATCGACTTTTTCTGCGCAATCGGTACATCGCGTTCATCATATTCAGTCGATAGTAGTTTCTCGCCAATTTTCGCCCATAGTTCAGGTTCGCGCTGAATGAGTGGAATACTGCCGAGCGTCATTGAATTTGGACATAAATTGCCGCACTCGACCTGACCTGCTAAATAAAAACGTGCTGCCCACTCCACCCATTTTGCCTTGGAATTTGACTGATTAAATGGATGTGCATGGGTATCAAACTGGCGGTTGAGTCCCATCCATTTATGCCATGAAGGATGAAACTCGATAAAGTCAGTACGGCGGCCTCGCGCATCGAAGGCATGTAAAATTGGGGTATGTTTGTTGGCTAAAGCCCCATGCTGAAAGTATTCACTCGAACCTGCCACTTTGCCCATTTCGCATAAGATCGGCTGATCGTGGCTGCCATAGCGCTTTAAGATTTCATGTAAAACCGTATCGCTTGAAAATAGATTGTAGTTTTCCAGTTCATCAAATTGGTTGCTGATTTGATGCGTCATCCATGTCTGTTCTAATGTATTCATCGTCTATATTTTCCGCTTGTTCTTGTTGGCTTTTCATTTCAGTATAGAGAAAATTTAAAGCATAGACGTTCGGTTTTCCGCGCTTAAAAATATGAAGCATTCAGCCATTCAAATACGGCGTAAGCCACGTCAATCACGTGCCAAACTGACGCAAGAAGCCTTACAGGACAGTTTTGTTCGGCTTTTGCATGAGCGTCCTGCCAGCCAAATTACCATTCGGGAAATTACCGACCTTGCAGGCGTGGGCTTGGGAACGTTCTATGAATATTTTTCTAAAAAGGAAGATTTGATTGCGCTAACCATTCATTTACATGTGAAACACAATGCGGAAAGCTTAAAAAGTTATGCACATAGCTTGATCAAGTTATCCACAGATTTGAAGTTTCAGACTTATTTAGAGCGAATTATTCATTTTCAAATTGAGCAAATTCAAGCACAGCAGTTTTTATGGTCACAGGTGTTTTTGTTAGAACGGCAGATTTCAGATATTGAAAGTTACCGTAAGAGTTATGCCATGATGGTGCAAATGTGGCGCAGTATGCTTGAGCCATTTATACAGGATGATGAACAGCTCAAACAGATGGCTTTAAATATGCAGCGGGTGTGTTATGGCTTTGTGTCGCAAACTTTATTGATTGAGCCTGATTTTGGGGAGTGGGATGAATTAAAGCGAGATATAATTCATATGTTGCGCGATTAAACTTCGCGGACAAGTCTAATGATGTTTCAAATGCATCGGTGAATAAAATAAAGTCATGTTATTTACAAAAAATCGGCTCTTAAACCAGTTATTTTAGATATTTAGGAAATTCATTTTTACGGTAGAAGAAAATCATTCATCACTTGTTTCATCCGTCAATAAAAGTGCTTTAGAAGTTAAGCTTTTATTGCCAGCTTACTTGTCTCATTTATACGCCTTTGCAATGCTGGCCAGTTGTAAGCTCTTTAAAAATTCAGCCGTATATTTTGGACTATGGCCTAATGCACCACGATGATAGCCATTTGGGATCGCCTGATAGACTACTGGTAATTTTTTATTTGCACACTTTTTGGTAATAACTTTGAGTACCAAGGTGATCGACAAATGGTCTGCGGCGCCTTAAACAAACATCAGTGTTACGGTTAGGGTCATATATTCAATCGACTGACGTTTTAAATAGCTTGGGGATGGCCTTAAGTCTGAATTTTTTAAAAGATTGGCTGAGGTGCTTGTTTTAACTCAGTTTGTAGTTCTGACAAACAGCGTTTACGGGCCTGATTTAGTAAAGACTGCATATCTGGACTAACCTGTTGATCTACATTGATCGATCTGCTTCGGCTGCTCCCAACAACACGATGGGGAAAAATGCCGCTACATTGGTATCTGGATTTGGATTGGTTTCTACGTATTCAGCAATACATTCATATTGATAACCACCCGGTGCCAAGGGTATTGCAGCTTTAAGATTCAATTCAAGCGCATCTTTTTGCCCCTGAGCTGCAACCGTAATAGCAGCTGCAGCACATTGACTATGCCCCATCACCATCCAGTCTTTATTAAATTGCTTCGGCTTGCAAGAATGCAGTGCATGTACAGAATCCACCAAATTATAAACTTAACTGACTACATTCATATAAGGGTGCAGTTTTGGCTTACCCAGTCCTTGATAATCTGTTGTAACCACTACATAGCCATGCCTCAAACAACTGTCGATTGCACCATCTATGACTAGTTGCAAACTATACACAGGCCCATTGTATAATCACTTGAAGGAGCACTTGTATCAGCCACACAGTCGTGCCATGTGCTCATGCCAATACGGTCCAGTCTTGTTTAAGTGCTTATCCTTTTGGGAGTAAAATAAATCCCGAGGTCAAAATGGGTTCGCCATTCCCCCCCCCTCAACTACGATATGCGATCACGTAAGGTTGCCTAGTATGTTGATATGATGTAGGAATCGATTCACGCTGGAGTGACAACACCTGACCTGATAACAATAAAGATAGGTGTGCCAACTAGCATCACCCCATCACCCCATAAAACATTAAAACAAAATATATAAATAATATAAATTCAATAACTTAATCAATAGAATTAACCATTCGTTCAAAACTATATTTCCATTTGTCAAAAGCTAAATAAAGTTTTAGAGTAAATGAGTAGATAAAGACTCTTAAGCTTTCAATCACAACAGTTTTATGATATCTCGTCGATTTATTGCTGCCTAAAAATTTTTTACAATAAGAGAAAAACTGTTGTCACATTGTCACTTTAAAATGAATTAACAAAACGGTTAATGTCATGTGCTGTTGAGCGTGTTATCAATTGATAAGGTTATAACTCCCAACTTTAATACATGATTATAATAATGGAGATACTCAATGAGCGACGACGTTAAAAAATGTCCTGTCACCCACCTAACAACTGATGCTGGTGCTCCTGTTGTAGATAATCAGAACAGTATGACGGCAGGTGCACGTGGTCCTTTGCTTGCCCAAGACCTATGGCTTAATGAAAAACTCGGTAATTTCGTTCGCGAAGTGATTCCAGAGCGTCGTATGCACGCCAAAGGTTCTGGTGCCTTCGGTACGTTTACCGTAACTAACGATATTACCCAATATACTCGTGCTAAAATTTTCTCAGAAGTTGGTAAAAAAACTGAACTTTTTGCTCGTTTCTCTACCGTAGCGGGTGAGCGTGGTGCTGCAGATGCAGAACGCGATATTCGTGGTTTTGCCCTTAAATTCTATACTGAAGAAGGTAACTGGGATTTAGTTGGTAATAACACCCCTGTCTTCTTCCTACGTGATGCTCGTAAATTCCCTGACTTAAATAAAGCAGTGAAACGTGATCCTAAAACCAATAAGCGTAGTGCAACTAATAACTGGGATTTCTGGACTTTACTTCCTGAAGCTCTACACCAAGTTACGATTGTGATGTCTGACCGCGGTATTCCAGATGGTTACCGTCATATGCATGGTTTTGGTAGCCATACCTTCAGTTTTATTAATGCCAATAATGAACGCTTCTGGGTTAAATTCCACATGCGCACTCAACAAGGCATTAAAAACTTAACCGATGCTGAAGCTGAAGCGATTATTGCCAAAGACCGTGAAAGCTCACAAACCGATCTGTTCAATGCAATTGAACGCGGCGATTTTCCAAAATGGAAAATGTACGTTCAAATTATGCCTGAACTTGATGCAGAAAAAGTACCTTATCACCCATTTGATTTAACCAAAGTATGGCCTAAAGGCGACTATCCGTTGATTGAAGTGGGTGAATTCGAACTCAACCGTAATCCTGAAAACTATTTCCAAGATGTTGAACAAGCCGCTTTTGCACCAAGTAACTTGGTGCCGGGCATTAGCTTCTCACCTGACCGTATGCTGCAAGCGCGTTTATTCAACTATGCTGATGCTGCACGTTATCGCGTGGGTGTAAACCATTACCAAATTCCTGTAAATGCACCACGTTGCCCTGTTCATTCCAACCGTCGTGATGGTCAAGGCCGTATGGATGGTAACTATGGTGCAACACCGCATTATGAACCAAACAGCTTCAGCCAATGGCAAGAGCAACCACAATACAAAGAACCACCATTGAAAATTACTGGTGATGCTGACTTGTGGGATTACCGCGAAGATGACAGCGACTATTTCAGTCAACCACGTGCATTATTCAACTTAATGAATGATGAACAAAAACAAGCATTGTTTAATAACACTGCTGGCGCAATGGGCGATGCACTCGACTTCATTAAATACCGTCATATCCGTAACTGTTACGCATGTGATCCAGCTTATGGTGAAGGTGTTGCAAAAGCATTAGGCTTAACTGTAGCGGATGCGCAAGCTGCTCGTGCAACTGATCCAGCTCAAGGTAATCCTGGCTTGCTTTAAGTTTTATCTTTGAATAAAAAAACCACCTTTTAAGGTGGTTTTTTCTTGGCATTAAATATTCCAATTACCTTCTATTAATCCTTAAACAATCAATTTTTTGCCTTCATGCATGGTTAAAAATGGATTCATTAACTTTGATGTTTTTCGCATTGCATGATGTAAGTCATGCTCCGGTTGGTCTCTAGCTTCATCAGTCAACTGAAAAGTCCGATAATGCATTGCCAATGAACATTTTGACTGTAAATCTTTATGCGCCTGAAAAGCTTCTTCGGGATTCATGTGCAAATATTTCATTAAACGACGTGGCTCATAAGCTCCAATCGGTAATAACGCTACTCGGGGTGCACCTAAGCGTGTATGGATTTGTTTGAAATGAGCGGCATAGCCCGTATCTCCAGCAAAGAAGAAATGTCCTGTACTATGCACGATGGAAAAACCTCCCCATAAGGCATGATTTTGATCTCGCCAACCACGACCTGAACCATGCTGTGCAGGCGTATAAACGATGCGTAAATCTTCAAACATTTCCGATTGCCACCAATCAAGTTCAATGACATTGAAATGTGTGGGTAAATAATAAGCGTTGCCTAAACCGGTATAAATCGGCATAGCAAATTGTTCATGCAACCAATTCAAGGTTGCTAAATCCATATGATCATAATGATTATGGCTCAGTAAAACCCCATGAATGGTGGGTAATTCTTCTAAGGCAATGCCTGCAGGACAAGCACGTCGTGGTCCAGTCCCTTGACGTGGTCCTGCATACTCCGCCCATACAGGATCGGTCAAAAAATTATATGGCCCAATTTGAATTAGCACCGTAGCATGCCCAACAAACCATACCAACCAATCATCCATTTTAGCCAAAGGTCGATTTTGCGGAATGCTACGCGAAGAAGCAAAAAACTGTTGGTATTCTTGCTCACGATCTACTTTCCATGTATCGCTTTTACGCGTCATGATCCATTTCAGCATATCTTTACGCGTAAACGCATCTGGATTTCGAATGGTATTAAAAAAATTTTCCCCATTAAAATGGTCAGTTGCCAGATAATCAAATACAGGCTTCGTCCACGTATGTTTCATACAGCTTTTAGTACTGATTTGAAACTGTGCTGATTGAGTTTTTTGATTCATGTGTATTTAAAATTCATTCACTATGCTGACAAACCTTGCAAAGTATTTAACCTCGCAGACCTATTGATCAAGACGACCTTTCATGCGCTCAAGCCAAACCTTCCGAGATTGAGGCTTGACAAAGAGTGCCACAATTTCAGGATGAAGCTGTTTAATTTGTGCTTCAATTCTGTTGACACAAGCTTCTATATCATCTGACGTTAAATTATCTTTAAATTCAAGACTCAAAGATGCCAAAACTTGATGTGCACCCATCTGCTCTGTTAACACCCCATTGGCAGAATGCACTGCTGGATCTTGCTCTGCAACCATCAAGACATTATGCCTCAATTGTGGGTCAGCAGTTTCTCCCATGAGCAATCCTTTAGTCTCACGTGCAAGTAAGATCGCTGAAATAGCGAGCACCACACCAATTAGAATTGATGCCAGACCATCAAGCATTGGCATATTCAGCGCGTGTGATAAATAGATACCGATCAGGGCAATAAACAGACCAATCAGCGCTGCTGAATCTTCAAATAACACGGTAAATGTCGTCGGATCTTTACTGCGTCGAAATGCTTCAAAATAGCCCTGTTTCCCTTTGATTTTACGAAATGCTTTCAATGCCACAAACCAAGAGGTCCCTTCACACAAAATCGCAATACCTAATACGATATAGTTAATCATCGGATTTTGCATTTCTTCGGGGTGATAAATATGACTAATCCCTTGATAAATCGACACGATCGCACCCAAAGCAAAGACCATCAACGCCACAATAAAAGCCCAAAAATACAGCTCTCGCCCATAGCCAAACGGATGGCGTGCATTTGCTGGCTGCTGCGATTTTTTCATACCGTAGAGCAGTAAGATTTCATTTAAAGTATCAACCACAGAGTGAATAGCTTCACTCAACATGGCCGAACTATTCGTGATGTAGGCAGCGACAAACTTCACCAGTGCAATCGCTAAATTGCCGAAGAGCGCTGCATATACCACGATTTTGTTAGATTCAGACATTTAAAATTGTCCTAAATTTATTTTTATCAAACAGATCTATTTGATTTTATAGCTCATTCCATAGTACTCAAACTGACTGTAGCTGTTGTTTGTTATTTTGTTGTTTTTACACCAACTGTCGATTGTTTCGACAATGCCATCATATTCCATGTGAAACACGCTCTTTAGCGCAAAGGTATAGAACAAAAAAGGAAGCCGCAGCTTCCTTATAATTCTGTAGATGTACACGGTTCAACGTACTTTATTAAAATATTGCTCGCGCCACTCTTTCCAAAAGTACATCACAATACCAAACATCACGACCACGATTCCAACAAAGGCATTGGAGCTAATATGTTCACTGTTCAACGTCGCTCCCAAAACCAATGCTATGACAGGTGTCATCACATTACTGAGTGACACCGTTGATGCCGCCAAACGTCTTATAAGCCAGAAGTAACACAGCATTGCCACAATAGATGACATAATCATGGTAAAGACAAAACCTATCATGGCACGGCCGCTTGGCAATTCGGTTGGAAAATGCTGCCAGATAAAAGGAATAATGAGCATCGATCCTAAAGCAGAAACAATCAGGGAACCGGTTGCCTGTGACATCGGCTTTAACGGTGCGTTAATCTGCTTCACCCAAAAAATCGAACTAATATACGACACCATGCTGATTAGCATCAGGACAACGCCAATTGGATTGACTTTGCTATCAGCAGAATCTGCAAAGACAAAAGTTAGACCTCCCACTGCAACCGCCATGCCCAACCACTGCAAAGCGACCAATTTATGTGTTTTTAAAATTACATGCCCAATCAAACCGGCAATTAAGGGTGAAAAACCAAAAATCAGTGCCATTAAACCAGAGGTGAGATAATTGGCTGCGAGATAAATAAACAACTGTGCGCCAATCAAATTCAAACTCCCTGCCACATAACTTTTTAATGAGGTTTCATCAAACGGCAAAGGATCACGCATCAATTTCAAAAGAAACAGCGCAATAATAGATGCGCCGAAGTAACGGATAATCAACACCCACATCGGATGTATTTCCTGCACACTCCACACAATCGCGAGCGGCGTCGTCGCCCAAATCAGTACCAAAAGAGCATATATACTTGCCGTCAGCGGCAGTGAAGATTTCATTTCATTCTCAAATTTGATTGTTCTAACGACTTAACCTGAAACCCACTATTCAGATCTGGAACTACTCGTAAGACCAGTAACTAATAAAGTTTAAGACCAATTATTGTTCTCCACTTTATCAACTAAATTGGAGGCGGTATGAATGCCACCGATCGTTTGGGGTATATGGACTTCTCTTCAAACGATCAATAATCTCCCCTAACCCCTCTTAAAAAAAAGAGGAGGGAAACATCTAAACGAAATCCATTCTTCACAAAGACTACTCCCTCCTTTGAAAAAGGAGGGCTGGGGAGGATTAAAACCGTTGAATAGATCTACATAAGCTAAAACTATATACATGGACTACAAAATAGCTTTATAAGTGCGACGCTAAAACTAAAGACATAAAAAAACAGACCTACGTTACCGCAAGTCTGCTCCTCTTAGACATTCAGCTTACTTTACAAGTTTACGTAAATCTTGGCTTAAATCTAAATATTTATCCGCTTCAAACGCCGCATTCTTGCTAATCAATTTTTTCAAATGACGCATCTCTTTTGCAGCATTTACAGTAATACCACCAACAATGACACCGTCAGTAACACCAAATAAAACAAATGATGATTCAGCCGCCAATTCAGGTTTAATTTCACCACGAACGATCCATTCGCTTGCAGCCATATCACCCACAAATTGATAGTTGATATTCAATTGATCTGTCCAGAACCACGCTGGATTTGGGGTTGGATGTTCTACATCCATTACATGACGAGCAAAGATACCTGCTTGCAAGTTCGCATTTTCCCAAGTTTCGACACGACGGTGGTTACCACAGTCACGAAGCTGAGTCGCAACGTCACCCGCTGCATAAATATCTGGATGCGAAGTTTGGCAGTTATTATTCACTTTAATGGCAAAATCAACGTCTAAACCTGCATCAACCGCAAGTTGAGCATTTGGCACAATGCCAATACCATAGATCACTGCATCGGCACGAAGTTCTTCACCGCCTTCAAGCGTGATCACTACTTCTTCGCCATCAAGCTTACAGTCAGCAATAGAAGTCGAAAGACGAACATCTACACCTGCAAGACGTTGCTGTGCCAATAAGAATTCACTTAAAACGCGTGGAGATGAACGCCCCATAACCATTGGACCCATTTCAATCACGGTCACGATACAGTCTTTAGAACGTGCTGAAGATGCAAGTTCTAAACCAATTACACCACCGCCGATCAAAACAATACGGCGACCCGCTTGTAATACAGGCACCAATGCTTGTGAATCTTCAAGGTTACGTAAGGTATAAACGTGTTTACCCAAAGCATCGAAATTCGGTAAACGGCGTGCTGCACCACCAGTTGCTATAAGCAACTTGTCAAATGCTACAATTTCACCATTTTTCAGTTCAACTGTTTTCGCATCGCTATGGATTTTCACCACTCCATTGCCACGAATATGTTCAACACCGAGTTCTGCCAATTTTTCTTCTGACAGAATTTCGATTTTGGTCTCTTCAGGTTTTAGAATTACGTCTTTAGACAAAGGCGGACGTTCATAAGGAAGATGTGTTTCATCACCCACCAAAATGATTTTGCCTTCATACTTGTTCGCACGGAGTTCTAAAATGGCGCTAGCACCAGCTTGACCAGCTCCAACAATAACGATGGTTTCGATACCATTTTGGCTCATGGGTTTGTTCCTTATTTCAATTCTGCAGATACGATGCCGAAGCCCGCAATCCACTCACTAATATCTTCGTAGCAATGTGTTGTCATGTCGTATTCGCCCACTTCATGTAGTGCAGCAAAAGCAGCCATCCAAGAACGAACTTCTTGACCGCCACGACCACCTTCAACACGAATTTCAGCTTCAGTCATCGCTTCAATAGCAGCAAAGTCAGCTTTGGCAAAAGTATCAAGCAATGCACGATCCCATTCTGGGTTTAAAGGCACTGCGACAGAAGTATCACCCGCTGCGAGCTTTTGACCGACAGCAATGATTTTGCCTTGACGTGTATTACGTGCCTCTTCAGTTGGGTTACGACCTGCAATCAGGAACTCTTCCACTTCTGGTGGAACTGAACCCATTTGCGGCGTTGGTGGATCATGAGACAAACCACCTGTACCCAAAACAAGTATACGTTCATTCTCTAAGTTCAATGATTTAATGAACTGACCGACTGCACGACCCAAAGCGACTGTACGCTTGGTTGTTGGCATCGGTGCAGCTGCACCATTGATAAAAATTGGAATCGTTGGATAACGATCAAGCTTACCACCACAAAGGAAATGTAATGGTTGAGTCACACCGTGGTCTGCCTGCATACGATAAGAGTATGCAACATCGACACCTTCATCCAATACGCGACGAACCAGACTGATTGCTGTTTCTTCAGGCACATTGATGTGGTCATTGTCTTTACCATAATCCCAATCACCTGCTGCTTTGGCACGAATACCGACGCAGAAAGATGGCATGAGGTCATAGAAGAAACCATTGAAATGGTCTGGACCAAAAGTAATGATCAATGTTGGATTATAGTCTTCAACTTCTTTAGCAAGTTTGGCAAAAGTTTCGCGAACTTTTTCCTCTTTGTATTTCTCTTGCGGAGAAGCGAATTCCATTAGGGGACTGTGCGATGCACAAATAAGTTTAACGGCCATGGGTGACTCCTAAACGGAAGGCAGCCAAGATGGCTGCCGAGTAAGTCCTTTACGTATTTGGCGAATTAAATCTCGTCAAAGAAGCCAGCACGTGGTTGACGTAAACCACGGATACCCAGACCACATTCAGCATTAATTAAAACACCAGTTAATGGGCGGTTGTTTTGACGAGAAGCCAATAACACGTATGAACCAGTCATATCTTCAGGTTCGGGTAAGAAATTGAGCGGCATGCCGCGTGCAATCTTCTCAGGATCACGTGCATCGAGTAGACCGAGGTTTTCTTGGCCTAAAGAAGCAGCACCTTTGATGTTTACATTCATACCCGACGGAGCAACAGCGTTCACTCGTACTTTAGGCGCAAGCTCGTAGGCTAATTCTTTCATAATCCCAACGCCAGCATGCTTAGACGCTGTATATACAGGGCCTCCGCCTGCCGAATACAGTGCTGAGTTAGACAAAGTAAATATGATAGAACCTTCTGAAGCTATCAATGCATCAAGTGCAGCTTTGGCACCTAATATGAGAGATTTTGTATTAATACCCATAATCTCATCAAAAGCTTTTTCCAGCTGTTCACCCGATGTATTGACGATATCTGCGTAATGATCCCAGATACCTGCGTTTCCAACGAAACAGTCAAGTTTGCCATAATGTTCTACAGTTGCTTGAACTGCACGAACATTATCCTCATAGCTGGCTACATCTCCTGCGATCGCAAGCACGCGGTCACCAAAATGTTCTTTCAATGCATCAACTTTCGATTGAGAACGTTGAAGAACAGCAACTTGTGCACCTTCTTCTAAGAAACGTTCAACCAATGCCCAGCCTAAGCCTGAACCACCACCGGTAATAAGTGCAACTTCGCCTTGTAGCCAACCCATGATTACTCTCCTGCCATCTCTACGTATAAAGCACCATCTTCAACAATCACAGGGAATGTTTTGATCGGATCTGTTGCTGGTAAGCATAATGCTTGACCAGTTTTCAAACAGAATCGAGCCGAATGAAGTGGACATTCAACAGTGCCATCATCTTCAAGGTAACCTTCAGACATTGAAGCATTACCATGTGAACAACGGTCGTTCATCGCGAAAAATTCGCCATTGTTGTTGAATACTGCAAGCGCATCGATACCGTTAACGCCGCAATCTACTTTCAATGCTTCGCCTTCGTCTAATTCGTCAACTTGGCAAACAAAAATCTTATTCATTAGAAGAACACGCTCAGGTTATGTGAGTTGTAAGTCACCTGATCAAGGGTAATCTTACGGTTGAAGATTTCGAAACCTTGCTCAGTGTCAACTTTGCGGATCTTGTCGTGACGCTTACCACAGTAGATTGTTACATCTTTCTCTTTCTGGGTACGGTACAACAAGTACGTTACGTAAACGTCGTATTCGCCTTCAACTTCTGTCACTTCAACAATCACATTTGAAACCATGTGTGTTGTACGTGAAGGAGGTTCTTCAGCCCAAGCCATACCTGTCTCTAAACGAGCTACACGGCGTTCCAACAAATCTTTAGTATCGTTAAATACCCAAGTTGTTGGCGGCTCAATCGAACGACGACGGTCACGTGTTTGCGCGTTTGGTGTTGTGCGTAGCGTATAAGAAATATCTTCCGCTAATACAGCTAACCAATCACGGAACTTCCAATCGTCCAGCAATTTTGCTTCACGATAAAGAAACTGACTAATTTGGTGATGGAGTTCTAAACTAATTTGACTCATTTCATAAGCTCCTTCTCATATTCGTCAGCCGCAGCTTCAACGTCTTCCCATTTTTCATGAATCAGTAGGTCAGCCCAACGACGGTACATACCACGTGCAGCTGTTTCTGAGAAAATGTAGTTGGTGATACCAGGGATACCATCTTCTCGTACTTTCTCGTTACCTTTACCCATTTCCATAATGAGTTTGTTTTGACGGGCTTTATAACCACGTAAAACTTTTTGAATTTCAATCCAGTTCTCAGAGTCATCTTGCTCAAGGAAACCAGCAGGACCGAATGCGCGAGTCGCAGAACGCTCAAATGCTTCTTTCACTTCTTGAGATGCTTCAGCGTCTGCAATACAGAATGCCCATACTTCAGTTTTGTTTGGACCACGTGGGTGCCATACACGAAGTGTTGCTGTACCGTTCAACCAAGACAATGTTGGGAACATGGTGTTGTGACCAGCAAGACGCAGTGCACGTACTTCGCCTAAACGCTCTTTAACTTCATCAAATGTTTCACGGAAGTAGTTTGCAACTTCACCATCTACCCAAACGTTTGCATCTGGTTTTTCTGTGAAGAAGAAGCCTGAACCGTGACCACGTGAACCGTATTGGATCGCGTCTTTCGCAGTTTCCCAAACTGGACGAGCTGTTTGTGCAGCACCTAATTTCTTAGATGATTCGTCATCTGGTTTTGCACCCAAAACTTGGATTGCAGATGCGTGAGAGAACAATGCGTGGTATTGGTCAGATGCAAACTGTTCAGCTGCAAATTTCCAGTTACACTCGATTTCCCACTTGTGTACACCACCGATAATTTCTGTACCACCTGGACGACGGTCAAGAACACCATCTAAGTACCAAGCGATATCGCCCATGTATTCTTCTAGGTCAGGTGTTGTTTCATCCCAACAAGCGAATACTAAGCCTTTATATGATTTAACACGGTTAACTTCAACAAGACCCCATTTCTCTTTGCAAGCACCGTGCGGGAACGCGCGGTCTTCAAGTGGAATATCTTTTAAAGAACCGTCAATGCCGTAAGACCAGCCGTGGTACGGGCAAGTAAATGCACGTGTATTACCACAGTCCGCGAAGCTCACACGCATAGAGCGGTGACGACATTGGTTTAAGAATGCTTTGATTGAGCCATCTTTTTGACGTGCCACGATGATTGGATCTTCACCCATATAGGTATTGAAGAAATCGCCGGCTTTAGGAATTTGGCTCTCATGGCATAGGAATAACCATGTACGACCGAACACACGTTCTAATTCAAGTTCGTAGATGTCTGGATCTGTATAGATAGATGGCGTGATACGTCCATTTTGTGCATCGACTAAAGCATCGATTTCGCGCACATCAATTTTTCCACTCATGAAAAGCTCTCCTGTGACCATAAGGCACAAAGTAATAGACTCAACTTTTCAACGATGATGGATTTTAGAGCGATATTCGGGAAATATTTATTTTGTTTTAATTAAGAGATTTTATGGATTATTACGGTAGATTTTTTTTATAGTATTTTTTTTAAATCACCGTGAACACCATTTATTTCGTGAATGGCAAAATAATCCTCACGCAATAGTTGTTTATAGATTATACTGAACGAACTTCTAAGTAAGACATTTTTTGGATTACTCCACGGGTTGATTATATGGAATTACGACACTTACGCTACTTCATTACTGTCGCTGAAGAACTCAATTTCAGTAAAGCTGCGTTAAAACTTTATACTGCTCAACCTTCTTTAAGCCAACAAATTAAAGATCTTGAAGAAGATGTCGGCGTAAAATTGTTGCACCGGACTAAACGCAAAGTTGAGCTCACAGAAGAAGGTGCCGTATTTCTAGAACAAGCACGTTTGACACTAGCTCAAGCAGACAAGGCCGTAGCGATGGCACGTCAGGTTTCACAAGCCAAACAGCAGATGCTGCGCATTGGTTTTGTCCCTGTCGCAGAGATGAAAATCTTCCCTTATGTGCTGCCAAATTTACGTGTTCAGAACCCAGAACTCAAGATTGAATTACTCAGTTTAAATAACCGTGATCAGATGAAATTGCTACAAAAAGGTGAACTGGACATCACTTTTACCCGCAATAACTTCCACAGCGACGAAATTGAAAGTCAGTTTGTACTGCGTGAACCGCTGATCTTTATTTTACCCAAAGATCACCCTTTAGCGAAGTACGAGCGCATTCCAGTTAAAGCATTGAATGGGATTGATTTTATCATTCCTGCACGTGAACAATCTGGCACGTTGCATGAAGCCATTTTGGACTTTGCTTCGACCCATGATATTCAATTTAATATCGTGCAAAAAGCCGACAATATCCTGTTTAACATTAACTCCATCGGCATGGGCTTAGGCTGCACGATCCTACCGGGATACATCGCGCCATTGACCATGAACAATACCGTGATTCGTCCTTTAGATGTCGAATTACCGTATCTAGACTTGTATGTAAGTTACCGAAAAACGGCGAGTTCTGTGGCTGTAGATAAATTCCTTGAACTGCTAACCAAAGTTTTTTATCTCGATATTAATCGCGAACAGCGTTAATTTTCGCCAAGTCATAATTTATAGATATAGCACCATTATTTTTAAAATGAATAATGGTGCTTTTTTTATGGCTAAAAAGTCGCTTTTTTAATCGTTTAAATGTTTTAATCGACGCATTTTATCTATCATGCATATCGACTTGATGGAAAATAACTTATAAATTTTAGTTTAGACATTGATAAAAATTGCTAAAAATTGCCGATTTACAACTTAAGTCTAATAAATAATTCCCCTTCCCCAACCATTCAGATGAGCTTATTTTATGCCTTTTTACTGATTTAGACCGTACACTGTCGACCCATTAATGAGAATAATACTCATTTAAAGTATTTCTTTCAAAAGATTTATATAAAAAAAAGGATGGCAAAACCATCCTTTTTTTGAATTTCATGTCAGTGACAAGAAATTACACACCACGCGCTTTTAAATAATCTTTAATCACGGTGTTGAATTCTTCTGCTTTTTCAACTTGTGACCAGTGACCACATTGGCTAAAGATATGCGCATCCGCATTTGGAACTGTGTTCAAAATATCCCACGTACGAGATACTGGAATCACCACGTCTTGTACACCGTGAATCAACAATACTGGCACAGTAATGTCTTTCATTTTTTCAAAGTCGAGTGGGAATTCGAAACGGTCACGGTCGCGTGCGCCAACAACATCCATCAAACGATTTGATGCATAGTCATTTGCAGCAGAAGCGAAACGTACTTTTACCAATTCGTCTGTGATCAAGTCTTTGTTTACAACAAACATAGACAAGGTTTTCTTGATGCCTTCTTCGGTTAATACAGGGTTTGCATGTGCTTTAAGTGCTGCAGTTTGTTTAGCACCGCCTGTACCCATAGACACGATACCCAATACACGTTCTGGATAGTCCAAAGCCATTTGGAATGCTAACCAGCCACCGAGTGAGTTACCCACTAACCAAGTTTTTTCAATACCTAGGGCATCTAACGTACGTACAGCGTGATCAACCCAAGCACGGATACCATAAGCAGTATTCGGTGCAACAACAGTTTGACCATAGCCAATCGTATCGATAGCGATACAACGAGCTTGTTCACCAATTTGTGGAAGGTTTAACCACCAGTTTGCCGCAG
This sequence comes from Acinetobacter sp. YH12219, assembly GCF_013417875.1. Classification (NCBI taxonomy): domain Bacteria; kingdom Pseudomonadati; phylum Pseudomonadota; class Gammaproteobacteria; order Moraxellales; family Moraxellaceae; genus Acinetobacter; species Acinetobacter sp. YH12219. The sequence goes on from NZ_VPDC01000007.1 coordinate 47,137, forward strand.
CAGATACACCTGTACCTGAACCGTGTAAAAATAGAATTGGTGTGCCTTCACCCACTTCGTGGTAATGCGTTAATTCGCCTTCAGCAGTTTCAATCCATTTATCTTCTAAACCAAAGAATGAATCAGTTGTATAGTCAGGAATCTGAACAGTGCTCATACATGCTCCTCGTATTGCGTAGAGCTTATGTTTCAATCCATAACGGATTTAAACACAAGGGGGACTCTTTTGGATTTTGTGGTTTTACAGTCTCATATTACCTGTTCAGCCACTGCTAACTGATACATATTTACGATCATAAACAACAAATAGACTATAATTTAAGTTATTGTTTTTAAATACATAACTCAAAAATATATCCATAAAATCTTTGAGGTATTTCTTTTTTAAATAAACCAGCGAATAAAAAGGGAAGCAATGAATCCACTTCCCTCTTTTTTATCCTGAGAAATTAGAACTTATAGGTATAAGTTGTCGCGACACGGTACTCTTGCAAGTCAGATTTGTAATCGAAATCAGCATCGATATACATTGCCTGGAAGCCTAAGCCCTTCAACTTACCTTCAGGCACGGTGTAGTTCACGATTAAGTTAAGCTCATCAGATTTTTGATCTTTCAGGATGCCATTTGCAGTACCAATTTCTGCATCAGAACCTGTAAAGTAAACCGCTGTAGCATTTAGGCCTTTCGCACCAAGCTCTGCAAAGTCATAACCATACGTAAAGCCCCATGATTTTTCATTTTTTGCAGTAAATGTTGCTATACCCCAGTTGACTAAGTACGGCTGCGGCACCCATCCACCCAGTGTTGGGAATGCATTATCACCAAACATTTGTTGATAACCCAAACCAAAGGTATGCGAACCGTAATTCACTTTCGCACCAACCGATAACGCTTGGTTATCAATTTCGCCATATAGTTTGTCACCCGAATCTGAGTTGTCAAAATAACGGATATGGCTATCCAGTTTGGCTTTGTCACCTAACTTAGTTTTATAGTTCGCGCCGACATATTGCTGTGTGTAGATGTCTTGAACATCGGCATACCAGTAGCTACCACCAATTTCAGGTGTGAATTGATGGTCAATACCCGCAATATACATACCATCAGAAGTTGGCCCAAGATCATAATGACCCATGGTGCCATCTGGTAATCTTTTACCTGGAGCGAACATTGATAAATCACGGAATTGGTTGTCATAACGGTTATTGATCCCGTCAATGTATGCCAAAGTTAACTTGGTATCTTTAATCTCTTTCGATTCTAACCACGCACCGCTATAGGTTGTCATTAACTGACGTGATGGATCGAAAACCAACACTGGAGAAACCGGTAATAACTCACCCACTTTCAACTCAGTTTCAGATACTTTGGCTTTAAGGGTCACGCCCACTTTACCAAAGTTATCTTTTGATTCTTTACCATCGTGCGGCAAGATCCAGTCTGGGTTTTTATCACGTGCATTGAGTTTAAATGCATGTTGAACCAAAAGGTCAGCACCCACTTGAATACCTGCACCAATATCTTGATACCCTGACTTGGCATCCAAAGTCACACCCTGTGACCATGAACCCCAGTTACCCGCCGGATTTTCTTTAATTTGACGGTCTAAGTAGAAGTTTTTAAATTTCAATTGTACTTGGCTGTCGTCAACAAAGTCCGCATAAGTTGCAGATGTTCCTAATGTTGCTGTCGCAGCAAGAATTGCTATCCATAAATTTTGACGACGCATGGCTTATTCCCAGTGATCAAATTAAGCTATGACATCATCATGCTCAACAATACCTTGGAAAAAAATCCGACTACAGTATTAAGGTTTATCAGGCTTTTGTACGACTTGAACTTAGGATGCGATTTCTGCTTATTTTCCTTAGAGATTAAAACAATAACTCTTTTTTATTATTTAGAACGACTGATTAAATTAACCCCATGTTTTATTAACGTAAAATTGAAAGTTTTTTATTTTTCGCAATTACATACGCTGTATTAATTGCTTTTAAGTTTAATCAAAGTTTTTTGCTGAGATTTATCCTTATTTTAGTTATAAAATTTAGATATAACATGATATTTAATTTATATAATCATCAACAACTTAAAGTTAAATTTCACCACCATGACTGCTCGAAATCGACCATTGGTTCGCAGAACTTTTCTTATTTCAATCCGCTTATCATGCCTCAAATCAATCTCGAGTTAATCTCAACTTAAAATCAAACCAATACAGCCACTTCAGACATAAAAAAAGCGCCCGAATTGGGCGCTTTTTGACTTAAAGCAAATTAAGCATTGGCTTCTTTTGCTTTAGACATAGTCAATGCTAAGTCTTCGATCATATCTTCTTGACCACCAACAGTACCACGGCGGCCCAATTCCATTAGGATTTCACGAGCAGATACGCCGTATTTCGCTTCAGCGCGTTTTGCGAACAATAGGAATGAAGAATACACACCTGCATAACCTAGAGTTGCTGCATCACGGTCAGCACGGATTTGATGTGTCATCATCGGGATGATCAGATCTTCTGCTACGTCTTGCACTTTAAACAAGTCAACACCTGTTTCAAGTTGCATACGGTTCGCAACTGCAACGAACAATTCAAGTGGTGTATTACCCGCACCTGCACCAAGACCCGCAGACGCTAAATCGACACGTGTTGCACCTGCTTGTACCGCAGATACAGAGTTCGCAACGCCCATACCTAAGTTATGGTGACCATGGAAACCAATTTCGATGTCTGAACCTAGGTTTGCACGTAAAATGCCAACACGGTCAGTCACATCTTGCGGCAACATATAACCAGCAGAGTCAGTCACATAAATACAGTTTGCACCGTATGACACCATTTTGCTGGCTTCTTCCAAAAGTTTTTCAGGAGTTGCCATGTGCGCCATCATCAAAAAGCCCACAGTGTCCATGCCAAGTTTACGTGCAGCAGTAATGTGCTGTTCAGAAACGTCAGCTTCAGTTGAGTGCGTTGCAACACGAATGGTTGCTACACCAACATCATGTGCCATTTTCAAATGGTCAACCGTACCAATACCAGGAAGTAAAAGTGCAGATACTTTCGCCTGTTTCAGGTTTGGAATCACCGCTTTTAGGTATTCTTCATCGGTTGCTGCTGCAAAACCATAGTTCACAGAGTTACCGCCTAAGCCGTCACCATGCGTAACTTCGATTAAAGGTACACCTGCATCATCCAAAGCAGTTGCAATGGCAACCATTTGTTCAGGTGTAGTTTGATGGCGCATTGGGTGCATGCCATCACGTAAAGTCATATCATTAATAATAATCTTAGACATGAAGACGCTCCTTATGCTTCAACTGAGTTTAAAACGCGTTCCGCAAACATTTCTGCGGTACGCGCAGCAGCTGCAGTCATGATGTCAAGGTTACCGGCATATTTAGGCAGGTAATCACCCAGGCCTTCAACTTCCAGGAAGATTGAAACACGGTTACCGTCAAATACAGGACCATTCACCAGTTTGTAACCTGGTACGTATTTTTGAACTTCTTTGATCATCGCATGCACTGATTCAGTGATCGCAGCTTGATCTGGCTCACCTTCAACAAGACAGTGCACAGTATCACGCATCATCAATGGTGGCTCAGCCGGGTTAATGATGATGATCGCTTTACCTGCTTTAGCACCACCGACTTTTTCAATCGCACCTGCAGTGGTACGGGTGAATTCATCGATGTTTTTACGTGTACCTGGACCCACAGATTTTGTTGAAACTGTTGCAATGATTTCGCCGTATTCAACAGGCTGAACTCGTGAAATCGCAGCAACCATAGGAATCGTTGCCTGACCACCACATGTCACCATGTTGACGTTCGGAACTTCACCTGCGTCCAATAACGCTTCTAAGTTTACTGGTGGTACGCAGAATGGACCGATTGCAGCAGGTGTTAAGTCAATCATTAACACGCCAAGTTCATTTAATTTGCGGCTGTTTTCAGCATGAACATAGGCAGAAGTTGCATCAAATGCGATTTTAATGTCGTCTTCAATTACGTGTGCAAGTAAACCATCTACGCCTTCAGCAGTGGTTTTTAAACCCATTTTAGCAGCGCGAGCCAAACCTTCAGACGTCGGGTCAATACCAACCATCCATACTGGTTCTAAAAATTCGCTGCGTTGAAGTTTGTAAAGCAAGTCAGTACCAATGTTCCCTGGACCGATCAATGCACATTTAATCTTTTTCATGAATGTGTACTCTTAAAAATTCCGTAAAACCCAAGCTTATTTCGCTGCAAATGCTGCAGTCACAGAACCAAAGCCTTCAATTTCAACTTTGAATTCATCACCAGGATTTGCCACAACCATTGGGCCTAAGGCACCGGTCAATACGATGTCACCTGCAAGCAATGGACGACCACGACGAACCATTTCGTCAGCCAACCATACAGCTGCATTTAATGGGTTAGAAAGACAAGCTTTACCCACACCTTGTGAAACCACTTCTTCACCACGAGTCATGACCATTTTGCAATTTACAAGGTCAAGATCTGCAAGTTTTACAGGCTTAGAACCCAGTACAAAACCTGCTGAAGATGCGTTATCTGCCACAGTATCAATCAACGAGATTTTCCAGTTTTCGATACGGCTATCGACCACTTCAATTGCAGGCAGTGCATATTCTGTTGCACTAATAATGTCTGCATAGGTGTGTTTTTCTTTGGTCAAATCTTGGTTAATCACCAAAGCAATTTCTGCTTCAACTTTTGGCTGAATCAATAAACCAGCAGGGATTTCTTCACCATCGCCATACGCCATGTCAGCAAACAACATACCGAAGTCAGGTTGATCAACGCCTAACTGCGCTTGTACAACTTTTGAAGTTAAGCCAATTTTACGACCTACAAGGCGACGACCTTCTGCCACCGCACGTTTGGTATTCACTTCTTGAACGGCATAAGCAATATCTACATCAGCACTTTCACCACCAAGTTGTGGACGGATCGGTGCAATCGCAGCCTGATTTACTTCCGCATCGCGTAATGCTTGCGCAACTGATTCAACAACAGCAGAATTCGACATCAATGTTTCCTTAAACTGCAAAAATTGGATGCACAACGTGTTTCATCCCGATCACCATCAAAATCAAAGTGATGAAAGTCATGTCAGGATTCGCCTAAAGCATTTCACTTGACATACTACACGTTATGTTTAGATGCATTTAGCATCGAGATTTTAGAAAGTGAATACCAATACTTATTTTATTTATGACTATAGCTATTAGCTATAAATTAATCATTATTTATTATTAATATTCAAAAACTTAAGTCAAAATAATTAAATAAAATTCACTATTTTTTTCGCCCTTAAATCTGAATCTCTACTAAAAAACTTGGCTTATACGACTAAAAGATAAGATTAAAAGATTATTTTAGCGTCAGGCCAACTTTTACGCATAGGTGTTCAATTTCATCTGATTTAGTTTAATAAATTGAAAATTTAAAATAAATCAATAAACAACAATAAGATAAAACCAAAAATTCAAACAAAAAATCTATTCCAGCTTGTGGTAAAAGGCCAAATAGTTGCGCTCAACTTTTTAAGGTAAATTTGCTAGAAGACTGCTTGTTATTGTAGAAAAATCTAGTGTTATTACTTTTTTAAATAATTGAATTTACTCATTTCATCAAGTAGAGCTGGCATTACTATTCATTTGGTAACAAAAAAGGTGAAAACAAATTTCACCCTTTTTACTCGTTTGTATCTAAAACTATACAGCTAGACGTAATTTCACGTGTTCTAGTAGAAATTCAGTCAAATCACCTACGCTATGTGCAATATGTAAGGGTTGAAAACACTGGAGTGTTTCTACAGTATGCACTCCATAGCTCACGCCTACACGTGGCATCTGAATATTGAGGGCCATTTCTAAATCATACGACGTATCACCGACCATAATGGCTTGATCAGGACGCAGGCCCGTTTCCGCCAAAATTTCTGCCAACATCAACGGATCTGGCTTAGATTTGGTTTCACTGGCTGCTCGGGTCGCACAAAATAGCTCATGACTTTGCGTTTGAGCCAAAACACGGTCTAGACCTTTACGGCTTTTCCCCGTTGCAACAGCCAATTGTAGACCGGCATCGCGTAATTCCTGCAACATGTCCGCGACACCATCAAACCACATATCCCCTTTGGAATGGGCCACATAGTGATCGGCATAACTTTGCAAAATGTCGCTGTGTAATTCGGGAACCGTCGGAAATAACCGCTGTGCGACTTCCGGCAGACCTAAACCAATAATACTTTTCGCATCAGCATCGGTCAGCGGCTGTGAATATTGATCTGCTGCAAATTTTAAACTCGCTACAATTTGACCCACAGAATCAAATAAAGTGCCATCCCAATCGAAAATGACTAGTTTTACAGCTGAGTTCATACGTTTTCCTAGATTTGATTCAGTGTTTGGTAATTCAGATTCTGGAGTGCATCAATTTATTTACCTCACCCCGACCCTCTCCTTAAAGGAGAGGGCGAAAGAAAACTTACGAAGCAGTCCTGCTCAGGGGGAGAAGTCTAATATTTAAAACTTACTCGTCATCTTCCGAAGACTTCACCACTTTGTCAGCTTTTTGCGCGCGTAGCTGCGCCACAAGGCTTTGCATATCTTCTGGCAATGGCGCTTCAATGGTTTGGTAACCCGGAATTTCTAAACGCATAGCATGCAGACATAAACGACGTGGCTTTGGACCACGGTATTCAGTTTCATGACCATATTTTTCATCGCCCACCAATGGATGACCAATACTTAAACCATGTACACGGATCTGATGTGTACGGCCCGAAAGTGGAGACGCATACACCAATGTGGCATGCATAAAACGCTCTTTCACGTTCCACAGCGTCTTCGACTCTTTACCTTCTTTAGGTGATACACGAACACGACGCTCGCCATTTGCCAGTTCGTAACGATGCAAAGGCTGATCAATGAGCTGCTTATCCAAACTCACCACGCCTTTCACCACAGCAGCATAAGTTTTTTGGATTTTGTGCTCACGTAACATGTCTTGCAGGCTTTTTAACACACTACGTTTTTTCGAAATCATCACCAACCCAGAAGTGTCGCGGTCAATTCGGTGAATCAGCTCTAGGTATTTCTTCCCTGTTGCGGCACGTAAACCTTCGATCAAGCCATACGCCACACCACTACCGCCGTGAACAGCAATACCAGAAGGTTTGTTTACCACCATTAAGCCTTCATCTTCATACACCACACGGCTCAGTAAGCTTTGCGCGACTTTATCCGATACAGGAACCGCAGACTCATCTTTTTGCTCATAACGAATTGGAGCAACTCGAACTTGGTCACCAATATTGAGTTTGGTTTCCGCTTTGACGCGTTTTTTATTGACGCGGACTTGGCTTTCACGAATCAGACGATAAATGCGACTTTTAGGCACACCTTTCAGACGACTAAACAGGAAATTATCAATACGTTGACCCGCCTGATGCTCGTCCACTTCAAACCAGGTGACGCTTTGCCATTCTTGCGTAGAATTCATACAGTTACTGTGACCTAAAAAAATACTAAAATTGATTAAAAATTGATCATTTAAGCTATACTTTTCGCAAGAAACATAAGCTTAGCCCATAGGCAGATGATGCAAGGTTTGATATAGTCAGCGCACGGAAACCACCGTAACTGAGTAAAAGTTGATTCATTTCAGTATTTACTGTCATTGAACTTTCAAGCAATTACTCATTTAGCTCGGAAAGGTCCCAAAAGAATTATGCCGACGCCGAAGGCTTATTATATCGGCAAAACTGCAAACTGTTGCGTTTAATTGTGCCGTAGGTACATAAAACAGTTTGCCCCAAAAAAATATGTGCCAACCAAGGTTGGTTTTTAAACGTAAACTGATACACATCAGACCAGTCGCTCCCTGGAAATCGTGTTCAGGCCACAACGTTTGATGCATTGGATCTGCACAGTTTGTAAAGGTACGATGATAATTCCGTATCAAGACGCTCTATCAGATATGAATGGATGCTCTTCGAGCAATGTGACAGTGAAAGTTACTCACATCCAATGCACCGTTTGTCCGCCAGTGAAACGCGTTCAGGTGACTTTAATCGTTTAAAAGATTGAAGCCGTATTGCCATCATCAATACGTGAATCAAAAATCGTTGCCCACCCAAAGAAGGTCGGTACACATGCACAGATGATGTTTTTCGATCTGTGCAACTTGATCCATGCTATCTGATGCTCGCTACGAGTCAGGCGATGTTCTTCTGTGTATCACTATTAGGTGTTACACCCATGAAACGTATGTTGATTAATGCAACACATGCCGAAGAAATTCGCGTTGCACTTGTCACTGGTCAGCGTCTTTACGATTTTGACTTAGAGAATCGTACCCGTGAACAAAAAAAATCGAATATCTATAAAGGTCATGTGACTCGCGTAGAGCCGTCTTTAGAAGCGGTATTTGTTGAATACGGTGCAGGTCGTCAAGGCTTCTTGTCGATGCGCGAAATTGCTAACTCTTATTACAAAGCTGATCCTCGCCAAACTTCAAACATCCGCGAATTGATCACTGAAGGCACTGAGCTTTTGGTTCAAGTGGAAAAAGAAGAACGTGGTAATAAAGGTGCTGCCCTTTCTACATTTATCTCACTTGCTGGTCGTTATTTGGTCTTAATGCCAAACAACCCGAAAGGTGGCGGTATTAGCCGTCAAATTTCAGGTTCAGTTCGTGAAGAATTGAAAGAAATGTTGGCGTCTTTAAATGTCCCTCGTGGCATGAGCGTGATTGTACGTACTGCAGGTATTGGTCGTTCTCAAGAAGAACTCCAACTTGACCTTCAACACTTGCTGGACCTTTGGGCACAAATCCAAAGTACATCAAGTTCTGGTCCATCACCAATGTTGGTTCACCAAGAAGCCGGTGTGGTTACACGTGCGATCCGTGACTATTTACGTGATGATGTTGCTGAAATTCTGATTGACTCTGAGCAAGCGTATAACGAAGCGTATAACTTTGTTAAAGCAGTGATGCCACGTCAAATCGACAAATTAAAAACCTATACTTTAAATGAACCGTTATTCGCTCATTTTGGTATTGAAAGTCAAATCCAAACGGCCTATGAACGTGAAGTAAAACTTCCTTCTGGTGGTTCAATTGTGATTGACCAAACTGAAGCATTGGTTTCAATTGATATTAACTCTGCAAAATCAACACGTGGTAGCGACGTAGAAGATACAGCGCTCAATACCAACCTTGAAGCTGCAGAAGAAATTGCTCGCCAATTACGTTTACGTGATATCGGTGGTTTAGTTGTGATCGATTTCATCGACATGACCAAAGACCGTAACCAACGTATGGTTGAAGCTAAACTTCGTGAAGCAACACAAAGTGACCGTGCGCGTATCCAATTCGGTCAATTGTCACGCTTTGGTTTGATGGAAATGAGCCGTCAACGCTTACGTCCATCGCTTGAAGAAGCCACAGGTTATGTGTGCCCACGCTGTCATGGTACAGGTATGGTACGTGACCTACGTTCTTTATCACTTTCAATTATGCGTAAAGTGGAAGAAATTGCGCTACGCGAACGTCATGGTGAAGTTCAAGTTGAAGTGCCTGTTGAAATTGCTGCATTCTTATTGAATGAAAAGCGTCACAGCCTTGTATATCTTGAACAAACTTCAAATGTTCGTGTGACTGTACTTCCACACCCTCACCTAGAAACACCACATTACGAAATTTCGTATAACCCTGAAGGCTTTGCACCTACAAGCTATGAACGCACTGAAGCGACACGTTCTAGCGAAAAAGAATTGGGTTACGAAGCATCTGAATGGCATTTAGGTGAAGAACAGGCCGCTGCTGCTCAGCAACAAGCACCTGTACAACAACAAGAAAAAGGCCACAAAAAGAATAAGCAACAACCCGTTGCTGCTCAACAAGCACCTGCACAAGTTGCCGCTTCTGCAGCATCATCTAGTCCATGTGCATGGTTAGAAAACTTATTTGTTCAAAAACAAGCTGCAACCGTTGACCAGTCGCGTACTGCAAACAATGCCGCTGCTGCAATTGAACAAATGGTAAATAGCGGTGCTGCAAGCCGTGGCCAGTTTGGTCAAATTACCCCTGCATCGGCAGCGCCTGTTGTTGTCGTAGACAATAATGCTTACCTTGCGCCTTCTTCTGTTGTGCACAAACAAGAACGTGACAGCCATTCAGAAAAAGCTGACCGTGAAGAAAAACGTCACAACAAAAAGCGTACTAAGCATAAAGAACCACGTGAACAAGAAGCCCAATCGCATCAAGTTCATGAAGAAGTGTTACAACCTTCACGTCAAGACCGTCAAGAACAGCGTAATAACGAAGCACGTCAAAACGAACGCCAAGAGCAACGTTCTGAACGTCAAGAACCGCGCCAAGACAACCGTCAAGACCAACGTGAAAACCGCCGTAACTCACGCCGTCAACACAACAACGAACAAGTACAGCAAGATGTTCAAAATAATGAGCAACCGCAGTCTGTTCCACGTCGTGACCGCAACAACCAACAACGTCCAAATCGCCCAAATCGCCACCGCGATCAAAGCGTATTGAACGAGCAAGCGATTGCTCAGGAAGTTGCAACTGAGCAACAACCTGAAAACCGCAATCAACGTCAACCTAAAGTTGAAGTTGTTAATGCACCACGTCAAGACGTGATGCCAACAGCACTTGTAGTAAATGTTGATCAAGCTCAAAGCGAAATCGTAGCGCTAAATACTGCCCCAGCAGTTGAAAAAACTGTAGAAACCCCAGTAGTCCAAAAAGCCGCTGTCGTTGAAGCAGAAAAAGTGGAAAAACCTGCGACTGAAACAAAAGAAGCAGCGCATAAACCACAGCATGCGCAGCAAAAACCGTCTCGTGCAAGCAATGACCCACGTCAACGCCGCCGCGAACAACGTGCAGCTCGCGCTCAACAAGCACAGGCTCCGAAAATTTCGCCATCTCAAGTGCCGACACTGGGTCAATACACTGTAAGCAGCTTGATTAAGCATGTATACGGTGAAGACTGCTCAGTACTGATTGAGCAATTTGGCTTAATTCCAACATTCAACCGTGCATTGCAAAAATTCACGGAAGAATATGCCGCGACTTTGACTGCACCTGCAGCTGAAGCAGCTGTAGAGAAAAAGCCTGTCACTCGTGATGTTCAAGTTACAAAAGCTGCACCTGAAGCTGAACCAGCGCCAATGTTGGATTTGACACCACCAAAGCCTGTGTCAGATAAACGTGTTGCTAATGACCCACGTGAGCGTCGTCGCCTTGCTAAACTTGCCGCTGAACAAGCGAAACAAGACCAAGCAAAAGCACATGCTGAGGTGGAAGCTACGCCTGTCGCAGACACTGCTATTGAGGCGCCTGTAGTTGCAGAAGCTAAAGCTGCTACAGTTGAAGCCAATGTATCCGACGTTGCAGGTCAAACTGAAGCACCTGAACCCGTTCAAGCTGAAGTACTGACACCCGTTCAAGCTGAACTGGATGTGAGTGCGCAGCCTGAAAAGACGGAAGAAGTGTCTGAAGCTCCTACTAAACCAGTAGAAGAAAAAGCTCAAGCCGTTGAAGCGGAAAAGAAAGTTGAGGTTCCTGTAGACGAAAACTCGGCCGCTGAAGGTGAAAAACCTGCACGCCCTCGTCGTCCTCGCGGTCGTCCACCGAAAAAAGCAAACACCGCAACTGAGCAGTAATTTGCTATTTTGCAGGTGAATAAAAAAATCCAGTCATTTCGGTGACTGGTTTTTTTTTGATACTTTTGTCAAATTAGGTTGATTGCACTAGATCGAAACGATTAAAAGACAATTGTAGAATTTGCTGCAAATTTCATTGCAAAGAAATAGACCGTATCGGATTACGAAAAATAAATAGGATTCACATGAGCCAAACTACACAACACGACCTTATTGGGATTGCTGATGTTGCAGCAAAAATTCCCGCGTTCATTAGCAAAGTACCCAACCTGTTGAGTGGTCTAAAGCAAGCCTATTTACGTACCCCAAATACTTCCGCAGGCTTGGGAATTGCATTTGAAAAAGCCGTAAAGCGTAATCCTAAAGGTTATGCGCTTTATTTTGAAGAGCAAAAATATACCTATAACGAACTCAATGAATGGGCCAATCAAATTGGTCACTATTACCTTGCACTCGGTGCAAAAAAAGGTGATGTGATTGCGGTGATGATCGAAAACCGATCTGAACTCGTTGCAACCATCGTGGCTTTAGCCAAAATTGGCGTCACCAGTGCCTTGGTAAACACCTCACAAGTCGGCAAAGTCCTGACACACAGCATCAACTTAGTGAACCCAATTGCGGTAATTGTGGGCGAAGAATGCCGTCAAGCTGTAGAAGAGATTCGTGATGATCTCAGTGTGGCTGCAGATCGTTTACATTGGTTCGCAGATCAAGCCACTCGTGTAGATGCTGGTCAAGCACCTAAAGGCTTCTTAAACCTTGCAGAAGCGATTGATGAATTTCCAAAGTTCAACACACCCACCACTGCAAGTGTAAAAGGCAAAGACGGCCTATTTTATATCTACACCTCTGGGACAACAGGCTTACCTAAAGCGGTGATTTTCACCAACAGCCGTTGGACTTTGGCTTATGGAACATATGGTCACGTTCTCAATCTAAATAAAGATGATGTGATGTACGTAACTTTACCGCTCTATCACGCTACAGGCACTGTGGTTTGTTGGTGTGGGGTGATTGCAGGTAGCGCCACCCTTGCCCTTCGTCGCAAGTTTTCAACCTCATCGTTTTGGAAAGATGTACAAAAATTTGATGCATCAGCCATTGGCTATGTGGGCGAGCTTTGCCGTTATTTGATGGATGCTCCACATTCAGACCTTGAAAAAGGCCATCGTGTGAAAAAAATGATTGGTAACGGCATGCGACCAAACATTTGGGATAAGTTTAAAGAACGCTTTGGAGTCGAAGAAGTCCTTGAACTCTATGCGTCAAGTGAAGGCAACGTCGGCTTTAGTAATGTGTTTAACTTCGACAATACCGTTGGTTTTTCACCAACGCCTTATGCGATTATTCAGTTTGATAAAGAAAAAAATGAAGCTGTACATGATGCTAAAGGTCGCTGCATTAAAGTGAAAAAAGGCGAAGTCGGCTTACTCATCGGTAAAATTACCCGTCGCTCACCTTTCGATGGCTATACCGACACGGAAAAAAACAAATCCGTCATTATGAAAGATGTATTCAAACATGGTGACTCATACTTCAACACTGGCGACTTGGTTCGAGATATTGGCTTCCGCCATGCACAATTTGTCGACCGTCTAGGCGATACTTTCCGCTGGAAAGGTGAAAACGTCTCAACCACTGAAGTTGAAAACATGGTGAGTGAGTACGATAAAATTGCTGAAGCTGTGGTTTATGGCGTAGAAATTCCAGATACAAATGGCCGTGCAGGTATGGCTGCCATCACGCTCACCGACGGTGCCGAACTCAACGAACAAGATTGCAGTGAAATGGTTCTACAATTTAAAAAATGCTTACCAGCTTATGCCGTGCCAGTATTTTTACGTGTACAGAAAAAAGTCGAAACCACAGGCACATTTAAATACCAAAAAAACAAGCTGAAAAAACAAGCTTTTGATCCTAAGCAAACTGATGAACGTTTATTGGTATTGCTGCCAAATGCAACTGCTTACTGTGATTTAACTCCTGAAATTTATGCCAATATTCAGGCATATAAATACCGTTTTTAAGCAAATAGCGCTCATTTTAGCGACAGATATCCGCTAAAATGAGCCACATTGTTGTATTTATAATCAAACACAAGCAAGTTTATGATTTTTTACTTGCGCTTGAAGCAGATCTTGCTACAATACGCACCATCAAGCGAAATGGGTCGTTAGCTCAGTTGGTAGAGCAGTAGACTTTTAATCTATTGGTCCCGCGTTCGAGTCGCGGACGACCCACCATTTCCTTCGATACCACAAGATGGGTCGTTAGCTCAGTTGGTAGAGCAGTAGACTTTTAATCTATTGGTCCCGCGTTCGAGTCGCGGACGACCCACCATCTTTCTAAAATGCCCGTTTTAGATTACAATCTTGTGCATACCCCCTAAGGGTCGTTAGCTCAGTTGGTAGAGCAGTAGACTTTTAATCTATTGGTCCCGCGTTCGAGTCGCGGACGACCCACCATTCTTTCTTAGGGCTTCTTTCTTCCGGCAGTTGAAGAAAAAGAAACCTGCAGGTTCCGACCAAGACAAACCATCACCATTATTGGTTTTGATTCGCCATTCTCGAAATTTTGCTATAGCGATGTTGCGAAGTATCATTCTTGTCTTGCTAGATGAAGTATTTGACCTGAAAAATTTTAGATAACAAATATTCCCTAGTATTCAAAACTACGCGCTTCGTTTATCTTGCTAAAATTTTAAAATGTTATTTTAAAATTTTCTCAGGGTTGTTAGCTCAGTTGGTAGAGCAGTAGACTCTTAATCTATTGGTCGTGGGTTCGAACCCCACACAACCCACCAATTCTATGTCGTATTAATAATTCAATTTTTTTAGCTAGTTGCATTCGATTAGCCAAGAACTACGAATTTCACGCCGACACTCAAACGCAATTTATAATTTTATTTACTTGATTCGCAGCATTTAATTTGGGTCTTTTACCAAGGTATAGGCATGTTGCGGCTGAGGATAACCCTTGGAAAATAATTCCTGATTTCGATCAACTTCACCTTGACGAATTTTGTCTAAATCCATAGTGATTTTATTTTCATTAATCACGCGATAATAAAAATTCACGCCTTCTTTTCGATGAACCACCAGCTCGGTATGTGCTTCATTGACACTCCACGTATCCTTACGATATTTCACATTAATGCCTGACGTATTGGTTTTTTCAGCAAACACTTTACCAATTTGAATAATACTGCGGTGTACCGTGCCATCTGGTAATAAGTTAAGGATGAACTCTGCATCGCCTTCTGGGCATGGAATAAAACTGTCATCGCATTTTACTTTGGCATGAAAACGTCCAATAAAAATTTTGGCATGCTCAGGAACAGGAGCTGACTTTATTTCATCGTCATTCGGCAATGTCGCCTGCCCTGCCACTTGGGTTAATTTTTTTCCATGATCTTGCTTCGCTTGAACTTCCGATGCGACAGTTGATGCCGAACTTTCACCCTTTTCCGCTGCGGGTTGAGGCGTTGGACTACAACCAATAAAAGAGAGGCTGAACACTCCTGCAAACACTGAAAGATATGCAAATTTCATCAAAAAAGGTGAAGCCGATGTTTTCATATAATGTGCCAAGACCAATCATTCATTGGTTTTTTCAGTTCTTGCTGACTTAATATTGTAATCAAATAATCAACGCTGTATACATATATTTGCGATATATGTTATATCATATCTCATTGTTATCGTTGATATTTAATTAACACTCAAGCTATTTTAAAGGCAAACTAATCAAACCAATTCTTCAAATTACATAACTTTACTTAATTTTTTTCTGCACCCTTTAAATCGCAAAGCTTGTCACCATTTCTATAATATGAATTTGGAAATATTCAAATTTATTCTTTTTTGAAGGAGACCTGAATGGCCAATGTTGGTTTATATCGCTCAAACCGCTCTAACATGATTGCTGGTGTGATGGGGGGTATTGCTGAACGTTTTGGTTGGAACGCAAATTTACTGCGTATTATTTTTATCTTTGTATCATGCTTAAGCGCAGCCTTTCCCGGTATTTTGGTGTACTTGGTTTTATGGTTAGTCATGCCTAAAGCACAAGATAACTTTTTCCGTACCAATGGCTATTCAGACCCTATTCGTACTGTGAATGATGACAGACGTTAAAGTCCTTTGACCCAGTTTGGTCGCTACGGTTTCTCCCCCAAGATTCCGTAGCTTTTTTTTTGCCTACATATTGGCAAAACCATATTTAAGTCTGATGAATTTAAATCAAAGTTTAAGGCTTAAGATTTTGTTTGCTGATTTAGCTGTTGATATAAGGCGGCAATCATATCGGCACGGCTAATCATTCCCACCAACCGTTTTTGCTCAACAACTGGAATATAATTAAAAGATCTTTCCACAAAATATGGCACTAAATCTTGAATGGGTTGATCCGGCTGCACGGTCACCACTTTGGGATTCATAATTTGATAAACGTGATTTTCCCAACTGGCTTTGGGGTCTGCGGCACGTTTAAACCATTCCACTACATCATATAAAGCCAAATTTCCCACCAAGCGATCCAGATCACTCACCACTGGCAAACTCATCAAATTGACTTGTTTAAACTTTTCCAATGCTGACTGAATATCATCTTCTGCACGCAAGCTAATCACTTGCTGGCTCATGAGATCACGACAATGAAACTGGCTTAGACCACGACGACTAGCTAACTGCTGTGCTTCTAAAATGATTTTTTGTAGGTCGTATTCACTGATATCGAGTAACTGACTTTGCTGTTCTAAGACTTGCTGAATATCCGCAGGTTGAATCGACACTTTTTGTGTCGGTGTTGGATCTGTCGTCCGTGTATTAACTTGTGCTTTTTGTGGATACTGCTTACCTAGTAATCGGTTATAAATAATAGCAACCACCATCAAGAGGACCGAATTTAAAAGCACTGGATAGAAGAGAAAGGCGTAGCCTAAATCATGGACTGCCTCTCCGCCTAATACCGCGGTAATCGCTACTGCCCCACTCGGTGGATGCAATGAGTCCGTGGTCATCATTAAGATAATCGCTAATGCAACTGCGATACTAAAAGCTTCGGTTAAATTAGGAATATACATCGCACAAGTCACGCCAATCAAAGCCGCAAGACTATTACCGACCACCATATTCCACGGCTGTGCCAAAGGACTAGCAGGTACAGCAAAGAGCAGCACAGACGATGCGCCCATCGGGGCGATATACCATGCATTTAAGTCACCTAGCGCTAACCAACTAATCAGCGAAGAAATACTCAAGCCAAGCAAAGCACCTACCCCACATAGGATGCGATCTTTTAATGGTAAAACTTTAAAGTTGGGTTTAAGCGTATTAAGCCAAGCTGATTTTGCGTGAAACACGAGATACCTTGTTTGTTGTTTTGCGAGATGTGGCAATTATAAAGCCATGCAAGCAATAAGATGTATTCAACTTACATCTTTATCTTATAAATTTTACTTTTGATTCTTTTGAATGATGTATACGCCGCTTACTTGCGTAGTTTTATCCCAAGAAATGAGCCTAAAATTCTCATTATATGTTACTGATAATTAAAATAAAAAATCTATCAGCGCTCACATCTGTACTCACTAAAACAAAGGAACATTTAGGCGGTCAGCTTATTCATCTTGATCAATTAAATCTTCACTGCCATAAATAATTTTCTGAGCTGTTTCATCATACACAATAGGAAACCATTCATAATAAGCCGAAGGGATTCGTTCAACTCGAATACGTCCAATCACATAATTATGCCCACCCAATAAATCAACTGTGAATCGAGCTGGACGAGCGATAACTAGCTGTGAATTATGATCAATGACGAGCTCAGTTTTTCCCTGTTCTACAGCGGTGGTAAACCGTCCGTGAATAGGTGAGTCAAAAGCCATTCCTCGTGTGACTTTTCGAGTCCCCTGCTGACCATTGACCTCAAGCAAAAGACCTTCGCTCATTTGATACTTTGAGCTGACCACTAACTGCTGTTTAATCACCTTCTTACATTCTGCGTTGCAAGAATTTGTAATAGTCGCAATTTTTGAAGCGTGAAGTGATGAATCTGAATACAAAGCTACAGGCGTCGTACTACAGGCAGATAGCACCATACTTATCACAATAAAAGACTTCTTAAACATTGTTATCGCTCATCATTCAATTTATTCATCCACTTTATGCCACAAGTAACTTCGTTTTTATTCTGTACAATAGGAAAATATAAAATTCTGCGCATCATTAAAACATCAAAGCTTGATTCAAGAATGATTAACCCTTTGCCACACACCCCCAAAATCCTTATAATTGAGCACAATTTTTATCTAATTTTAAGTGGATGACCATGAGTCGCGCCATATCGCATATTGATACCTTCCAAGGCTTAATTCTTGCCTTACAAAACTACTGGGCTGAACAAGGTTGTGTAGTGTTACAACCTTACGATATGGAAATGGGTGCAGGTACTTTCCACACTGCAACTTTCCTACGTGCTTTAGGCCCTGAAACTTGGAACGCGGCTTATGTTCAGCCTTCTCGTCGTCCTAAAGATGGCCGTTATGGTGAGAACCCAAACCGCCTACAACACTACTACCAATTCCAAGTCGTGTTGAAGCCAAACCCAGACAACATCCAACAGTTGTACTTAGATTCATTAAAAGCCATTGGTATTGATACCCTTGTTCACGACATTCGTTTCGTGGAAGACAACTGGGAATCTCCAACACTTGGCGCATGGGGCTTAGGTTGGGAAGTTTGGTTAAACGGTATGGAAGTGACTCAGTTCACTTACTTCCAACAAGTCGGTGGTGTTGAATGCTACCCTGTAACTGGCGAAATCACTTACGGTCTTGAACGTCTTGCGATGTACTTGCAAGGTGTAGACTCAGTTTACGACTTGGTTTGGACCAAAGGTCAATTCGGTACAGTAACTTATGGCGACGTGTTCCACCAAAATGAAGTTGAACAATCAACTTATAACTTCGAATATGCCAACGTTGAAAAAATGTTTGAGCTATTTGACTTCTATGAAGCTGAAGCAACTCGCTTGATGGAAGCGGAACTTCCACTGCCTGCATACGAACAAGTGATTAAAGCATCTCATAGCTTTAACTTGCTTGATGCACGTGGCGCAATTTCAGTAACTGAACGTCAACGTTATATTTTACGTGTACGTACATTGGCTCGTGCGATTGCCCAAAGTTATGTCGCTGCACGTGCGAAGCTGGGCTTCCCAATGGCAGAACCTGCTTTACGTGACGAAGTATTAGCTCAGTTAAAAGCACAAGTTGAAGCGGAAGCAAAAGTAGAATCTAAGGAGAGCAAATAATGTCTAAACATACAGTATTGTTCGAATTAGGCTGCGAAGAACTTCCACCAAAAAGCTTAAAAAAATTACGTGATGCGCTTCATGCAGAAACGGTAAAAGGTTTAAAAGACGCAGGTCTAGCATTCGATTCAATCGAAGCATATGCAGCACCACGTCGCCTTGCATTGAAAATTGTCAATGTAGACGGTGCACAAGCAGACACACAAAAACGTTTTGATGGCCCTGCTAAACAAGCAGCGTTTGATGCTGAAGGTAAACCAACTAAAGCTTTAGAAGGCTTTATGCGTGGTCAAGGCATCACGGTTGATCAAGTATCGACTTTCCAAGCGGGTAAAGTTGAAAAAGTGTGCTACTTAAAAGATGTGAAAGGTCAAAGCCTTGATGTGTTTTTACCGCAAATTTTACAACACGCTTTAGATAACCTCCCTATCGCAAAACGCATGCGTTCTGCGGCAAGCCGTACTGAGTTTGTACGTCCTGTAAAATGGGTTGTTTTGTTGAAAGACAGTGATGTAATTGAAGCAACCATTCAGGATCACCAAGCAGGTAACGTGACTTATGGTCACCGTTTCCATGCTCCTGAAGCAATTACACTTGCAAATGCCGATGCTTATCTTGATGCCCTGCGTACTGCAAAAGTGATTGCAAACTTTGAAGAGCGCCAAGCCATCATCGACCAACAAGTGAAAGCTTTGGCTGATGAAGTAAATGCCATTGCGATTGTCCCTGCGGACTTACGTGACGAAGTAACAGCATTGGTTGAATGGCCAGTTGCGCTTCGTGCAAGCTTTGAAGAACGCTTCCTTGCTGTTCCTCAAGAAGCACTCATCACGACGATGCAGGACAACCAAAAGTACTTCTGTTTAGTGAATAGCGACAATAAACTTCAACCGTACTTCATTACTGTGTCAAACATTGAGTCGAAAGATCCGTCTCAAATTATTGAAGGTAACGAAAAAGTTGTACGTCCACGTTTGTCAGATGCTGAATTCTTCTTCTTACAAGACCAAAAGCAACCGCTTGCATCTCGTAAAGAGAAACTTGCAAACATGGTGTTCCAAGCAGAACTTGGCACACTATGGAACAAGTCTGAACGTATCGCGACTTTGGCTGTTGCACTTTCTGCAATCACTGGGGCAAACCCAGCAGATGCTGAGAAAGCTGCACTCCTTGCAAAATGCGACTTAACCTCTGAGTTGGTGGGTGAATTCCCAGAGCTTCAAGGTATTGCGGGTACTTACTACGCACGTATTGAAGGCGAAAATGATGAAGTGGCACAAGCTTTAGGTGAACAATACTTACCTAAATTTGCAGGTGACGTTTTACCAAAAACCAAGACAGGTACAACGCTTGCACTTGCTGACCGTTTAGATACATTGACAGGTATTTTTGGTATTGGTCAGGCGCCAACAGGTTCTAAAGACCCATTTGCACTACGTCGTTCTGCGATTGGTATTTTGCGTCTTGTGACTGAAAATGATTTAGATGTTTCGATTGAAGATCTAATCAAACTTGCACTTGCTGCTTATGGCGATGTATTAAAAGATCACGATAAAACTTTAGCGGATGCTGTTGCATTCCTTGAAGGTCGTTACCGTGCGAAATACGAAGACCAAGGCGTGGCTGTAGATGTGATTCAAGCTGTTCAAGCACTTTCTCCAAAATCGCCACTTGATTTTGATAAACGTGTAAATGCGGTAAATCATTTCCGTGACTTACCTGAAGCTGCTGCACTTGCTGCTGCAAACAAACGTGTTGCAAACATTCTAGCGAAAGAAGCTGCTCCTGAAGGTGCTGTGGTTGAAGCGAACTTGGTTGAAGATGCTGAAAAAGCATTATTCGCTGAACTTGCGAAAATCACGCCTGTGGTTGAGCCATTATTTGTTGCCAAAGACTACACTGCAGCATTGTCTGCGCTTGCAGCGCTGCGTGCGCCAATTGATGCCTTCTTTGATGGTGTCATGGTGATGGCAGATGATGCTGACCTAAAAGCGAACCGTTTACGTATGCTTGCACAGCTTCGTGACTTGTTCACGAAAGTGGCTGATATTTCAGTGTTACAGCACTAAGTTCTGATTTAAATAAAAAAACCCGCTTTAAAGCGGGTTTTTTTAATATTCGTAAACAGGAAATATTGATCTCATTTTAATTAAATCTTTATCTGCAATCAAAATTCCTAAACTATATTTAGCTCTTGTCAAACCAACATAAAATTTTGACTGTGTTTGCTGCTCAAAGCTGATCTTATCGTCCTTAAACCATTCAATCATTTGCTTAGTTGGATAAAGTATAACTCTTTCAAAAGTTAGACCTTTACTTGAGCCTATATTCATTGCTGGGTACAGAGCATTCACTTTTTTACTTCTTGCATCCCATCTCAGCTGAGTAGGGGCGTATTTTTCTAGATAACTTAAATGTTTAGATTCAGGAATATAAAAAATCCCTAAATGTTCAATATGTGAATCATTACAACACTCACAACTTTCCGATGGAGCAAATTCTGGAAATAACTGTGATGATATCTGGCAAATGATTTGCTCATTTCTATGTGATTTACATAATGTCACTTCATCAATTTCACAGATACCATTTAGATGCTCTAAAAAGTAGTTTTTAATCTTACCTTTCGAATATTTTTCATATTTCTGTGAATGATGGGTACTGTATGTAGTTTGACGAGGATCACCAACGGCTATTACATTTTTAAAAAATGAATATATATTTTCAACAATATCAAGATCATACCCTGCCAAATCTTGAATTTCATCAATAAAAATATAGCTATAAATCTTTGCCAATCTTTGAAAAATTAATTCATGATCCTTTTCATAAATTCTAACTATCAATTTAGAAATTTTATCTGAATATATTGATAGATTTGAATCAAAAAAATAGTTAAGAAAATCTTTTTCGCCCCAATATATAGGGCGACCTTTCAACTTATATTTGAGACCAGACTGCCCTTCTGTCCAATAATTAAATCCTATCTTTTTTCCAAAAAGATTGTCATTCAAAACACATTGATACGGTTTTAAACAATCCTGTAAAAGAAATGAGAACCACCCTTTAATGTGAATATTGTTTGGAATAAATCCATTTATTTCTACAAATTTCTTTTTAATTTCACGAACATTCTCATCAGTAAATGTTGTGATTAAGACTTTCTTATCATGTATCTTAAGTGCTTCTATAACTAAAAATGTTGTTTTACCAGCACCAGCTGCTGCAATCATTAGTTTTTTCATTCATTGCACCATTCAACAACTTCTTTAATGTACTTCGGATATTCAAAAAACTCATTAGATTCAAATATTTTTAAAGCCCAATCTGTCTTTGCATTAATCATAAAATTCTTTATATCATCAAAAGTTTGTGCCCCAGCATAATCAATAACCTTACACAACTTTGAGTAATCACTACTATTAGCATCTATGAACTGAGGCTCTAATGTATTTAAACATTCTCGTGGATCAGCACTAATTTTTATGTGGCCAATATTCAAATAATCTTTATATTTATTAGTGATTTTTTCTTGATATTTCCCATCATTATCCGTAATAACAGCGACTGGCTTTTCAACTAATTTAGCTACTTCTAAAAACCTTTTAAAAGCCAAACCTGCCACACTAATTACATCAACATCATCTTCGATTGGTAATCTTCCTGAATTTTTATCCATATAAACTCGTTGGAATATCAACTCATCAGATGGTCCTTCAACTAATACAGCTTTTTTACACAAAACTAATCTGAGTGTGTTGTAACCAGCTAGTTTTTGAAAATATTGATACGTATCAGATGGTAAGTCTCTAAAAAATTTGGTTTTCTTATTATCAATGAGGATCAAATTTTCTAGTCCTAGTTTATTTGCTACAAAACTACTATGAGTAGAAATTATAATTTGCTTACCATCCTTTTTATTTTTAATCTGATTTATTAACGAATTCAGTTTTGTATGTGAGAGATGATTTTCAGGTTCTTCTATTAAAATTAAATTTTTGTCTTTATCATGTGAATGAGCCAATGCAAGATTTGTTTTTACTATACATTGCTCACCCTTTCCAATTTGATCAAAAGGCACATTATTAAAATTTGTTGTTAGTTGACTTTCCCATGAGTTATTTGAACTAAGATCAACAGTAATTGATAACTGTTTTTCTGAAATTTCAGCACCAGCTGTAATTTTTGAATTTAAATCAACAACATTAGTATCCTCATTAAAGTTTTGCTTTAATTTACGATAAGATTGTGCAAGTCCGATTTGCTCTGTTTTACTTAAATTATCTTTAATGATTTTTGATAAGTAAATATCCGAACCATTTTTAATTTTTGTAGTTGATGAATCTATAAGCACAGATTTAATAGGAATTACCCTACTAATCACTGTCTTTCTTGCAAAAGATTGCCAATCAATATGAAAATATTCTATTGGTAAAGATGTTTGTTCATCTGGCAATTTAATTAAATCTTGATATAAATCCGAATATGTATCATCAAGCTTAATTTCGAAGCGAATGCCTTGAGCTTTAGAATTTGCATCTGAATTAAAAGAGCCCTCGAACTCTGCCAACTCATCATTAGATTGAAAATATACTTCAATCAATAACTCAGGCAATTTGGTAGTTTTATCAGTTTTAATCTTTGTTAAATATTCATTTACAATTTCATAATTAAATAAATATTGATGAAAATCATGCTTTAAATAGCGCCCATCTAAAATTCCTGATAGACATAAATGTATAGCCTCAAGAATAGTGGACTTACCTGCTTCATTGTCTCCGACGAGGATATTTAATCCTTCATTGAAGGTAATAACCGTACGCTCTTTAAAGCTTTTGTAATTCTGAAGCACCAGTTTTTCTATTTTCATTACACTCCCCGATATAATTTTAAAAAACAAATTGTTATAAGATAAATTATGATTATTTTTATCAGAAGTTTTACTTTTTTTCCATATATACATCAAGCTATGGTCAATTACCTCTCAAATCCCTATACTCAAACCAACAACACTCAACAAGAATGAAACTTATGAAATTGAAAGCATTCCTTTTGACTGGTCTTGCGGGTATAACACTTTCTGCATGTACATCTGCACCAACGATTCCACAACTTGAAACAGGTGTATTACAAGAAGTTCAAAACATTGATGTCTACCCAGATACCACAGATAACAAAGCAAAACTGACTAAATTTGTAGATAAATGCGTGATTGAATTTACAGGCAATTTAGAAGAAGCAAAATCGGTTGAACAATGGTCATTTAAGGGCTTAACCCTAATTTCAGGTGGTACAGCAACCTTTGCCAAAGATGGTACAAGTTCAGCGCACAATTTTGATTTAAATGCGGCGGATGTACAAAAGAACTTCCTTGCATTACGCGGTCATTTTGCAAAAGATGCGCTTACACAATGTGAATAAATAATAAAAACCATATCTCCAAAATGGAGGTATGGTTTCATTTTTCCTTGAATCTTGAACAATAATTCGTTCAAACCCATAATTTTTAATCATGAAAATCGTAACTAGAACCACACCACAGCAACGCGCAAAACACACATAAGCCACTGTATTTTCATAAAATTACAATACTGCATTAACTTAACCAAGTTTCCACATTTCAAACTTCCGCGTATCTGAGCTGTTATCGCATTGTGTGACTTATCGCACAAAACCACTTTTTGCTTTTTTTTACTCTTAAGATGTCCTCTGCTCCAAAAGCGCTAATGCTGAGTGCAACAGCAGCGTTCAATAAAAGAGGACAAATGCAAAGATGAAACCTTTATTTAAAACAACACTGATCACCGCAGCATTATTCGCAACCACTCCATTATTTGCGAACACCGCAGTAGAAGCCAATGCGAAAGTTGAAACACAGCAACCATCTGTACTGCAAAATCTAAAACAAGACATTAATCAGTCTGCGCATGCAGCCGGTGAGAAAGCCGGTGAGAAAATTGAAAAAGGCGTCGATAAGACCAAAACCTTCACCCAAGAAAAATGGCAAGACACCAAAGAATTCAGTG
Source organism: Acinetobacter sp. YH12219 (assembly GCF_013417875.1). NCBI lineage: Bacteria > Pseudomonadati > Pseudomonadota > Gammaproteobacteria > Moraxellales > Moraxellaceae > Acinetobacter > Acinetobacter sp. YH12219. The sequence goes on from NZ_VPDC01000007.1 coordinate 72,186, forward strand.
CTGACAAAAAGCAAGATGCAAAAAATACATGGGCTGACCTAAAACAGTCTAAAGATGAAAAGTCAGATGCAGCGAAAGCCAAGATCGATGCCAAGGCTGAGCAAAATAAAGCTAAGCTTGATAAGCGCAAAGCACAGCTCGATGAAAAAGCTGCAAAAGACAAAGCAAAACTCGATGAACGTAAAAGCAATGTCGACAATAAAGTTGATCAAACCAAGAGCTATTTAGGTGAAAAAGCTCAGGAAGGTCGCCAATTTGCCAGTGAAAAATGGCAACAAACCAAGGCGAATTTCCAAAAAGGTCAAGAAGCCAATGTGAGTGGCAGTAGCAATGTACAGTTGCAAACGCCTGTCGCACAAGCTGAAGTCCATAGCTCACATGAAGCCAGCTTAGGTGCTCACAAATAAATAAACTGGCTTTCATACCCTCTCCTCCAGAGAGTAGGCTCACCCTTCGGTGGGCCTTTTTTACCTTATGCAAAATACAAACGTGTACAAAGCTGTCATTTGCTGTATTGATTTTGCTACGGCAAGTTTTTTTCGCTGCAATTTTTCCTATAATGCGTTAAAACCGTTCATCAGATAGAAAATCTATAAAATTCAGAGGTGAAGCTGTGAAGATTTCATTAAAAGCAACGTTATGCCTAAGCTTAATATTCACGACACCCATGCTTTGGGCACAAGAAAACACAACAGCGCAAAGTACTGAGCAACAAGCGAAAAAACCTGTGAGCCCTTATGGTGATAATCCAAATTTATTGCATGTGTGGGCCTATAAAGCCCAAGAAGGCGTGGTCGGTGCTGCTAAAAATATTGGTGAAATGACTGAACGCGGAATTTCTAAAATTAAGCCTTCGGTTGACCAAGCTTGGGACAATACGAAAACTGCTACTCAAAATACAGTGCAACAGGTTGATCAGGGCGCACAGCAAGCCACTCAAAACGTCAATGAAAAATTGAAACAAACCCGTGAAAATATTACAGGTAAAACCAACCAACCTGCACCCATTAGCCAACAGTCGTTGAGTGAACCGTCTTCAGGCAATACAATCAATACGGCTCCAAGCAATAATGCGGGGCAAAATAACAATCAATATCCACAAAGTAGTTATCCATCGAGTTCGACTTCTACGACGTATCCAGTGACTGATTTATAATTTAACACTACATTTAAAAGCTCAACTTTGGTTGGGCTTTTTTAAAACCAAAATTGAATGCCTTGGGTCTTTGGCCTATGCCTATAAAAACAATGAATTAATGAGAAAAAAATGCGAATTTTATTTGGTATCTTGCTTGGTATTCTGCTCTGCGTTGGCTCTGTGATTGGCTTACAACGTTTTCCACAATTGTTGAAAAGTTATCCACAGTTGCAGACTATTTTTCCCCAATTGTACGATTCATACCAATATAACCATGATGCCGAAGGTAAATTATTACAAACCTTAGAGATGCTAGATGACGAAGAATACAAATCGACTGAAGGCAATGAAGCGACACTGTATCAACTTGATGGTCAATGCAAAATAAACCTCTATGTTTTTGGAGAATCTAATCAATCCCTAACAAGTTATTATTTTCACAATGATCAGATTTTACGTGCCTATGAGACAAATTTGATCTACCCAAATGGTAGTTTTAATCCTGTACCCAATACCAAAGAGCCTTTTAAACTCGAAAAAAGTTATTTACGAATCATGATGCCAAACAATATCAAGACTGAACTTGAATTTGAGCGGATCAAAAATCATTTCAATGCTAAATTTTTGAAAAAATGCTGAAATTTAATTATTAAATTAAGCATTAAGCATTAAGCATTAGGCTTGAGATATCGCCTACGCACAAACGATGCAGTACAGATTTGAATAAGCATCAACAGGCAAAATGGATAGTCAACCCAGACTGATAAACGATCAATATGCGCAACCTCTCCAAAGACGGAAAAATAGACCTGTCCCACAATAATAGGCGCCAAGACGAAATGCGCAATAAAAAATACCGAAACCAGCACAACTTGTAAGGTCGGCATAAATTTATGAACTTCAAAATCGGGGTTCTGGAATAAATAATTTTCACTGATATTTAGTACATAACTGTACCATGCCCAAGAGATGCATGCGGTAAAGAGAATCAGCATGCAAAATAATCTTAAACTTTTTTATTGGCAAGATCGACCTGCATAGACATCCCTATTTATATAGAGCTTTGTTCAAAAATAAGGTTCCTTAAACTCGTTTTAATTCACCTGCCGAATGACCATCCCCGCTTTAAAGGCTTCTACATTTTCCACCAATTGCTGCACAATGCGTTGTCGCGCATCGACGCTTCCCCATGCACTATGTGGGGTAATGATTAAATTTGGAATACTTGGGTCGAGCAGCACATTACCCTGCTTGGGTGGCTCAACTGTCAAGACATCGGTTGCTGCACCTGCAATCTTTCCTGATCTTAATGCCTCGGCTAATGCAGTTTCATTGACAACACCACCTCGTGCGCAATTGATCACAAAGGCCGATGCTTTCATTTGAGCCAAGCTTTCATGATTAAGTAAATCACGGGTCTCCTCTGTTAAAGGACAATGCAAACTGAGAAAATCGACCTGCGCTAACATCTCAGAAAATGCCACACGCTCAGCCGCCATGGGGCGATTCGGGAGCGCACCAATCATAATTTTCATGCCAAACGCTTTAGCCAAATGGGCCACGGCTTGCCCCAATTCGCCATAGCCGACAATCCCCAAAGTCTTACCAGCCAGCTCAATAATTGGAAAATCCAGTAAGCAGAACTGATCTGCTTTTTGCCAATCTCCCTGTTGGACCGCCCGATCATACTGTCGAAATGATGTCGCCAAGTTCAACATTAACATCAAGGTATGCTGTGCAACCGCAGCGGTGCCATAAGCTTGGCAATTACACACCACGATGCCTTGTTGCTGTGCGTGTACAAGGTCAACGTTATTGGTGCCAGTAGCAGAAATCAAGATCAGTTTTAATTGCGGATTGAGCTGCATGTACTCAGCATTGATGTGTACTTTATTGCTGATAATCACATCAGCCTCTTGTATGCGCTGAGCAACCTCTGCAGCCGTTGTTACGGGATAGAGCGTCAAGTCATCAAACTGTGCTTCTAGTCCGCTAAAATCTAAGTCCTGTTTATCTAGAGACTGATAATCTAGAAATACCGCTTTCATGGCTGCTTCCCTTCTGGCCGATTATAAAAATTCGATTGTGGATGATTAAAACCTGTGATGCACCAAAGTGCAATCGAACAGCATATAAAAAAACCCGCTATTTCGCGGGTTTATCGAGATGATGTTGCAATGAATTTCGAATTTTGAGTATGACATAAATGGTCAGTATCGTAAGTAACAACATATTGCTGCTAAAAATCAGTATGCTTGAACTAACCCCCTGTGCATAGGCTGAACCCATGGTCAGCACTAAGATGAATAATACAGCAAGCATCTGTTTTGAATGCATACTGATACCCCTCGTATTCCTCATGATGTTTTAGGTAGTATGATTGTTTTTTATACTACCTTTCTCTCATCATAATCTCTTCCTACAAATTAGCAAGCTTTGGATTTTCAACCCAATGTCGAGCTTAAATTTGTTCGGGTTGCACCACGAACTGACAAGATGCATCGGCATTTTCCACAAAGAAAACTTGACCAAATTCATCACTACTCAAACGCAGTTCTTTATAGTTCAGCGTGTAATAGCCCACATATTTCTGCATTAAAATCGGATGCATACCAGTCGCAAGCTCATCTTGAGCTAAGACCAATTTCATTACCTGACGGTCATTCATCACCACCATGTAACGCTCATCTTGGACTTGTACGTATACCAGGCCTGTGCCCTTCGGCTGCAAAGGGATCAAAAACTTGTGATTCAGTGCAATCACACCGGCTGCATAGCTTTCAATTTTTTGGCTAATCACGTTAAACACTAAACCATGATCAAACTGGTCGAGTAACAGGTTACGATTATCCTGTGGCACAAAAGTTGTGATCCCCAACTTTTGCAGATCTTGCTCACTGACTTGTTTGTTATTAAATAATACTCGTAATAAGGTCTGCTTTTGTTTGGCATCAAAAAATTGTGGATCAAGCTGAAACGAATTACTTTTTAAAATTTCACCCAAGGCATCTCGATGGCGAGTCAGTAAATTTTCGATGACTTTTCGATAGTAGAATTTACTGTTTTTCTTAACCCGACGCATTTTTTGATAAAAATACGGTGCATCAAATGGATGTCTCAAGAAATCATTTAACAGTTCTGAACTCGCCAATACCGCAATGGCATCATGCCCTGTAAACGGCAGATGCAACACATGCACATGCGGAATTAAAGCCTGTAGTTTTTCAAAGTGCGCGCGATCTTCTGGACAATAAGGATCATACACCACGATATATTCGTGTGTAGTCGAGACGTCTTCAGCAAGTACCCGCATATTGGCATGCAGATTAGGTTGAAAGAACATGCCATAGCGTGTATCGACAATGTCTTCAGGGTCTATGGAGTACTGCGGCACCATGCTCACTACGCGCTGGAATCCAAATAAATTGGCATACTTAATGGCTGCATAGCCACCCATGGAACCACCATAAGCAATTCGCAACTCAAATTGCTCGAGGATCGGCTTGATGGCTTGATACATCGGTTGCATTGATGATGCTGGAAACCACGATTTTTGTTTCGGCATCACACCGATCACATTAAAATCATATTTTTGCAAAGACTTCTCGGCATTGATGCTCAAGCCCTTGGCACGGGTAATCAAATCACCGAAGGAGAAAATAAGCTCACGAGAACTGCCAGGCTGAAAAATGACACGAATTTGATCATCTTCAAAAATGATGTGCTTTTCCATTGTACTTTGCTCCAGTCCTTGTTGCGTCACGCTTTTCCTTCCTTGTTGCATTCAAAGTTTATCTTGTTCCGAATATGCTATTTTATAGAGGCCATACAGATTAAAAAGTGCAGAATATGACACATTCAATACATCCTGCCGCACAACAAGGCTTTAGCTCTGCAGCTGAACTCTATCAACAAGCCCGCCCTGACTACCCGATTGAAATCAGTGCGTGGCTACAACAACATTTAGCTTTAGCCCCTCAAGCCCATCTGGTGGACTTAGGCTCAGGTACAGGCAAATTTCTCGAGTATATTCGCCCACTCAGTGAAAATATCACCGCGATCGAACCTGTGCATGAAATGCTACAACAATTGCAGAAAAAACATCCGCATATTGCAACTTTAGCCGCCCAAAGTGATCAGATTCCACTGCATGATCATTCTGTGGCAGCGGTATTTTGTGCCCAATCTTTTCATTGGTTTGCCACCCCTGAAACCCTCAATGAAATCAGTCGTATCTTAGTTCCCAATGGGGATCTTGTATTGATTTGGAACCAACGTGATATTCAAGTCAATTGGGTCAAACAACTCGCTGATGTCTTGAGTGAACTCGAAGGTGACACACCACGTTATCATAGTGGGCAATGGCAAAAAGTGTTTGAGCAGCAGCAAGTGTTCAAATTAATTGCCGAAACCACCTTTCAACAATTGCATCATGGTACAGTGGAACACGTGGTTTCCAAAAGATTATTGTCCACCAGTTTTATTGCAGCGCTAAGCACGGATGAACAACAAAAACTGAAACAACAATTTGAAAATATCGTGGCTGAATCAACCCAAAAGACTGCACAGGATTTGATTGATTTCCCCTATATCACGCATGTCTATATCTTTAGAAAAACACATTAGGACACGATTATGCTCTTGCCAATCTCTTTAAAAAAACTCAGTGTCATCTTCCTCATGGGTACGGTGCTAGGACTCACTGCATGTGAAAAATCATCAAAAACGCTGGAACAAAATAGTGAAATCAGTTCCGATGATCAAATCATGAAAGAACTGAATAGTGATCCTATTAAAAACTTTGCCAAGACCCCAGATGACCTACACGACCTCACGCTACTGACGCAATATGACGAGAGCTTTAGTCAAATTAGCGATGAGATGGAAGATGAGCTGATGAAACTGCGTGAGGAAGGCAAACTCACTGATGAATTTGCCACACAGCGTAAGCGTGACAACATCCAGTCGGCGCTGAATATGCTCAAAGAACTCGAAATGAAAACTGAGCAAGGCCGTTATATTCAAGGTTTGATGTATCAGTACTGGGACAATCAATCACAAATTTATCGTGAGAAAAATCAAGCAGCCGATGGTGAGTTAAAAAATCCTAGTGATAGTGTCAAAGGTCTCGGTCAGTTTATTCATGCACAAGAACAATTGGGACATTGGCAGGAACAATATCCCGAGCTTAAACATCCTGCTCAAGCTCAATAAATTAAAAGTCGAAAAATGACTTAAACAAAAAGGGTTCCACGTGAACCTTTTTATTTAGAAATACAACGCAAAAAAATTAAGGACGCTCTGCATATTGCGGTAAATCATCATGAATGCTTTCCCATTCTGCTTTCGAGCTGACGAATATATGGCAGACTGGTACTTGCTGTATGGGTGTATCCAGTGTTCCTATACGTAAGCGGTAATAATCAGGCGTTTCAGCCTTTATACTGATGATCGGCGAACCACACTCACTACAAAAACAGCGCTGTGTGGTAGCGGTAGACGCATACTGTTTCAGAAACTGCTCACCGGCTACAATTTTAAAATCTGCTTTAGCAATCGGGGCATTGGTCGCAAATGCTGTACCATTGGCTTTGCGGCACCGAGAACAATGGCATTGCATGATCTCACCGACCGGACCATTGATCTCATAACAAACCGCTCCACACAAACAGCTTCCGGTATATTGTTCTTGTACGCGCATAGTGGTCTTTCTTAGAAGAATTTCATCTCAAAATATCACAACTCCTCAGCAAGATTGTGACAATTTGAAGCGCTTAGTTCTGCAAAGAAATCAGATAGTTTTGAACCCCTTCACCCGCTGCACGACCGGTCGCAAGGCATGCTGTTAGCAAATAGCCTCCTGTAGGCGCATCCCAATCCAACATTTCTCCGCAGACAAATACAAAAGGATTGCTCTTCAATTGTAAGCCATCATTTAGGACTGAACGCTTCACACCACCCGCGCAGCTAATCGCCTCATCTATCGGGCGAAATCCGTCAAGTTGAATATTTAAGTGTTTAATTTTCGCAGCAAGTATAGCCGGCTCATGCCAAAAAGATTTATCCACCAGTTCACGGACCAGTGCAGCTTTCGCCACATCTAAACCGGCTTTACGCCAAACATTGGTTAAAGATTGCTTTTTCGAAGGCTGTAATTTCTTAGCCAATTGTTCAACACTTTGATCTGGCAATAAGTCCAAAGTCAGCTGCATGGGCTGAGCAGATTTCACCTGTTGACGCAAAGCACGACCTTGTTTGTAGATCAATCCACTTTCCAGTCCATAGTGTGAAATGATGATATCACCTTGGGTCGGCTCGGCTTGCTCGACCCATGCATTGACCCGCTTTAAAGGCTGTCCAAACACGGGCTGCATAAACTTCGACCAAACGCGTTCCACACCGGCATTACTGGCCTGAAAAGCTTCAATGCTCTCAGGCTGAAGCCATTTTTGCCATGCGCCATCACTGCCTAAACGTGACCAAGACACAGCCCCACATGCCATAATAATTACATCAAAGCCAAACGCTTGGCTTGATCCATCAACAAGGTTTTGAATCGTTAGCTGATTAGAGCGTAAATCCAAAACTTGATGTCGATAATGAAACTGCACCCCGTCTAAACTGAGGCGTTTTAACCAGGCACGAAGCAAAGGCGCAGCTTTCATTTCAATAGGAAAGACCCGACCAGATGAACCTATATAGGTTTCAATGCCCAGCCCCATCATCCATTGTTGAATCCATGCTGCATCCCACTGCTTAACCCATGGACTCAGCCATTCCACTTGATCATAGCGCTGTACAAATTGCTCAACGGGTTCTGCATGCGAAATATTCAGCCCCGTCTTGCCCGCCATTAGAAATTTACGGGCTGCCGATGGTTTTTGCTCATAAACATGAATGTCATAGTCAAATTGGCTAAGCACTTCCGCTGCCATCAATCCCGCAGGACCTGCCCCAATGATTGCAATACGCTGAGTCATGCCCGATTATTCCGCAGATGCTTCGGTGGGTTGAATACCTTGTAGCGGCTGAAAATCATCAAAACGTGTGGTGTAATCTACAGGCTTGGTAATGATTAGCTGCTGACAGAGTTCACCACGTTCAAGATATTTAATTTCAAAATGCGTGCGTGCTGAAGTCTCTGCAATGCGTTCTTTGACAAAAGGCAGCTTCCAAACATCAATTAACTGCTGCTGCGCTTCCTCAATATATTCAGGAATATTACTGGCCAAAGTAATCTGACCACCCGGCTGCAAACGCGACAATAGAAATTCAAAAAATGGCATATTTAACCAGCGCTGTGCAGGATTATGCGGTTCAGGGTTTGGATACAAAATAAAGAATTGCTGTACTTGCGCAGGATGTAAGGCATGTACTACCCAAGGTAATGCATCAGCATGAATTGGAGTTAAATTGCTTTGCCCTTCAAGTTGATGCTGCTTTTGCATTGCCACAAATTTTTCACGTGTCCGCTCAACAGCAATCAATTGAAATTCAGGGTGATTGGCTGAAAATAAGAATGCGTGTTTACCTTTACCAGCCCCAATTTCCACACAAATCGGTGTGGAATCAATCGGCTGAAAATCACGGGGAGCTCGCATACGCTGCGCTTGAAATTGACGAATAGGCATAAACAGATCAAACTAAACAGAACGGCATAAGTCTAACAACTGCGACTGTATTTGCCTAATTGAATCATCCGTTTTTGCTGGAGTTAAGCATGCCCACCACCATGAATTGTCCACGCTGCGGCGCATTGACGACTTGGGAAAATAATGAATATCGCCCGTTTTGCTCAGATCGTTGTAAATTGATTGATCTTGGTGCATGGGCCAATGACGAATATCGCCTGCCAACCCAAGATGCGCCTCAAGCTGATGGTGGCCGTGAAGAAGATCAATTCTAAGGAATCAAGTGCATAAACCTGTTATTTAGGTAAATAAAAAAAGGAATCCTTATGGATCCCTTTTTTTAATTGGCTTTCTCAATCTTGTTGCTTAACCCGCTTTACTAGCAACGAAAGGGTTATGTTGTTTTTCATAACCAATGGTACTCATTGGACCATGCCCTGAAATAAACTGCGTGTCATCTGGCAAGCTAAAACATTCACGCTGAATAGAGTCGAGTAATTGTTGATGGTTACCACGTGGAAAATCTGTCCGGCCTATCGAGCCTTTAAATAACACATCACCCGTCCAAAGCACGGCATATTTTGCGTTATAGAACATGACATGACCCGGTGTATGCCCCGGTGCAAAACGAACTTCAAACTCTTCAGCACCCAGCTTCAAGGTTTCGCCGCCTTCCAACCATTGGGTCACATGGACATTTTCAGGGATCGGGAAACCGTATTTCGCAGAAACCTCCTGAATCATGTCCAACCAAAACGCATCTTCTTTATGCGGGCCAATCACTGGAACATTCCAAGCTTGGGTTAATGCCCCAACCGCACCTGCATGGTCTAAATGGCCATGCGTTAACCACAAGGCTTTGACCGTTAAACCGAGCGCTTCAACTTCGGCTTTTAATTTTTCAGGCTCTCCCCCTGCATCAATCAATACCGCTTCTTTCGACTCAGAGTCCCAAACAATGGAACAGTTTTGTTGAAATGCCGTAACGGGCACGATTTTAACTTGCAACATAGGGCGAAAACCTCAAGGCGATGAATGGGCTAATGTTTGCTTTAAGGCATCAAGATTAGCTTGAAGTAATAAATTGAGCAATGCGACATGATCATCCCGCGCGTTTAATGCAGGAATATAACCATATTCACCACCGCCTGCAGCTTGGAAAATTTCAGCATTTTGCAGCGCCAACTCTTCTAGCGTTTCCAAACAATCCGCTGAAAATGCAGGGCTCATAACCTGTACCGATTTCACGCCTTGTTTGCCCCATGCGTCCAAAGTGGCATCAGTATAAGGTTTCACCCATTCTTGCTTACCAAAGCGCGATTGGAAACTGATTTCATATTGATCTTCAGTTAAACCAAGCGCTTGCGCGACTAAATGTCCTGTTACACGGCAACGGTCAGCATAGGGATCACCCTTGTCTGCATAAGGCTGTGGAATGCCATGAAAAGACATCAATAACTTATCCGCGACCCCATGCTCCGCTTGATAATCACGCACACTTTGCGCTAAAGCTTGAATAAATAGCGGGTGCTGATAGTAATCACGAATAATACTCAAGCCCGGCAAATTGCGTTGCTGCGGAATCCATTGTGCGATCGCATCATATAGCGGTGCAGTCGATGTTGCTGAATATTGTGGAAATAGCGGAAACAGGACGATGTGGTCTTGTGGCTGCTGCGCCAATTGATCTAAAGCTGCATGAATGCCTGGGTTGCCATAGGTCATGGCAGGAATCACCTTCAGTTCAAACTCTGGATACGCTTGAGTTAAATGTGCTTTTACAGCGTCAACTTGCGCCAACAATATTTCACGCATAGGCGAATCATTGCCCCAAACCATTTCATAGGCATGCGCCACACGCTTTGGTCGAAATGGCAAAATGAACAAACGCAAAATCAATTGCCAAATCGGTTTTGGAATTTCAATGACCCGCTGATCCGACAAAAACTGTTGCAGAAAACGACGCACTGCGGGCACAGTTGGCGCATCAGGCGTACCTAGATTCGCGAGAATAATGGTGACTTTAGCTTTTTCGGCAGGCAACATTACGCTTTTTCCATCAATTTGAATGACGCTAATGTAACAGCTTTTTATCCATTTAATAAAATAGATTAATATGCAGATTTAAATTGAAAAACTCGATCATTATCAAGCAAATTACTTTCTAACAATTTTTGACCTTTACTGGTCACTTGCCACAACATCCGCTGACGATCATCTCGGCCATTGGGTACAATCCAGTCATTCTGCCGCATCTGGCTTTTAATGCTGTGTAAAGCACGAATATTCACTTGTGCCCGCGCAACCGCATGAGCACGTGGCATCTCAATACGTGCATCATCCAGACCTGTTTCATTCAAAAACTCATTCATACGTTTAGAGAAGAATTCTTCAGGGGTTGGATTAACAAAGGTTGCGCCTAAAATCGACAAGAGCTGCGCCCACGTCATTTTCTTCTGTACTTTTAATTCTTTGAAATTACCATCTTGATAAGCGTGCATGCGGTATTCAAATGAAAATAGTTCATGCATCGACACTTTTGGTAAAGATAAGAATGGATCAACTTCGCGTTTTCCAGACTCTGTTTCGAGTTGAACTAACTGGGCTTTTAAACGATCAATTTCATCATGTAAAGCTTGAGTATTCTGTGGACGCACCCAACCTGTAACAGGATAGCGTTCTAGCATTTGTGGCATGTTCAATCGAACTGCCATTTCTAAATCACGCAAACTACGATAGGTAAAAACTTGATCAACTTCATTTTGTAATAGTTTTCTAAATTCTTTAAATTTTTCACGGAGTTCAGGTTTAGCATCATGTAACGCATCATCACGTGAATTTGGATCATCATGCATAAACACAATGACAGGTTTTTGCTTGGTCACCGCATAGATGTATTCAAGGTGCATATAGCCCACACCAGACACAGACTGCTCACCGTATTGACTGCCCAATAAAATCATCACATAGTCACAATCGTCAATTTGACGACGTGCAAAAGCAGTGCTCAATGGTGTGCGTTGTTCTAGCCCCCATGAGAAAAACCCCATTCCCACAAGCGTCTGAGCCAAAATAATCCGTTCTGGCTGCATTTCGCTACCAGATGTGGAAATGAATACTTGATAACGCTTATCGAGCATTAGTGATCCTCTCCCGCTGCATAACGCACTCAGCATCGAATTGATCTTAGCTGGAAAATGCGACATGACTACCCCAATAAAAAACTAATTTTTTCATTCAACGTTGTCCAAAATGACTGATTTAGTCTTCTGAACTTATAAGTCCGATGTTGGCAATGTTCCAAGAAATATCATCTTGAATCAGGCGCGCCACAACAGGTTTTAAATTTTCCGCATTATTGCCACTGACATAGCACTCTATACGCAAACAATTTTCTCTTTTCTGATCAAATAATAACTCATTTTTAATCAAAATTCGGGCTGTTTGTCGTGCAACTGCAAAACCTGAGTCAATTAATGTCAGCTTCTGACCAAAAATATACTGAATTGCCGATTTTAGGAAGGGGTAATGTGTACATCCAAGCACTAAATAATCTGCACCGGCATCTACAACTGGCTGTAATATCTCGGTTAATGTCTGCAGGCAAGGCTCAGTCATTTGCGCACCTGCTTCAACAAAGGGCACCAATTCCAGACTGGTCACTGACAAAACTTGCACCCCTGCAGGTTCAGCAAAACGATGCATCACATCTTTAATCAACTTTCCACGAAATGTCGCAGGGGTTGCAAGAACAGCCACTGTTTTACTTTTTGTTTGCAGAACGGCAGGCTTTAACGCAGGAACTAAACCAATAATGGGGAAGTTCTCCCCATAATGTTCACGCAAATAATCCAAACTAAAAGCAGATGCCGTGTTACATGCCACGACAGCGACTTTACAGCCTTGGCGGTATAACCACTCTATGGCATGTGCAGTCAACTCACGTATATTTTGATCATCACGTGGCCCATAGGGTACATGTGCAGTATCGGCATAATACACAATACGTTCATTCGGCAAATAGCGCGCAATTTCCAAGGCCACAGATAAGCCACCAATCCCCGAATCAAATAAACCGATCGGTGCATCTGCGCCAGCTTTCGGCATGGGTACATCCAGTGGGTAAATGGGGTGAATGGCGGTCATAGGGTCACTTATATATTGTTCAGAATGACAAGGTGGAAAGCTTAAACCTCAGGTGCCTAATTGCAAGCGCAAATCACCACTTTGTAACACTAAAATGGATTCACCTTTTTCATTTTCAAGCAGTTCACCCATCTCAACCAAATGAAAGAATGCGGCACGCTGGATCAGTGCATTAATTCCAAAACGTACATGCACATAAGGACGTAGTTCACCCTGATATTCACGCATAAAAATCGGATGTTCATCATCCACAACAATCACGTCTTGTGTTGTGGTCGTAAACTGGATATAGCGCTTGTTTTCTAGCTCAAGCGTATCGACTTGATTAACAAATAAAGGCTCATCTTCCACCTGTATTTCAATTTGTTCCACAGGGGTTTTTAAATAGAATTTCCCATCTTCTTTCCAAAGCACGGTTGAGAACAGATCAATGAGTGCTTGCCGCTTGATCAATTGACCATCGTGCCACCATTCTCCATTGGCTAAAACCTTCAAATCCATTGCACCACAATGCTTTGGATGCCATTGATCTAATGGGGGGATTGACCTTTTGTGACCGGACTGTCCATCTTTTAAGTATTGTGCAATGTTCATTAAATTTCTATCATCCCTATTAATGAATTTTTTCGTCGGGTTTTCGTTCAATTGCTGCTTCATCCGCCTAATAAATACCTTAGTGACGGAAAAATAATATGATTCAGCCAATTGGCTAGAACTCGGTTTAAAACTATACTAGCCCACAATATCAAAGACACGATAGAAAAATTGTGTCTGGGCATTAAGAACACTCATGGCAGCACCATTTAAATGAATTGAATGGATGCCACCTTCCGAAATATGAGGAGTCCTACATGGAACACATCGAACGTGAATCGATGGAGTTTGACGTAGTTATCGTCGGTGCAGGTCCTGCCGGCCTATCTGCTGCGATTAAAATTCGTCAACTTGCAATTGAAAATAACCTAAACGATCTGTCCGTTTGTGTCGTGGAAAAGGGCTCCGAAGTGGGTGCGCATATTCTATCGGGTGCTGTGCTAGAACCTCGCGCGATGAATGAATTGTTCCCAGATTGGAAAGAACAAGGCGCACCGTTAAATGTGCCTGTGACTGAAGATAAAACCTATTTCTTATTGTCTGATGAAAAATCACAAGAAGCACCGCATTGGATGGTGCCAAAAACCATGCATAACGATGGCAACTATGTTATTTCGTTAGGTAACGTGGTTCGCTGGTTAGGTGCTAAAGCTGAAGAATTAGAAGTGTCTATTTTCCCAGGCTTTGCAGCATCTGAAATCCTTTACCATGAAGATGGTACTGTGAAAGGTATTCAGACTGGTGACATGGGCATTGGTAAAGATGGCGAACCAACGCATAACTTTACTCCTGGCTATGAACTTCATGCCAAATACACATTATTTGCTGAAGGCTGTCGTGGTCACTTAGGTAAACGTCTGATTGCTCAGTTCAACTTAGATAAAGATGCTGATCCGCAACATTACGGTATTGGTATTAAAGAACTTTGGGAAATCGATCCTGCTAAGCACAAACCAGGTTTGGTGATGCACGGTGCAGGTTGGCCTTTAAGTGAAACAGGTTCTTCAGGCGGTTGGTGGTTATACCACGCTGAGAACAACCAAGTGACTTTGGGCATGATCGTTGACTTATCATATACCAATCCACACATGTATCCATTTATGGAAATGCAGCGTTGGAAAACACATCCACTGATCAAGCAATATCTTGAGGGTGGTAAGCGTATTTCTTATGGCGCACGTGCGGTTGTAAAAGGTGGCTTCAACTCACTACCTAAATTCACTTTCCCTGGTGGTAGCTTAATTGGTGATGACGCAGGTTTCCTAAACTTTGCGAAAATCAAAGGCTCTCATACAGCAATGAAATCAGGCATGCTGTGCGGTGAAGCTGTATTTGAAGCGATTGCTGCTGGTGTGGAAAAAGGTGGTGACCTTGCCATTGCACGTGTGACTGAAGGTGAAGATTTCTTCGCTAAGGAGTTAACTGCGTACACAGACAAGTTCAATAACAGTTGGTTGAAAGAAGAGTTATATAACTCTCGTAACTTCGGCCCTGCTATGCATAAGTTTGGTCAATGGATGGGTGGTGCGTTCAACTTTGTTGATCAAAACATCTTTAAAGTGCCGTTCACGCTGCATGACTTACAGCCAGACTTCAGCGCTTTAAAAACTGTCGATGCTGCGAACTTCAAACCGAATTATCCAAAACCAGATGGTAAAATTACATTTGACCGTTTGTCTTCAGTATTCGTATCGAATACCGTTCACGAAGAGAACCAACCTGCTCACTTGAAATTGACAGATGCTTCTATTCCTGTAAATGTGAACTTACCAAAATGGGATGAGCCTGCTCAGCGCTACTGCCCTGCCGGTGTTTATGAAATTATGGAAGAGAATGACGGTTCTAAGCGTTTCCAAATTAACGCGGCAAACTGTGTGCACTGTAAGACGTGTGACATCAAAGATCCTTCTCAAAACATTACTTGGGTAACACCTGAGGGTGGCGGTGGTCCTAATTACCCAAACATGTAATTAGTACCCGAACTTGTAACCTCTTTTGAGATAAAAATAAACCCGCTTAGTGCGGGTTTATTTTTTAATAGACAATCACATTCTTTAAATAAATATTATTACAAAAAAACTAATTCCTATAAAAAATTAATTTCATAATTATTTTATTTTAAATAGGGTGTGTTGACATTTACAGCCGATAAATTGAGCTAAAGAGGCAACCATATAAATATACAAGCTAAAGCAACAGCGCTTTGATAGTTACGTTTTAGCTTATCGTATCTTGTGGCAATTCCTCTAA
>NZ_VPDC01000006.1:0-75590 GCF_013417875.1 Acinetobacter sp. YH12219
GATAAATATTAAAGTGACGGAAAATAGCAAGTAACTTGGACCAGTGTTGATCATTTAGCATTGTTCGAGGCATAGCGAGTGTAAAATTGGGTTTGGCGATTTAATTTTACTATCTCGCTATTTTTTTTAATCAACAAATGTCAACAGACCCTAGTCTTTATTCATAATAAAGAAATATTCACGGTAGTATTTAAGCTCTGCAATCGAGTCACGGATATCATCCATTGCTAAATGCGAGGCATTTTTCTTCAAGCCACCCATAATCTCTGGGCGCCAGCGTTTCGCCAATTCTTTCACTGATGATACATCGAGATTACGGTAGTGGAAGTATTGTTCCATTTCAGGCATTAAACGATGCAAGAAACGACGATCTTGGCAAATTGAGTTACCGCACATCGGTGATGATTTTGGATTCACCCATTTTTTCAAAAATTCTAAAGTTTGCTGTTCAGCATCTTGTGCTGTTAATTTACTACGACGTACACGTTCGATTAGGCCTGATTGACCATGTTGGCGAGTATTCCATTCATCCATCGCATTGAGCACACGGTCAGACTGATGTACCGCAAGCACAGGCCCTTCCGCCAGAATATTTAAATTATCATCCGTCACAATTGTTGCAACTTCAATAATCTGGTCGTTATCTGTATCTAGACCTGTCATTTCAAGGTCAATCCAAATCAGGCGTGTATCAGGTGTGCTGCTCATAAATGTGCAATCTTATTAGGCTGTAAAAATGAACATAGTAGCAAATTTATTGGGCTTGCGCTGTAAATAGCCCCTGCTTTCATGCTATTTTTGCCATCTAGTTTTCATGGTTTTTTAGGATATGAATGGCTTTAATTCGTAAGCGCCGACTGACTGAACAGCAGCAACGTCGCATTCAGAAGCAACATAAATCTCGTCAGGAAGAAATCGATACTTCTGCAGATTTGGAAGGCTTGGTCGTCCAACATTATGGTCGTCAACTTGAAGTTCAAGCGCTGTCTACACCCGACCAACATCCTGAAAAACCCATTGTGCAAGCAGGTGAACCTGAACCCCATTGGAAACCCATCGAATTAGGCAGTGTTTGGCGCTGCCATACCCGTACCAATCTCGAATTATTGGTGACGGGTGACCGTGTCAAATGGCAAGCTGACCCGATTACAGGTTTAGGGATTATTACCGCGATTCATCCACGCCAATCTTTACTGACACGCCCTGACCGTTATCACAAAGTGAAACCTGTCGCAGCCAATGTCAGCCTGATTGTGATTGTATTTGCACCACTTCCTGAGCCAGCGCCAGGCCTGATTGACCGCTATTTGGTGGCCTGTGCAGATGCCGATATTCCAGCATTATTGGTCTTAAATAAATCCGACTTGCTTAAAGACAACGATCCGATCTTAACGCTATTACAAGAATATCATGACTTGGGCTATGAGGTCATGCAAACCCAATCTGATGGTGACTTAAGCGCACTTTCTGCTCGACTTTCTGGTGAAACTGTCGCATTTGTAGGTCAGTCTGGGGTTGGTAAAAGTACTTTAATTAATGCCATTGTTCCGGATGCTGCGCAAAAAACCAATATTATTTCGGAAAACTCCGCGCTCGGTCAGCACACCACCACCTCTACGCGCTTAATTGCGTTTGGTGAAGGTTCTGCATTGATTGATTCACCAGGAATCCGTGAATTTGGTTTATGGCACCTAGAATTGGAAAAAGTTCAGCAAGGTTTCCCTGAGATCGAGTCACATTTGGGCTATTGCCAGTTCCGTAACTGTACGCATAAACATGAAAAGCAATGTGCGCTTAGAATGGCAGCTCAAAATGGCGAAATTTTGCCGCGCCGATTAGACAGTTATTTACGTCTGATCGACGAAATCACGGAAGCGCAGCAAAAAAATTAATTTTTATTCTGTTCATGCCCTTGAAGGGGTGATTTTGATCACCATATTTATGGGCTATACTCTTGGCAATTTAAAATTGTAGTTAGGTGAATTGTGGAACGTTGGTTCGAATTTATGGGGAATCACCCCTTCTTATTTGGAACGCTGGCTGTATTGGTCGTGCTGTTCTTTATTCTTGAAGGCCAGCGTAATGGTCGCAAAATTTCACCTCAATCTTTAGGGATTTTAGTTAAAGCTAAAAATGCTCAATTGATTGACTTACGTGATGCGAAAGACTTCCGCGAAGGTCATATTAGCGGTAGCCGTAATATTCCATATAGCCAAATTACAAAACACATTGAAGAGTTAAAAACTTCTGATCGCCCGTTGGTTTTTGTATGTAACCTTGGTCAAGTGGCAGGTTCTGCATTGCAACAAGTCGGTCATGCAGATGCATACCGTTTAGACGGCGGCATTAGCAACTGGAAAGCTCAAGGCTTACCTTTAGTTAAAAGCAAATAAGCGCTTCTTAGGAGATTAACATGGCTGAAGTTACGATTTATTCAACAACTGTATGTCCTTACTGCATTCGTGCAAAACAGCTCCTAGAGCGTAAAGGCGTGGCTTATAAAGAAATTAATTTATCAAATGAAGCGCCTGAAGTACGTGTTGAATTGATGCAACGCACCAACCACCGTACCGTTCCTCAAATTTTTATTAATGATCAGTTTATTGGCGGTTTTGACCAACTTTATGCTTTAGAGCGTGAAGGCAAACTCGACGGCATGCTATCTTAATTTTAAACATAAATCGTCACCTCATATTAAGGAATAAACAATGAGTGAAGAACAACAAGCTCAACCACAATTGGCATTAGAGCGTATTTATACTAAAGATATTTCTTTCGAAGTACCTGGGGCTCAAGTATTTACTAAAGAATGGCAGCCTGAACTAAATATCAACCTTTCTTCTTCTGCAGAAAAAGTTGATCCAACACACTTCGAAGTTTCACTGAAAGTTGTCGTTCAAGCGAACAATGCGGGTGACACTGCATTTATCGTTGACGTTACTCAAGCAGGTATCTTCCTGATCGATAGCGTTGAAGAAGAACGTCTTCCGTACATTCTTGGTGCTTACTGCCCAAATATCTTGTTCCCATTCCTACGTGAAGCAGTGAACGATATGGTTACTAAAGGCAGCTTCCCACAATTATTGCTTACACCAATTAACTTCGATGCTGAATTCGAAGCGAATTTGCAACGTGCGCAAACTGCTGCTGAAGGCCAAGCTTAATTACTTGATCTCAGATATAAAAAAGACCGCTTTTAGCGGTCTTTTTTATTGCCTTTTAGCTTCCCCCTTTACTAAAGGGGGAATGAGGGGGATTTACTTCTACTTAACAAAATCCCTCCCACCCTCCCTTTTAAAAAGGGAGGAGCAAATTACTCAGCATCTGCCATTAGATCAGCGCTCATACCTACAGTATTAAAGCCAGCATCAACATACAAAATTTCACCTGTAATACCATTTGCCCAAGGCGAGCAAAGGAACAATGCTGCATTACCGACATCTTCAATAGTTACATTGCGTTTAAGTGGTGCGACTTTTTCATTTAGGTCTAACATTTTACGGAAAGATTTAATCCCTGAAGCCGCTAAGGTACGAATCGGACCTGCTGAAATCGCATTTACACGAATACCTTCAGCACCAAGACTTGTTGCCAAATAACGTACGCCTGCTTCTAGTGACGCTTTTGCCATACCCATAACGTTATAGTTTGGCATTACGCGTTCAGAACCTTGGTAAGTCAGCGTCAATAAGCAACCTTGACGTGCAGCCAATAAAGGTTTTGCCGCACGAGCCATCGCAATAAAGCTATATGCGCTGATGTCGTGAGCAATTTTAAAACCTTCACGGTCGGTAATATCAGTGAAATCGCCATCTAAAGTATGCGCTGGTGCAAAACCAATTGAATGCACAACACCGTCTAGACCATCCCAATGTTTAGCAAGTTCAGCAAAAGCGGTATCAATTTCAGCGTCCACTGCGACATCACATGGGAAAACTAAAGTTGAACCAAATTGTTCAGCAAAATCATCTACACGTTTTTTTAATTTTTCGTTTGGATAAGTAAAAGCCAGTTCTGCACCTTCGCGATGTAAAGCTTGCGCAATACCAAATGCGATTGATAACTTACTTGCAATACCCGCGATTAAAAAGCGTTTGCCAGCCAATAGTCCTTGTGCCATGTAAAACTCACTCAAAATAATTTAACAGCATAATGCCAAGTCTAAAGCATTTTAGAAATTGCATAATGCGCCTTTTTTTAGAAAACCATCATTGCATGCACGATGCGAATGAAACTAGATTCAATCAAGCAGCGTCAATATTTGTTGCCGCTTAAGCGCCCAGATGCAATGCTTGTAATGAATTTTTCCATAATATATCTGCAATCTCAGATTCAGTACGGTTTAAGCTCTGAGCCAAACCCTGCAAGACATAGGGCAAATTGACCGGCGTATTACGAGTACGCCCTTCCGTCGAATGCTGACAACATAAGGGTGTCATATCGGGACAGTCGGTTTCTAAGACCAAATGTGCCGCCCCTAAAGTCTGAACCACTTGATGTAATTTTTTTGCATTGGGATTGGTGATTTGCCCCGTTACACCAATTTTAAAACCTAGCTTGGTAAATGCCTTCGCTTCTTCAACACCACCACTAAATGCATGTGCGATACCACCGAGCTTAAATTGATGCTTTTTCAACATCGAAAGCACCTCCGCATGGGATTTGCGAATATGCAGCAAAATGGGTTTATCAAACTGCTGTGCTAATTCAAGTTGTGCGGAAAAATACTGCTGCTGCTTTTGAAAAAGTTCGGGCTGTTTATGCTGTTTCAAAAAGGTATCTAAACCTATTTCACCGATAGCGACACAATCATGCTGCTTTAGCAGCTGTTCCACATCGAACAAATGTTCTGTACGATGTTGCTCAATATAAAACGGATGTAAGCCGGGGGCTAAATAGCTTTTGGGAGCATTGGATAAACGAGCTAAAAACTCTTGGGTTTGCAGCAAATCGTGAAAACGTGACTGCACAAAACCAATCAATACCAAAGCATCGACACCCACCTGTTTGGCAGCATGCGCCAACTGTTCCCGATCAACGTCAAAATCAGGAACATCAAAATGCGTATGCGTATCAAACAGTGAGTAAGTCATTGAACTAATTAATTTGCTTTTACGGCTGAGGCTTCAGCAGCTTCAACTACTGGTAGATATTGCTTTTTCAAGATACTTTGCAATTGATCATACGGAATGGTCAAACGTGGTAAACCCGCCACATATGGCCCAATTTCATATTCGGCATATTGCAAAATTAGACCTTGCTGACTTAGATAAAAGTTATCAGACAGTTTAAATTTCCAAATCTGTTCATATTCTTGAACATTGTCCGCCAACTTGGCATCTTTCACCCAAGTTTTAAAGACTTCATAGCCCAGCTTTTCAAGTTTAGTACGTTGATTGGGCAATAATATGTCATTGAGCTGTACCAATTTTTGAGTGCTTAAATCGAAGTTATAATATTGCTGTGCAGAAGAACCATGCGCCCCACCTAAATATGAGCTGGTATTTAAAACCACTGTTGCCAAGGGTTTTTCAGCATTCAATATTTTAGGTTTAATCATCAAACTGATTTGCTGATTGGCGCTTAAAGATTTCAACTCTTTATCTAAATTTAAAAATGCTTGCATATAAGGCTGCGTGGCTTTTTCCAATTTTAATTTGGGCGTTTCAACCTTTGCCAAAGCAGATTTTGCTTCAGACGCTGCAGGTACTTCACTTGCAGCGGGAGCATCAGTACTCAGCGTTTTATCTTCTAAAGGCGAAACAGACAGGATCTCTCCCAACTGTTTTAAAATTTCCGCATCAATAAATTCATCAATAAAGGCTTGATTACTGTTTAAGCGTTCAACTGAAATTTCAGGACAGACCCCGCCATCACATTCAGGTAAATTCAGTTGTAATTTTTCCGCATCACCAATCAGTTTTGCACTCAAATCTGGCTGTTCAGTTTTGGCTTGATCCGGCTTTTTTTCAGGTTCAGCTTGTTGTGGCTGACACGCCGTGAATGCAACAGAAACTGCCAATATTGAGCTTGCCCAAATTTTATTTTTTTGCACCATTGCTTCAACCTTTCATTTCGAATAATTGATATTTATCTCAGTAAATATCTCATCAAATTAAATACTTTCGTTGTTTAGAACATATGCTGATACACATCAGCTTTCAAGACTTGTTGTGTTTGCGCTTTGCTGAGATAAATATCCAGTTGTTTACTATCTTTGACAATTTCATCTGTACGGTAATGCAAACCGACACCTTCTTGATCAAAGAACCAATCTGCTTGGCCCCAATAGAGCTTTTTCGGTGCCGATTTTTTGACATCCACCTCTTGTTCATCTAACCATTTGCCATAGGCTTGCTGCACAATGGCATCCATATTTTGCTGCTGCTTTGCATCAATAATATCTAAGGGTTTGAGATTTTTTTTCGCACGACGGTCTGCCACAAAAAAATAATAGCGCTCTTTGACCGTGATATTTTCCTGTTTGGTATCGACACCGATTTGCAGCAGCACATATTGATTCCGTTGATATGGAACTCGTGTGTACATCGCCAATTCATAGGCTTTATTGGTTTTAAACTCGGCCTGCCAAGCATCTGATTTTTTCACATACGCATCGACAGCTTGTTGGAGATTCATATTCTGCTTTAGTGCAATCTGATCTTGTACGACGCTCGCCTGATTCTTTTCAATCCAGCTATTCAACCACGTATCTACGGTCTGAATGGTTTGTATCTCTAAATCAATACAACTTTTATTTTCACAAAACGGTTTGGCAATTTTAGCGGCTTGCTCTTGGATATTTAAATAAGGCAAAACATCTGGATTGATCACGGCCGCTTCAGAAGCGCCATCATCGGCCGGCTTTGTCGCTTTGTTTTCTTTTCCTGAATCACATGCACTGAGCAGCAAAACACTCCCCAAAAGTGCAAAAACTGTAGCATCCTTGAATATTTTCATGATGTCCTAAACGACCAAATGATTGCGTAATGTATGGATTTAAAAACTCTACCACAAAATAAAACAGCTTCACGAAGAAGCTGTTTTATTTCTGTAAAAGAACAACTTAGTGTTCACGTGTATTACGGAACACGATATCCGGATAACGTTCTTGCATTAACTGTAAATTCACACGACTTGGTGCAAGATAAGTTAAATGACCACCGCCATCGACAGACAATTGGTCATGTGCTTTTTTCTTAAATTCGTTGAATTTTTTCTCGTCATCACAAGATACCCAACGTACGGTATTGATACTTACAGGCTCGTAAATACAATCAACTTTGTATTCTTCTTTCAGGCGATAAGCCACCACTTCAAACTGAAGCACACCCACAGCACCCACAATTAAGTCGTTACTGTTTTGCGGCATAAAGACCTGAGTCGCACCTTCTTCTGAAAGTTCTTTTAAGCCTTTTTGTAGCTGTTTTGACTTCAAAGGATCTTTTAAACGCACGCGACGGAACATTTCAGGGGCGAAGTGAGGAATACCGGTAAAGTGTAAATCTTCACCCGAAGTGAAGGTATCACCAATTTGAATCGTACCATGGTTATGCAAACCGATAATGTCACCCGGCCATGCTTCTTCAAGGTGCTGACGGTCACCAGCAAGGAACGTTAAAGCATCACTAATACGTACATCTTTACCTAGACGTACATGTTTCATTTTTAAGCCTTTTTCATACTTACCTGAACAGATACGCATGAATGCAATACGGTCACGGTGTTTTGGGTCCATATTGGCTTGAATTTTAAAGACGAACCCTGTGAAGCCCTCTTCAGTCGCTTCAACTTTACGGTCTTGAGTCGGATGTGCTTTAGGTTCAGGTGCATATTGACTAAATGCATCCAACACATGGTCTACACCAAAGTTACCGAGTGCCGTACCAAACAAGACTGGCGTTTGACGACCTGCCAAAAATTCATCACGGTCTAAAGGCTCATTGGCCATTTGAACCAACTCCAATGATTCTTCAAATGCAGCCCAAGCGAGATCACCTACTTTTTCACGCAAATCTGCATAGTCATAGCCATCACGAACTTCAATATCCGTAATGGTTGAACCGAAACCCGCCTTATAAACGTAGAATTTTTCTTCGAGTAGGTTAAATACACCGGCAAAGTCACGACCTGTGCCCAGTGGCCAAGTAATCGGAACACATTTAATTTTTAAAACGTTTTCGATTTCATCAAGCAGTTCTAATGGCTCACGAATTTCACGGTCCATTTTGTTGACGAATGAAATAATCGGCGTGTCGCGCATACGACACACTTCCATCAATTTGATCGTACGGTCTTCGACACCTTTTGCACCATCAATCACCATAAGCGCAGAGTCAACAGCGGTTAATGTACGGTAGGTATCTTCAGAAAAGTCTTCATGCCCTGGGGTGTCGAGCAAGTTAATCATCTTGTCTTTAAACGGGAACTGCATAACAGAAGTGGTGATCGAAATACCACGTTCTTTTTCCATTTCCATCCAGTCAGACGTTGCCGCACGATCAGATTTACGGCTTTTTACCATACCTGCAACCTGAATCGCCTGTCCCCATAACAACAGTTTTTCTGTCATTGTGGTTTTACCGGCATCGGGGTGGGAAATAATAGCGAAAGTACGTCGCTGAGCGACCTGTGTCGCTAATTCTTCTTTAAAACTCATGAAAGACACCTACTGCAAAACTCGCAGTGCAAAAGATCAGATCTGATCAATATGGAAAATTGGCGATATTGTATCAGATTGACCATTAAAAATAATCAACCACATCGGGTTGAGTCAAAATCTTAGCGTGGCGTGTCTTGATGTTTTACATTGGATGACGACCTGTTTTTATCGACGATATAACGTATTCCACTGTCTTTTTTCTATACTCATTGGCAATGCGATCAGACTACAAATGACTTTATTCAGCTTTCATTTTCATACATTCTTCAAGCTGTGCCACTGGCATCGGCATTCCTAACAAATATCCTTGTAACTGTTGGCAACCTAAACGTTTTAAAATTTCTGCTTGTTGTTCTGTCTCTACACCTTCTGCAGTGACTGTTAACCCCAGTCGAATTGCCAAGTGAATAATACTTTCTAAAATAATTTCTTCTTTAGAGCCGACGCTCAAATTGCGGATAAACTCACGGTCAATTTTCAGTTCATCTACAGGCAGTTCTTTTAAATATAAGAAACTTGAATGTCCTGTTCCAAAGTCATCAATCGCAACTTTAATCCCCATCTGTCTCAAATGTTCAAAAGTCACGATGCTGGCATCGATATGATGCATCGCTGTTGACTCGGTAATTTCAATAATTAAATTTGACGGGTTAATTTCATAACGTGCAAAAAGCGACTCTAAAGTACTAAATAAATGTTTATGCTCAAACTGGATGGCCGATAAATTGACCGCAATCGGATACAGCGGCATATTCAGCTTTTCCCAGTGCTGAATTTGCTTACAGGCTTCTTCAAGCGCCCAATAGCCCATGGCAATAATCAGTCCAGTTTTTTCCGCACCATTGATAAACTTATTTGGCGTCAGCATACCTAAGGTTGGATGATTCCAACGAATTAAGGCCTCAACCCCACAAATTTCACGATCAGTGGCATTGAATTTTGGCTGATAAAATAAGATAAATTGTTGTTCTTCTACCGCTTTATACAAATCATTGATCAGTTTCGTCTGACTTTTTTCTTCAAATTGGTCAGCGGTATAATTAAAAAATGAATAGGTATTCCGCCCTTGATACTTTGAACTCAGCATTGCAGTGTCTGCATTGATCAGCAGATCTTGCAAGTTCGCACCATGTTCTGGGTACATCGCAATACCAATACTGCCTGAAATGTTAATTTCCTTACCTGCAATCAAAAAGCTTTCTTGCATCAATTCCAATATTTTTTCAGACATTGCTGTGGCAGAGTCATTGCTTGCTGACTCAAGCACAATCAGAAACTCGTCCCCACCGATTCGTAGCAATTTGGCTTGATCATTAATTAAACGGTGAATGCGTGTGGCAATTTGAATCAGTAGTTGATCACCTACATGGTGTCCAAACACATCATTGACCGCTTTAAAACGGTCGATATCAATATAAATAAAAGCAATTTTATCTTGTCTTAAGCGATGCTCTGTAAATAGAAAATGTGCATATTCAGCCAAAAATAGTCGATTAGGTAAACGGGTCAAATTGTCCTGTACCGCTTGATTGGCCAGTTCTCGATTTGCGCGCATCAACTGTAAACTGCGATGCTCTAAACGTTGTTCTAATACCGCTACACTAAAGGCTGCCATCAACAATAAACTGGTGACAAATAAGACAATAAACAGCAATAAATTATGGTTTATCTGCGCTGCCACCAATACATCCATCGAGTTTAGCGGTACAAAATCAACAGCCGCCATACCAATATAATGCATAGCCACAATGCTAAAAGTCAGCATTAATGCGACAAAGACATTCAAAATATTCCGTTTTGGCGAATATTTATTTTTAAACGTCATCCAAAAGGCCAAACCCGAACCACAGATCGCAACTAAAATTGAACAGATAACAATTAAAGGTTCATACCGTTGTTCATAGCCCTGAACGGCTAAACTCAGCATACCGGTATAATGCATGCCGGAAATGCCAAGGCCCATTAACACTGAACCTAAAATTAAACGAGGAAAAGGTAATGTCTGTCGTGTGGTTAACCACACAGCAAAAGTGGAAGCAACGAAAGCAATAAAATAGGATATCAGGGTCAGACTGGTATCGAAACTATGGCTTGAAGGCAAATGGCTGGCTATCATGCTTACAAAATGCATGCACCAGATCGCAGCACCTAAAATTGCACCGCTGAAGAATAAAATGACATTTTCATATCTTGGTCGTGTTCCACGAAACAACATTTGTTCGAGTGAAACAGCAAAGTAACAACTTAATAATGCAACTACGATTGAACCAGCGACCAGACTGTAATCATAATGAATATGAGTCATATCAAGCGTTCCGCTTAGGTTATCGTGGCACTTTCTTTAACCGAATTACCCAATCTATCTCTTCCCTTTAACTTGTTACGTTTTCAATTACTTACTTATTTTCCCTTAGAATCTATTAGTCTACGATAATGGTCAAGTCTTTCTTTCAAGATTTTAAGCAACTGATTAATTTAAAAAAAGAAAGCTTGATCAAGTTCACTAAAACTTAAACTTTTGATAAAAAATGCATCAGGTGGTTTTTATTTTAGAACAGTTTCTAACCATAATAAAATGAATAAATTAGATTGATTTCTATATTGTTTTCTAGATTTAAATCATGCCTCTCTACACAAAAAAATAGCGAGCCGTAGCTCGCTATTTCTCAATAGGTAAATTCATCTTTTCCGTCAAAAACTTAAGCAATCAGCTCAATATTTTTATGGATGAATGGCTTACTTTTTGGCTGCTGTTGTTGGATTCGTACCTTGTAATTTGGCATAGTCCATTAGCACATTCGCTGCTTCCGTCACAAAGACTTCTTCTTCAGGCAGTGCTGGACGTTGGTTCGCCTTCATTTTCGCACGTGCTTCCACCAATGCATCCATAGACGCTTGGTAGCTCTCCCAGTTGGCATAAGGCTTTTGACCCACCACTTTACGACGTTGATTTTCAGCATCCAAAGACTTTTGCTCTAGTGCCAACAATTCAGCTTTACGCTTCGTTAAGTCGAGTACCACACGCTTTTGCTCATCCGTCTTTTTTGCAATCGCTGTACGTTGCTCTAAATACTTAAATTGAGGATCAATCGTGACGCGTTGCTGAGATGACTTAATCAAATCTGGAACATAGGCTTGGATCGAGCCTTCACGTTTAAACGGTGCAGTTGGAATAGTATCCCACTGTAAAGCATTTTTCGATTTACGCTCACCAAACTCTTCATTGTAAATATCGACCAGCTTAATATCCGGTACGACCCCTTTATTTTGGGTACTGCCGCCCGTCACTCGGTAAAATTTACGTTGCGTTAAGGTTGCTTGACCATAGGCTAAAGAGTCAAGTTGTACCTGCGCTGTTCCTTTACCCGTTGTGGTACTACCAATCACCACACCACGCTCATAGTCTTGAATCGCAGCAGAATAAATTTCACTCGCAGAAGCCGAAGCCAAATTAATCAATACCGCCAATGGGCCTGCATAAGTTTGCGCGCCACCATCATCATCTTCAAACACGCTGACATTGCCATTACCATCACGGATTTGCACCACTGGACCTGATTTAATCACTTGTCCAAGCATACGTGCTACTTCTTCAAGTGAGCCACCAGGGTTGTTACGCAAGTCAATGATGATGCCTTCAACATTTTGCGCATCTAAAGTTTTTAAAGCTTTATTGGTATCTTCCGACACAGAACGGTAATCTGTACCCGCACGACGTGCACGATAGTTTAAGTAAAACGATGGAATTTCAATCACACCAAACTTATGTTTTTTGCCATCACGTTCAATTTCAACGGTACGTGAACGCACGCCTGCATCTTCTTCTTGAATTACATCACGTACAATAGTGACATTTCGCGCTTGATTCATGGACGCACCAGCACCCAATAAACGTAAAGTCACTTTGGTGCCACGTTTACCACGAATCAGTCCGACAATTTCATTGCTCGGCCAACCGATCACATCGACCATTTTGTCGCCATCTTGGGCAACACCAACGATACGATCGCCTGACTTGACTTGTCCTGATTTGCTAGCTGGACCACCTTCTACAATCGTTTCAATTTTAGTGTAGTCTTCGTTGCCACGTTCAGGACGAATCGACACCCCAATCCCTTCCAATTGCAACGTGGTTTGACGGTTCAATTCCATCGCATCTACAGGTGGGAAATAGTTACTGTGCGGATCATACGTCAGCATCATGGCATTCAGAGTTTTGTCGAGCACATCATCGCTTTTTAAACGACTAATCCGCTCTAACTGACGCGTATAACGCTTGGTTAAAGTCTGTACAGGTGTTAAGTCTTCAGGACCTGTTAAATCTTGACCGTTTGCCAGTGTTGGGTCATCTTTCAACGCTTTTTGTTTGGCTTTCTCTTCTTCTTTGCTGATGGTTAAGTTGATCAGCTGAGAGACCAACATTTTATTCCAATGCGCACGCTGCTCTTCTGTCGATTTAAAGAATGGTGCTTTTTCACGATCAGTTTCGATGTAGTTATTCGGTTGATTTAAATTCTGTGGCTTTTTCAGCTCTTCCAACATATAGGTGTAGAACTGTTTTAAGCGCTCACGATATTGCGCATGAATCGCATACGGCCCTGTTAAATTGCCCGCTTTGAGATTTGCACCAAAAGTTGAACCATAACGTTTTTTATAATTTTCAATATCCGATGCCAAGAACAACGTATGTTCAGCGTCTAAACTATCAATATAAAAATCTAAAATACGGTTAGAGGTATTGGCATCTAAACGCTGATTTAAATAGTGTTGACGGTCTACCAATGTTGCAAGCTGACGTGAGACCAAGGCTTGTTCTTGAGTGGGTTGAATAGTACCCGCACTCACTGCTTCTGTATTATTGGCAGCAATTGCGTCATTCACCACATGAGTGAAAAAGAATCCACCTGTCGCAATCGCAACGGCACAAGCTAATGTTTGAAGTTTCATAAATAATTTGTACTTCCTTGGTATTAAGACCAATATTACCGTGTTGGTTTTCGACCTGAATTGAATAGATTCAAAATCTTAAACAACTTAATATGTTTATGTCGTGTAGTTTTATCATATTCTCTGCTGACAAAGTGTAGCAAATCATTGCAGAATTCAGGTATTGTTTTTCCTTAAAAATTCCAACACGGACACCGAATATGATTGGCGCATTAATGCTCGACATTGCTGGCACAGAACTTACCCAAGAAGATATTGAACTATTACAGGCACCACAAGTTGGCGGCATGATTTTATTTGGTCGTAACATTGAATCTCCTGAACAAGTTCGTGCCCTAACCGACCATATGCGTCAAATTCGTCCTGATATTTTAATTGCGGTCGATCAGGAAGGTGGTCGTGTACAACGCTTAAAGCAAGGCTTCACACTCCTACCAGCTATGGGTAAGTTTGGAGAAATTTACTTAACTGAACCTGAAAAAGCTGTTGAACTGGCTGAACAATGTGGCTGGTTGATGGCAGCCGAAGTCCTTGCGGTCGGCATCGATTTCAGTTTTGCACCGGTGCTTGATTTAAATGATGTCAGTGATGTGATTGGTGACCGTGGTTTTGCCAAAAATATGCAAGACATTATTCCATTGGCAAGTGCTTTCTTAAAAGGTATGAAACGTGCGGGGATGGCATCTACAGGTAAGCATTTCCCAGGCCATGGATCGGTGAAAGCAGACTCACATGTTGCTGCTGCTATTGACCATCGTAGTTATGAAGAAATCTATCAAAAAGACATGCAAAGCTTTATTCAACTGCAACCACAGCTTGATGCCTTAATGCCTGCGCATGTGATTTATGAAAATATTGATCCTAACCCTGCTGGTTTTTCACCGTATTGGATTCAGAAAGTCTTACGTCAAGAGCTCCAATTTGATGGCGTTTTATTCTCCGATGATTTAAGCATGCAAGCAGCTTGTGTCGCTGGCGGCGCAGATGCTCGTATCCAAGCAGCATTAAATGCAGGTTGTGATATGGGCCTCGTATGTAATAACCGTGAATCTGCATGCATTGCGCTTGATGGAATTCAAAACTTGGCTCTTCCAAATCAGGAACGCTTAGAACGTATGCGCGGAAAAATCCCACAAATTGAGATTGGACAAAGCATTGAACTCGGAGCGGACTGGCAAAATGTGCGTAATCGTATTGTGGATTTTAAAAATCAATATTGCTAATCCAAGACTTTCAAAATTCTAGAAAATGGAGCACGACAAGGTGCTCCTTTTTGATTTATGATGAAGTCAAAATAAGTGCTTCGGCGCTATACAAAAATTGCCAATAAAAACAACATTAGGTCAGGACGACATGACACAAAGTTTATCGGAACATCGACACATTTCCTTTACAGCACATTACACCGGCTATATTTGGTATAGCATGGGGATTTCACATCCCGTTTTTGCCACACGTAAAGGCAAATTTTTAGCACGTTTAGTCCATCCCTTAGAAAGCTGGGCAGAAAAAAATGTGGGCGGTAGCATGCGTTCGACGCTTAAACAGCGCCATGCCATGATCGATCAACATTTAGATCAACTCATTACCCAATATCCACAGCTACAAGTCCTTGAAATTGCCTGTGGCCTCTCCCCGCGCGGTTGGAATTTTCGCACCAAGCATCCTGAAATTGACTATCGTGAACTCGACTTGCCAGATATGGCAAAAATCAAAACACAGGCACTCAAACAGATTGACCCGCATGCCCCCGATGTCTTAACTGGGGACATTTTCACTCAAGATTTTGAACGTATTTTTCAGAGTTTTGACCCTGAACGTCCTTTGGTGGTGATTAGCGAAGGTCTGATTAATTATTTTGATCAAACCCTACTGAATAAGTTATTGCAAGGGATCACCGAATATGGCGCCTCGTTTCAGGAATTACATTATCTGACCGACATCTATCCAGAACCCGTTAAAAACCGTTTAGCACGTTTTATTTGGGCCAGTAGTAAATTAC
Organism: Acinetobacter sp. YH12219; assembly: GCF_013417875.1. NCBI lineage: Bacteria > Pseudomonadati > Pseudomonadota > Gammaproteobacteria > Moraxellales > Moraxellaceae > Acinetobacter > Acinetobacter sp. YH12219. The sequence continues at coordinate 15,612 of NZ_VPDC01000006.1, forward strand.
TCAAAGTCATGTCTCGCAGCGCTTTTACTTTTCATTTTCAATCCCCTGCTGAATTAAAGCAGTTCTTCAGTCATACAGGATTTGAAGAAGTAGACGTCGTTCAGCCGGCCTTATACTTTCCACAACAGCAACAAGAACAAGTGATTCCTTTCCACGATGCAGATCAGCACTGTGGAGATTTGGTTTGGATGATTCATGCCAAAACAAAAAAACAGCGCTAAAGCGCTGTTTTTTTAGTTGTTCATGTTTTAACTTACAGCTTCTAATAACAACACATCTTCTTTTTGGCGTTGTACAAAGCGCAATAAGCGTTCTGCCAACTCAAAACTACCATGCTTAAATAAAGCGCGAACCTGTGTATCCACAACGTCAAAGATGAGACATTCAATTTTAAACTCACCTTCTTCATCTGCTAGATGTAATGCCAAATCCCGTGGATATGCGTGCATGGAGTCCAACATTTCAGCCTGTACATTCAGCAACACCCCAAAATAATTTAAATCTATAATTTGAGTGTCAACCACGAGGTCTGAATGGCGATGAGATAAATGCGTGAATGGCTGTTGTACACTTACACGCGCTTCGCCACGGCGTTCAATATTTTGCATTTGCTCACGGCTCATTGGAATGATCCCGTCCAACTGCTGAATAGACTCACCGCGTAGATAAGTTGCAAACAAATTCATGGTTTCCTTACGGCGTTGCAACTGCGGTAAATGATCCGCATTGGCAATCATAGCAAATTGCATATTCGGACATTGCAATGCAAAGCCCGCATTTTCATGTGGCAAAGTAAAACTGTCGTACTGCCCGCATGACACCAATACATCACACTGTGGAATCGGCACGTCTTGCAAACGCAGCAAACGATTACAGTTAATGTCATAACGCTCTTGTTCGGTATTGGTGAATTCAGCCATTTGTCTAAAGAACAAACGCTTCGCTGTCGGTGACATCCGCGTCACATCCAGTTTGGCATGATTGACCAAATACAAAATCACCGCTTGACCAAATTCATCCATGCGCTGTTCTTTCATTAAGTGCAAGGATTCTTCAAGCAACATGCGCCAGCTCTTGCGCGTTTTTTGCATCACGCCCATCAATATCATGCGGTCAATCAATTCAGGACGTTGATCCGCCAGTCCTGCAGCCACCACTGAACCGAGCGACATCCCCATCACGGATACTTTTTCTAGCCCGACGATATCCAACCAAACGCCTAACATCTGTGCCAGATCACCCAACTCTAAAGTCCCTGCCGACACCGAAGTATCGACATTGGTAATTTGCTGGTTTGAGCCCATGGAGGGTAAATCAATTAAAATAATTGGGCCTGCCGCAAATAATTGTTCGACACAATATTTGTAGGAATTAAAGTTTTGAAATGCCCCACCAATAATAACAATCGGGGTGCGATGAATGGTTTCAGGTTGTGCAATGGCCATATATTCGACCTTCCAGCCATCAATCCATGTCGTTCTGGCAGGCTGTTTAAAGCTTTGCTTGTCATACAGATCGAAAAAACTGTAATGCGTACTTTCCTGTACGGTGGGATCCATTTGGATAATGGAATTCATATTCCTTTCCTCCATTCCTGCCTTATTTTTATTGTCAGGAATTCATTTAGAGACTCTGCTCGACTTAGCGTCCTGCTCTTTAATCGTTATTTGTACGACTTCAATGTCGCTATTGTTTCATTCTATACAGAGGTTCATTTTACAAGCAACTGATATCCCCGCCGCTTATCTACTTTTGTTCTAAAAACAATTTCAAAATGTTAATTCTGGTCAGCAAGTACAGTCGAATATGCACTTAAGTGCTTCATTGTTCAGTCACAGGCTGTTAATATCGAGTTGAAATTTCTAAGTGATCAAACCGCTATGCAAGAGTCTATTGAACAATACATGCAAACGGTAGGACAGCAAGCACGCACAGCATCACGTGTGCTCGCAGGGGCTTCTACCCAGACTAAAAATAATGCCTTATCAGCAATTTATACTGCTTTACAAAACAGTGAAACTGCAATTTTGGCAGCTAACCAAGTGGATATGACCAAAGCGCATAACAACAACTTGGATAGTGCTCTACTTGATCGCTTAGAACTTACCCCCACACGCTTTAAAGGCATGCTCCAAGGTCTAAAAGATGTGATCGCACTAACTGACCCGATTGGCGAAATTACCGATATGGCCTTTCGTCCGACAGGTATTCAGCTGGGCAAAATGCGCGTGCCGCTAGGTGTTGTCGGCATGATTTACGAATCTCGCCCAAATGTCACCCTTGAAGCCGCATCTTTAGCGCTTAAATCAGGTAACGCGATTATTTTACGTGGTGGTTCTGAAGCTTTGGAATCTAACCAAGCAATTGCGGCAGCGATTCAACATGGCTTAACTGCCGCAGGTGTACCTGAGCATGCCGTTCAAGTGCTTAATACCCCAGACCGTGCTGCGGTTGGCCAATTAATTACCATGCCTGAATATGTCGATGTGATCGTACCTCGTGGTGGCAAAGGCTTAATTGAACGTATCACCAATGAAGCACGTGTGCCTGTTATCAAACATCTTGATGGTAACTGCCATGTTTTTGTGGAAGCTCAGGCTGATTTGCAAAAAGCATTACCTATTGCGCTTAATGCCAAAACACACCGTTATGGCGTATGTAATGCCATGGAAACCTTGCTCGTCGATGAAAATGTCGCTGAAGAGTTTTTACCACGCATTGCTGAACTCTATGCTGAGAAAAAAGTTGAGCTTCGTGGCTGTGCTGAAACGCAGCGCATTTTGGGTGAATCGATTGTTCCTGCAACTGAGGAAGATTGGTACACCGAATACTTAGGCCCAATTTTGGCAGTGAAAGTCGTTACAGGCTTAGATGAAGCAATTGAGCACATCAACAAATATGGCTCTCACCATACAGACTCAATCATTACCGAAAACTTTAGTCTGGCTCGTCAGTTCTTAACGCGTGTAGATTCGAGTTCAGTGATGATCAATGCCTCAACTCGCTTTGCGGATGGTTTTGAATATGGTCTTGGTGCTGAGATCGGTATTTCAACCGATAAAATCCATGCACGCGGACCAGTCGGCCTAGAAGGTCTGACTTCTCAAAAATGGATTGTGTTTGGTGATGGTCAAATTCGCCAATAATACCCAGTAGAACAATGAAAGCTGTGCTTTTCTGAGTAAAGGCGCAGCTTTTTTTATAGGGATTTAAAAAATTAGACCCAGGGTTCATATATTGAAATATAAGCCTGTAAACACACAGGATCTAGAATTGAAACACATATTTTTTGACAATTAAATGTTTGAGAAGAATAAGAAAAAATTAATTTACCTGCTTTTTTGCAACAATTTTAGGATTACAGCGCAGCGAACGCATGTTATGTTCTATGTATATCCCTTAAATCGTATAAATTTTTTTTGAGGACTATTTTATTAATAAATGAAAACTATGAACTGATAAATTTTAATTATTATTGTGCTCAGGGTCGATAGTGCTTAAGTCTAATCTCCTAAAGTCTATCTAGGACGATAAAAAAACCCATGATAAAACATCATCACAGATCTAAATTGCATCAATCAATACAACTGCAATCAGATCAATATTATGGATAAGTATTTCAATTAGAATTCGGGTATTTAAACGTGTCTACATCAGTATTAGTAATTAACTGCGGATCTTCTTCTATCAAATATGCGTTAGTTTCTGAGCGCCGTGAAGATCGTATTTTTGGTCTAGCCGAGAACCTAGGTTCTGCTGATGCACGTATTAAAGGGGTCACTACAGGTGGTGATGCGCTTGAGCTGTCTATTCCACATGCTGACCATGAAAAAGCCCTCGAAACTATTTTAGAGCGTTTGGCTCACCATAATCCTCAAGCGATTGGTCACCGTGTTGTTCACGGCGGTACATTAACCAAAGCTGAGCTATTAACACCAGAAATTATTGAACGTATTCGTGAAGCTACACCGCTTGCTCCATTGCATAACCCGGCTCACTTGGTAGGGATCGAAGCAACCATGCGCTTGTTCCCTGAACTTCCGCAAGTAGCCGTATTTGATACAGCATTCCACCAAACCATGCCGTCTCATGCATACCGCTATGCTTTACCAAAATTCTTATACACACAGCATAACGTGCGTCGTTATGGATTCCATGGTACTAGCCATGCCTACGTATCTGAGCGTGGCTCAATGTTGGCAGGTAGCTTTAAACAAGGTGGCTGGTTAACTGCTCACTTAGGCAATGGTAGCTCGACTTGTGCGATTTGGAATGGTCAATCTGTAGATACGTCAATGGGTCTAACACCACTTGAAGGTGTGGTCATGGGCACACGTAGTGGTGATGTTGACCCAAGTATTCACAGCTTCCTTGCAAGCAACTTAGGTTGGGATATCTACAAAATCGACAAGATGCTGAACAGCCAATCAGGCCTACTCGGTTTGTCTGATCTTTCAAATGACATGCGTACATTGATCGAAGCATCGGAACAAGGCAACGAAGATGCCGCACTTGCCATTGAAGTATTCTGCTACCGTTTAGCAAAATCTTTGGCAGGTCTCAGCTGTGGTCTACCACGTATTGACGGTTTATTCTTTACCGGTGGTATTGGTGAAAATTCTGCCTACATTCGTGAAAAAACGGTTTCATACTTACCGCATTTTGGTTTCAACCTTAGTAAAGAATTAAATGACAACCTAAAACGCGGTACTGAAGGTCGTATTGACCACGGTACTGGCCCACAAATTTGGGTTGTTCCTACCGATGAAGAAGGCCGTATTGCCAAAGAAACTGAGCATGTTGTAGACGAGGTGACAGCGTCTGCTACAAAAAAGCCTGATGCTGAAGCTGCGATTGCATAAGCAATCGCATCAGCCCCTTCGCCTTCAATATTAATTTTTAGCTTTAATTTAGACACCGTATGAAAACAATTTTACTCGTGCCAACTGGGGAAGGTGTAGGTTTAACATCTGCATGCTTAGGTTTAATTTATGCTTTGGAATGCCAAGGGGTCAAAGCAGGTTTTCTGAAACCATTTTCACAGGAAAATGTCGCAGATACTGTAGACCGTACAACGGCTCTTTATCGTCATTTATTTAATAATGAAACGGTAGAACCCATTCATCATGCCACCATCGTGAAACAACTGAGTCATGATGAAAGTGATGAATTGCTCGAAGAAGCAGTTCGTTTGCACCGTGAAATTGCAAAAAAGCATGATCTGATTATTGTTGAAGGCTTGGTTCCAAACAGCCGAGATAACTTTGCCTCAGAACTGAACGCGACATTAGCAAAAGCTCTTGATGCTAAAGTAATTATTGTCAGCACAGCAGATATTCAAAATGCCACGAAAACTGCTGAGAAAATTGACAGTTCTCTACGCCAATTCGGTGGTGCAGCATCTGAACGTACTGCGGGCGTTTTGTTTATGCGCACACGTGGCTTGCCAGAAGAATCTGCGCAAATTCCTGTCACACTTGATCCAAATCTGCGTTTAATCAGTGATACCAATAAATTTGTACTCGAATTACAACAAAGTAATCCGCAAATTGGTTCTACACAGCTACCTGTTATTGGCCTCGTTCCATTTAGTAATACGCTCAGCGTACCGCGCATGTCTGACTTGGCGACGCATATTCAAGCGGAATGGATCAACCAAGGCGATGCTGCTCATCGCCGTGTACTACATAGCAGCTTAGTTGCGTCGAATATTGAACATGAACTTCACAAATTTGTGGCAGGTGAACTGATTATCAGCGCCTCTGACCGTATTGATGTGTTGTTGGCTTCTAGCCTTGCAAGTAGCAATGGTATCCCACTTGCCGGTTTGGTTTTGACTGAACATCATCAACCGAACCCACAAGTTTTAGATTTCTGCCAAACCGCGATTAAGCAAGGCTTACCGATTTTACATACGCCTTTAAGCACTTTTGAAACGGCACAACAACTTTCAAATTTAGGCAATGAAATTCCTGTCGATGACGTAGAACGTGCAGAGCAAGTGACTCGCTTTGTTTCAAGCCACATTAATGCTGAGTGGATTACTGAAGTATTAAATGGTTCGTATCAACCCCGTTTGTCCCCTTCTGCATTCCGTCATGAATTGGTACAAAAATCTATTGCTGCGAAAAAACGAATTGTTCTACCTGAAGGTGATGAACCACGCACCATTCAGGCGGCTGCCATTTGTCAATCACGTGGCATTGCACACTGTATTTTATTGGCAAAACCTGAAGCCGTGATTGAAGTTGCAAAAGCACGTAATATCGAACTTCCACATGATTTGGAAATTATTGATCCAGATCTGATTCGTGAAAACTATGTGCCTAAAATGGTTGAGCTGCGTAAAGGCAAACTCAATGATCTACAAGCACGCGAACAGCTACAAGACACCGTGGTTTTAGGCACCATGATGCTTGCACTCGATCAGGTGGATGGCTTAGTCTCAGGCGCAGTACATACTACAGCGAATACCGTACGTCCTGCATTCCAATTGATTAAGACCGCACCTGATTATTCATTGGTTTCTTCTGTGTTCTTTATGCTGCTACCAGATGAAGTCTATGTGTACGGTGACTGTGCCATTAATCCAGATCCGAATGCAGAACAGCTTGCAGAGATTGCGATTCAATCTGCAGATTCAGCAAAAGCTTTTGGTATTGACCCACGTATCGCAATGATTTCGTATTCAACAGGTACTTCTGGTGCAGGTGCAGATGTCGAAAAAGTGGCTGAAGCAACACGTATTGCCAAAGAACGCCGCCCAGACTTACTGATTGATGGCCCGCTTCAATACGATGCTGCATCGGTGGAAAGTGTGGGACGCTCTAAAGCACCTGACTCTAAAGTGGCTGGTCGTGCCAATGTGTTTATTTTCCCTGACTTAAATACAGGTAATACAACCTATAAAGCAGTTCAACGTTCTGCAAATGTAGTCAGTGTTGGCCCAATGCTGCAAGGTTTAAACAAGCCTGTAAATGACTTGTCTCGTGGCGCATTGGTCGATGACATCGTGTTTACCATTGCATTAACGGCAATTCAGTCTGAACAGCAAGAAGCTTAATTTTAGTTTCGAGTTCTAAACCACCCTTTCGAAAGATTGGGTGGTTTTTTGTTTTATATAACTTCCATTATATTAAAAATGGCTCAGAATTAGTGGAAATTTCTTTTAAATTCTATGGCTGAATTTTGAGTATTTGGTACATGACCAATAATGTATTCATTCTTCGCTTAAAAAAAGAAATCAAAGCTCTGATACACATATCTAATTTAAAAAATAAAAGGAAAAATTTACATAAATTAGAGCCTGGATATGAAACTAGGGCGTGACGTATTGCTTCAGTTTATGCCAATATTTATCTAGAAAAAGAAAAACATCGAAACAAAGATTTAGTTGGCCGTTACTATTGGATGGGCTTAGGTGCATTTGTTTCAAAAAATCTTAGCTGCCATTTTAAACATGGTTTAACTGCATGGGAATATAAATGGATTCCACTAGGGGTAATTCGTGATCCTGTACATACTTTTGCAAAAGGTAACTTATGGCTATTTATGGATATTGCACCTTGGCATTATGCTTTGAGCATGTCTTCATCCTCTTTTAATCAATGCCGAACTCAACGTGATGTTTCCAAATTTACTCATATTAAAGAAGAAGTTATAAACGTTCCTTGGTCAAATTGTTTACCCATAATTAAAAACTTAAAAGCACTTTAGAAATTAAAAGTGCTTTTGAATATCTACCAAAATTGAAAAGTATTCTGCCGAGTTCTTATAATATCAAAAACATGGAAAGAGAATATCAGGGGCGACACGCCGGTGTACTCGATAAGGTACCAGAAACAGTATACAGCGAACCATTATCAAACACTAAAGTCGCCAATTATGATAGCCGTATGGAATGGATTAAAAAAGCAGCAGAAAAATATCATCGTTTAATGCAAAGTGATAAAGGAAGATACTTTTTAGAAGAAGAACTAAAAATTATTGCGAAATGGGGCGATAGCAAAGCTAATTTTACAGTTGGAAAGGATAGTAATGATGGAAAAATTTAATTACTGCATTGTTATTTTTATGGTGGGTTATCTCCTTTCAGCTTGTCAACCTAGTGCAAAAAATACAGAGAATAATGTCATGAATCAACAGCGTTTTAGTTTACATTTAGGCCAACAAGGATTTAAAGATTTTTCTCAACATAATCTTGGGCATCCCGATAGTCATCCATCTGGAGCAGGTTTTAGAGAGTTAGATTTTACACCGCCCAACTTAGGTCAGATTAAAGTTGAAAATGGTGAGAATAGCTTAGTGATAGATCATGTATTTTCAGTTCTAGGAACATCGTTTAATAATGAGGATGGAATACAAGGGCTTGATATTAATGCAGGGCTAAACAAAGAGGAATTTGTACGTCCTGAACAAGCCCACCAAGCTTATGTTGACTTAATGAAACGTATAAATCAGGCCGAATGGAAAAATTATTTCTATCGTTTTTCTGCACGAATAGCAAAGGATGATAATATTCGATATCTAATGAAATCAGGTGATGTCATTGACCCGACTTATATCTTTAATTATGAAGAATGGAAAAAGATAATAAATACAGTTGGAGGGAACTCTATAGGCTACCGATTATATGCCAATGGTATCCTTTTGGATCTGAGTATAAAACAAACTCAAAAAACTGAAGATGGTAAAGAACAATATATGGTTCGTTATGCTTTCAATACGATTCGTTATGATGAAAGAAATTCAATGGATGATTCAGAGAATAATATTGATACTTACAAAATGACCTCAAAAGAGTTAGAACAAGCATTTGCAAATGAGCTGATAAGAAATAAAAAATCAAGAGAAATTGATGAAAAAGAAGTTATAGTACAAGGCTACCATATCGATGAAAATTATGAAGATCCTGATGTTTGGCAATATGTTAAATAATCAAATGTTGTCGCGTTTAGACTCAATTTTAAAGCACTTTTACACAAAATTGATCATTGAAACTAAAGATTTGAAGATTTGAAGATTTGAAGATTTGAAGATTTGAAGATTTGAAGATTTGAAGATTTGAAGATTTGAAGATTTGAAGATTTGAAGATTTGAAGATTTGAAGATTTGAAGATTTGAAGATTTGAAGAAGAATATTATTTTTATAAAATTTAAAGCAAAAAAAGAAGATAAAGCTTTAGGCTTGATCTTCTTGTTGACCGTAGAACCAAGTTGCTGCGATAAATAGAGAAAAACCAATAACTGACAACACTGGAGTAACCATATAATTCACACTCTAACTTTGATGACGTCATTATGTAAAAGTTTTATGACAGTTATATGACAAATATGACATATCCAAAAATAATAAATATTATTTAATTTCATAATCTTAGAAACAAAAACAAATCTTCTCCTCTAGTTATGTGACAAATATTTCATGAAATATGACAGTGAAAACGTCATTTTTAGGATATTGATGACAGCGAAACATGGCGCTGTTTAAGCCTATTAAACTTTCGGCCAAAGATTAAGCGAAATACCCACACAACTGTATTTTTGTCTTATAATTTAGCCCGCTAGCTATCAGCCCGCTCAAGAGATATTTGTATGACAACTATTATCAAGCAAGATGACTTGATCACATCGGTAAAAGATGCGCTTCAGTTCATTTCTTACTATCACCCACAGGACTTCATCCAAGCGATGAGCCGTGCGTATGACCGTGAAGAAAACAAAGCCGCAAAAGACGCGATTGCACAAATTTTAATTAACTCTCGTATGTGTGCAGAAGGCCATCGTCCTATCTGTCAAGATACGGGTATTGTGAACGTATTTCTTGAAGTGGGCTTAGACGTTAAATTTGATTTAACCATGAGCCTAGACGATGCAATTAACGAAGGTGTACGTCAAGGTTATCTTGAAAACTCAAACATTCTTCGTGCATCAGTATTAGCTGATCCTGCTTTTGGTCGTAAAAATACCAAAGACAACACCCCTGCTGTAATTCACTACAAACTCGTTCCGGGTAATAAAGTTGATATTACTGTTGCTGCTAAAGGTGGTGGTTCAGAAAACAAATCTAAACTTGCAATGCTTAACCCTTCTGACTCTATCGTAGATTGGGTACTTAAAACTGTTCCAACAATGGGTGCAGGTTGGTGTCCTCCTGGTATGCTCGGTATCGGTATTGGTGGTACTGCTGAAAAAGCCATGATGCTTGCAAAAGAAGCATTGATGGAAGAAATCAACATGGACGAACTCCTTCGTCGTGGCCCACAAAACCAAATCGAAGAACTTCGTATCGAAATCTTCGAAAAAGTAAATGCTTTAGGTATTGGTGCTCAAGGTCTTGGCGGTTTAACGACTGTTCTTGATATCAAAATCAAAGACTACCCATGTCACGCTGCGGGTAAACCAGTAGGTATGATTCCTAACTGTGCTGCAACTCGTCATGCGCATTTCCAATTAGACGGTTCAGGTGTAGCGCATATTCAAGCGCCTAGCCTTGAAGACTACCCTGCGGTAACTTGGGATTCATCAACGTCTAAACGTGTTGACTTAGATAACATCACTCAAGAAGAAATGAACTCTTGGCAACCGGGTGACACACTACTTCTTAACGGTACAATCTATACAGGTCGTGACGCTGCGCACAAACGTATGGTTGACATGTTAAACAAAGGTGAAGAACTTCCAGTTGACCTAAAAGGTAAATTTATTTACTACGTTGGTCCTGTTGATCCAGTCGGTGACGAAGTCGTTGGTCCTGCTGGCCCAACAACTGCAACACGTATGGATAAGTTCACACGTCAAGTGCTTGAAGCAACTGGCATGTTCGGTATGATTGGTAAAGCTGATCGTGGTCCTGCTGCTGTTGAAGCAATCAAAGACAACAAAGCAACTTACCTCATGGCTGTCGGTGGTGCTGCATACTTAGTATCGAAAGCGATTCGTGAAGCTGAAGTGGTTGCTTTCGCTGACTTAGGTATGGAAGCGATCTACAAATTTGTTGTAAAAGACATGCCTGTATCTGTAGCTGTTGACGTAAATGGTACTTCTGTTCACGCAACTGCACCAAAAATCTGGCAAGCAAAAATTGGTAAAATCCCAGTAGTTGATGCTGCTGCGAACTAATTTCGCCACGTTCAAGATAAAAAAAAGCACCCCATCGGGTGCTTTTTATTGTCAATATTTAGACTGTCTGTCGAATGACATTCGCTATTTAATGCTTTCACACACTCAAAAACACGAGCTAATTACATTACCAAGTTAATGGATTCCACAGTTTAAAAGGCTTGGTCAACTGCACATCTTCCGCAGGATCATAATGAGGTGCTTTCAACTTCTGCGCACTTTTCCGCACTTTTCCAGTGTTTTGATCTTCTGCCACAAAGTTAAAACTGTTGGATTTCAACTCTGTAAATGCGATTTCATTTCGACCAATTTTTTCAGGCATGAGCAGCAATGGCCCTGAAACCGTTCTTTTACTGGATAAATTCTCTTCATCATATTTAATGAAGTAAGTTTGACCTGCTTCAACATCAAAGTCTAAATATTTAGGTTTTTGAAAATGATTCACCCCCAAAGGGCGACTCGATGATAAGCGGTAATTCCCCGCAGGTAACTCCACCCAGTAATAATGATTATTCAATAAACTTGGAATACGCTCACTGTTCAGAAATAAGCTGCTGGCCACAATTTCTTGACGATTCCACTTACTGTCTGGACGATATAAATACACAATCGCTGCTTGATCATGCTGAGCTTTCACTTCTTGAAAATGTCGGCCTTGTTTCTGATTGACCCAACCACCAATGGTAAACATACCCAATCGATATTGCTCAATATGACCCGGTGTACTTTCAGGATCCACAGGCTTTAATGTCGAAGCCAATGACGTTTGCTCAATGGCTGATTTTCCATGACAACCCAGCAGCGCTACACTGCTTAAAAGTAGAATTGCAACTCCACGCATGATTATCCCTCACTGCGTCTTTTTTTATTTTTACACTTTTGTTTTCAGTTTTTTACATTCAGGCATCCACGCCATCCTGCTGAGATTAACATTCTGCTTTTATTTTTGGAAATAAAAAACGTGTGCAAATCTTGGATTTACACACGTTTCAGACGAATAGCGCTTAAGCAGATTTAGAGTTCACAACTTTTAAATCTGACTTCGGTGCAGCTTCTTCAGTTTTCTTTGGTTGACGTTCTGATTTAAATTCAGGTTCCGCTTCACCATTAATCACCGCTTCATTGACGACAACCGTACCCACATCTGAACGACTTGGTAAGTCATACATCGTTTCAAGCAATGAATTTTCTAAAATCGAACGCAGACCACGCGCGCCCGTATTACGGTCGAGTGCTTTTTTAGCCACGGCACGCAATGCTGAGTCTTCAAATACGAGGTCAACATTTTCCATTTCAAATAAATATTGGTATTGACGTGTCAATGCATTTTTCGGTTCTGTCAGAATCTGCATCAATGCTTCTTCGTCCAGTTCTTCCAAGGTAGCAATCACAGGTAAACGACCAATAAATTCAGGAATCAGACCGAATTTAACCAAATCTGTCGCTTCAACTTGGCGGAATAAGTCAGATAATTTTTTAGTTTCATCTTTCTTACGGACTTCAGCCGTAAAGCCAATACCGCCTTTTTCCTGACGCTGCTGTACGATTTTCTCTAGGCCAGAGAATGCACCACCACAGATAAATAGGATATTTGAAGTATCAATTTGAATAAATTCTTGCTGCGGATGCTTACGACCACCTTGAGGCGGAATCGACGCAACCGTACCTTCGATCATTTTCAATAATGCTTGCTGAACACCCTCACCCGATACATCACGAGTAATAGATGGGTTTTCAGACTTACGGGTAATTTTGTCGATTTCATCGATATAGATAATGCCTTTTTGCGCTTTTTCTACATCGTAATCGGCTTTTTGAAGGAGTTTTTGAACAATGTTCTCAACGTCTTCACCCACATAACCAGCTTCAGTTAAAGTCGTTGCATCTGCCATCGCAAATGGCACATCTAAAAGACGCGCAAGTGTCTGAGCAAGCAGTGTTTTACCTGAACCTGTTGGTCCAACTAACATGATGTTACTTTTCGAAATCTCTACACCGTCTTCTGGTTTTTTACCACTAGTGCCAACTTTTAGGCGTTTATAGTGGTTGTATACCGCAACAGAGAGGGTCTTTTTCGCAACATCTTGCCCAATCACATATTGGTCAAGCGCAGCACGGATTTCATGCGGTTTTGGTAAAGGACGAGTTGCCCAGTCATTTGATTCAACTTGCTGACTGGTCTGAACTAGGTCAAGACATACGTCCACACACTCATTACAGATGTACGCGTCCTCACCTGCAATCAGTTTCCCGACTTCAGACTGCGTTTTACCGCAAAATGAACAATGCTTTTGTCCTTGAGGATGTTCGGACATATTCACTCCAATAATTAATTCTTTAAAACTTATGGACGTTTAGATAAAACTTCGTCCACAAGACCGTATTCTTTTGCAGCTTGTGCTGTCATAAAGTTGTCACGGTCAGTATCTCGAGCAACAGTATCGTAGTCTTGACCACTATGCTCTGCCATCAAACGGTTTAAACGTTCTTTAATGAATAGAATTTCACGTGCATGAATTTCAATGTCAGATGCCTGACCACGGAAACCACCAAGGGGTTGGTGAATCATGACACGGGCATTCTCAAGACAGTAACGTTTGCCTTTAGCGCCAGCATTGAGCAGGAATGCACCCATCGATGCTGCTTGACCCATACAATAAGTCACAACATCAGGTTTAATAAATTGCATGGTATCGTAAATTGCCATACCTGCAGTAACCGAACCACCTGGTGAGTTGATATATAAATGAATATCTTTATCTGGGTTTTCTGCTTCTAAGAACAACATTTGGGCAACGATCAAATTTGCCATGTTGTCTTCAACTTCACCGGTTAAAAAAATCACACGTTCACGCAAAAGGCGTGAGTAAATATCAAAAGAACGCTCGCCACGAGATGACTGTTCTACCACCATTGGCACTAGTGCGTTTTCAATTGTTGGAACATACATACGTTATTTATTCCTAAATTTTTCTGACTCAACCCATAATTCACAATATGAGGGATATTTGTCGAAATTGCAAAAGATTCCCAATTAAATAACAGATATTTTTTTCATAAGCATTGTGAAATCAGGACAACTTATTTGGGGGCAAAATTCGATAAAAAAAGGCGCTTAACGCGCCTTTTTTTGAAAGCTAGAAATTAGCCTTGTTGACGAGCTTGTTGCTCTTTCAATAAGTCTTCATAGCTCACAGTTGTATCCGTTACTTTCGCAGAAGCTAAGATGTGATCTACAACTTGGTCTTCAAGAATAACAGCTTCGATTTGAGCACGTTGCTGTTTATCGTTGTTGAAGTATTCAATCACTTCTTTAGGATCTTCGTAAGAAGAAGCCATGTCTTCGATGTAAGCATCAACACGTTCAGCATCAACTTCAAGTTTAGCTTCAGCCAATACTTTGCTGACTAATACGCCAAGTTTAACTGATTTTTCAGCTTGCTCTTTGAATAGGTCATCTGGAAGCATGCTTGAATCAAACGCTTTAGCGCCTTGAGCACCAAACTGTTGAGTGAATTGTTGGATCATTTGTTGACGTTGACGGTCAATTTCTTGAGCAACCATTGCTTCTGGAAGTTCTACTTCGTTTGCAGCTACAAGTGCATCAAAAGTTGCACCTTTCACTTGGTTACGAAGACCGTTTTTCACTTCACGTTCCATGTTTTTACGCACGTCAGCTTTCAGTTTTTCAACGCCTTCTTCTTCAGTTAGACCGAAGATTTTTAAGAATTCAGCATCAACTTCTGGAAGTTTTTGTTTTTCAACAAGCTTAACAGTGATTTTAAACTGAGCAGCTTTACCAGCAAGGTTTTCAGCTTGGTAGTCTTCAGGGAAAGTTACATCGATAACTTTCTCTTCGCCTTTCTTCATCCCAACGATGCCGTCTTCGAAGCCAGGGATCATACGACCAGAACCAAGAACGAGTTTAAAGTCTTCAGCAGCGCCGCCTTCAAACTTCTCGCCATCAACAGTACCTTCAAAGTCGAAAGTTACTTGCATGTCTTTTTTAGCCATGCCTTTAGTTTCAGCCCATGAAGCACGTTGTTTTTGAAGATTTTCAATCATCTTCTCAACGTCTTTGTCGTCAACTGAAGTTGCTTTACGTTCAACTTCTAGGCCTTCGAACTTAACTTCAACTTCTGGATAAACTTCTACAGTTGCTTCATAAACTAAAGCATCATCTTTCATTTCAGTTTTTTCAATGTTTGGCATACCAACAGCATTGATTTTTTCTTGTTGGATCGCTTCGAATACTGTGTCACGAATGATGTCGTTTACAACTTCTTGATAGATACCAGCACCGTATTCACGACGAACAACGTTTACAGGTACTTTACCTGGACGGAAGCCGTTGATCTTCACAGTTTTGGCAGTGCGTTTCAAGCGAGCTTCAAACTGCTCGTTAATACGGCTCGTCGGTACAGATACATTTAAACGACGGGCAACGCCCGAAACCGCTTCAGAAGTTACTTGCATGGCTTCCTCGATAATTTGTTAGTTAAAACAGTTTTAAAAAAAAGTGCCACATTATATGACAACAATTAAAGATATACAAAAATGGATTATAACACTATAAATTCAGGCATGGATGCCCTTCTTATTTTTAGAATTTTTCAGCTTTTTTCGAAGAAATATTGATTATTTTTTAATTAATTGTTGAAAATGAGAAACTTTCTCACTATTATTCTTAATGATATTTTTTTTAATTTATTTTCATATATTTATCTCGTCCATATTTGGAATTCTTTTATGAGTAAATTTAATCTCAACCCTCTTTCCGCTGCTTTATTTGGGGCAATTGTAACTACTACGAGTTTCGCACATGCTGAAACGACTGAATCTCAAGCTCAACAGATGGAGACCATTGTTGTTTCTGCAGCGGGCTTTGAACAAAAGATCAAGAATGCTCCTGCTTCAATCAGTGTTGTTACAAAAGCAGACATAGAAAAGAAAAATGCTTCTAGCATTGCAGATTTACTAGCTGACATTCCGGGCATTGATATTCGTGACGGTATTGGTAAAACATCCGGCTTAAACGTAAAAATGCGTGGTCTAGGTAATGACTATAGTTTGATTTTAATTGATGGACGTCGCCAAACAACATCTTCTGACGTAACTCCAAATGGTTTCGGTGAATCATCAAATGGTTACTTACCACCTCTTGCTGCTATTGAGCGTATTGAGGTCATTCGTGGTCCTATGGCTACTCGCTATGGCTCAGAGGCAATGGGTGGTGTAATCAACATTATTACTAAAAAAGTGTCTGATACATGGACTGGTAACGTTACTGTAAGTGGCAACCTCATGGAACATAATGGGGAAGCCGACTCAGCAAAAACTAGTTTTGTTTTAAATGGCCCTCTTATAAGCGAACGCTTAGGGATGCAGCTACGCGGTTCTTATTTAGACCGTCAAAAATCTGAACGTATTCCAGGTACATCTGGCCGTGACCCACGCCCAAGTGAAGCAGATAATTTTGATTTTGGTGGTAAATTATCCTTTAACTTAGATGATAAAAATAGTTTCTGGTTAGATGGCTTCCATTCAAGTCAAAACTATAAAAATGATGATGATCGACTGGGCACTCAAGACACACCGAGCCGTGCTAATGGTTATAAAGATGAACTAGAATTTAACCGTGATCAAATTTCTGCTGGACATGAAGGTAACTATGATTTTGGTAAATGGTCGTCTTACGTAAGCCATACAACCACTGAAACCGTAGGCCGGACTATTCCACGAAACACATTCCCATTAAATGCATTTGCAGGTACAGATCGTACATTAGAAAACACTGACTTTGTTGCTGATACACATATCGTCATGCCTATTGCAGATCATAAAATCACAGTAGGTGCCGAATATAAAGAAGCAGAAATTGCCGACGATATTGCGGGAATGGGCTCAAAATTCAAAAAAGACTCATTATCTTTCTACGCTGAAGATGAATGGCGCCTTTTAGATTCAGTTGCTTTAACTTTAGGTGGACGTTATGAAGATCATTCAGGTTTTGGTGGTCACTTCAGCCCACGAGCATATTTAGTTTGGAATACTAATGAAAATCTAACACTGAAAGGTGGCGTAAGTACGGGTTACAAAGCACCTTCTGCAAAGGCATTACACAATGGCGTGATTAGTGTTAGTGGTCAAGGTGCAGCTTTTGGTGTCGGCTCTCCTAATCTTAAACCTGAAGAATCCACTAACTATGAATTAGGCTTTAATTACAACAAAGGTAGCTTTGACTTAACGACAACGGCATTCTTTAATAAAATTGAAGACCTGATAACTGATGGAGCTGACCTTTGGAACTGTTACTCTGAAACAAATCCAAACCAAGCAGGTTGTGTAAGCTACGGTTCACATATCACTCAAGATAGTTTTTCACAAAGTATTAATGCCAATGAAGCAGAAACTAAGGGCGTTGAAGTTAGCTTGAAATATAGCATTATCCCTGAATGGGATATTAAAGCTGCATATACCTATATGGAAAGTGAGATCACAAAAGGTGAAAATAAAGGCTCGTACCTAAATAACGTACCCAAAAATGCTTTTAATATGACATCTACTTGGCATATTAATCCTTCA
Source organism: Acinetobacter sp. YH12219 (assembly GCF_013417875.1). Classification (NCBI taxonomy): domain Bacteria; kingdom Pseudomonadati; phylum Pseudomonadota; class Gammaproteobacteria; order Moraxellales; family Moraxellaceae; genus Acinetobacter; species Acinetobacter sp. YH12219. The sequence continues at coordinate 33,318 of NZ_VPDC01000006.1, forward strand.
CTCGATGTTTGGTTACAGCATGAGTATAAATCTGATCGTAAACGTTATAGTACAGTCCAAACTGCTGGTGATGCTGGCATCATTTATGCTGCAACAGGTAATAAGTTGAAGGGGTATAATTTATTTAACCTCGGTACAAGTTATAACCTTAACGAAAATATTCGTATTAATGGTTCTGTAAATAACTTATTAGATAAAGACTTCACAAGCAATGGAACTTATATCAATAGCCAAAATGTAGAGGCATCGTACTATGACTACATGACTATAGGTTCTTCAATGGCTGGAACTTACTTAGCTGGTCGTAACTACTGGTTATCCATTTCTTATGATTTCTAACTTTTAGTACTTATAAAAGACAAAACTAAAAAACCTGCTTCGGCAGGTTTTTTGCATAAATAATTTACGATTACTTCTTATTTAATTCACAATCATGTCTATATTTATAATCTCAATTAAACATAAAAAAACAATATATTTTATCAATATTTAAATAAAACATAGTCTTAATTAATACTTGTTATATCATTACATTAAATAGGACTATCACAATATGATTATTTATCGTGATTTACAATTACATAAAGATGTAAGAAAAAATAAGAATCATTATTATTCGCATACAAATTCACTATTCCAAATCGGGTTCGAAATGGCCTTCATTAAAACACGTAAGAAAATTGTTTCTTCAGCAATTGCTTCTTCACTTTCTGTTATTGCTGTTAATGCAATCGCACAAGAGCAAGTTACTCAACTTCCAACGATTAACCAAGAAGTTGCTGCTGAAAAAGCACCAAGCTTAAAAGTTGATAAATCTGCGAATGCTAAATTTGTTGCTCCCCTTCTTGATACACCAAAATCAGTATCAGTGATTTCTAAGCAACTGATTGAAGACACGCAAGTCACAACTTTAAGTGATGCTTTACGTACAGTACCTGGAATTACCCTCGGTGCTGGTGAAGGTGGCAATCCAAATGGCGACCGTCCATTTATCCGTGGCTACAGCTCTGAAAGCTCAATGTATATAGATGGTATTCGTAATTCAACCTCACAAAACCGTGAAATGTTTGCCATAGAACAAGTTGAAGTCACCAAAGGTTCTGCTTCTGCTATGGGTGGTGCAGGTACTGTTGGCGGTAGCATCAACATGATTTCTAAAGTGGCTAAAAAAGGTGACTTTTTAGAAGGTTCAGTTGCTGGCGGTACAGATGCTTATGCACGTGTAACACTAGATGGCAATAAAGATTTTGGCAATGGGATTGCTGCACGTGTTGCAATAATGGGCCACATGAATGAGAAAGCAGGTCAATCTGACGGTGCTGAATATAAACGTGCAGGTATTGCCCCTAGTATTACTTTTGGCTTAGACACCCCTACTCGTGCAACTTTAAGTTATTACTATTTAAAATCGGATGACACTCCCGATTCAGGTGTTCCATATTGGGATGCTGGTTTAGGTAAACCACAAGGTAAACCAGCGGAAGTAAAACAAGGCGTTTATTATGGTTGGAAAGATCGTGACTTCCAAAAACAAGAGAACCAAGCAGGGACAATCAAGTTAGAACATGATTTAACTGACAATTTAACCGTTACAAACACTGCAATGTACAGCAAATCTAAAAATGATTATGTCTGGACAAACCCTGATGATTCTAAAGGCAATGTAGCTAATGGCCAAGTATGGCATCGTCAAAACTCTGCCATCACAGATAGCGATACCTTTACAAATCAATTAGCATTGATAGGTAAATTTGCTACAGGTGCCATTAATCATAGCTTTAATGTTGGTGCTGAATACAGCAAGCAAGAAACTGACAAAGGTGGTTATAACATCATTAACAGTAAAGATGGCAAAGTTTCCTCAACTGGGTTTTACAGCGACTGTAAAGACCTTTCAAGCAATTGGTGTACTTCTCTAAACAATCCAACTCAAAAACCATTTTTAGATCGTCTAGAAGCCCGCCAAGACTTTGATGCCACGGTTGAAAGCACTTCTGTATATTTATTAGATAGTATTGAAATCACACCACAATGGTTACTTGATCTTGGTGTGCGCTGGGACAAGTTTGAAGCTGCACAAAACTTTCGTGCTACATCTTCAGCTGCTGCATATACAGCTAACAATGATTCAGACTTCTTTACATATCAATCAGGTATAACCTTTAAACCTGTTGAAAATGGTTCAATTTATGCAAGTTATGCTACCTCTGCCAGTCCTGTTGGCTTAAATGCTGGTTGGGGAGATAACAGCGAAACCATAAATGCTAATAACCAAATGATCGATCCTGAAGAAGCACAAACTTACGAGTTGGGTACTAAATGGGACTTGTTAAATGATCGTTTGAATTTAACAGCAGCGATCTTCCGTACTGAAAAACAAAATACTCGTGTACAACTTGACCCAACAACTTATGCGAATGTAGGTGAAAGTAAAGTTGATGGTGTTGAATTAGGATTAAATGGTCAAATTACCGATAAATGGGATATTTCGGCAGGTTATACTTATCTTAATAGTGAATTAACAAAAAATGGTAAATCATGCCGTGGTTCAGGTTCAACAGCAACTTGTACAGATAATGCCATTTATAATGGCAACCAAATGCCTAATGTACCTAAACAAGCAGCAACATTATGGACTACCTATAAGATATTGCCGCAATTAACTTTGGGTGGTGGTGCAGTATATTCAGACAAAGTTTATGGTGATGTTGCAAACATCAAATGGGCTCCATCTTATGTACGCTACGATGCTATGGCGCGTTATAATGTCAACAAAAATGTTGATTTACAACTTAACGTAAACAACCTTTCTGACAAACGCTACTTCACTAAAGCGTATGCCTCACACTATGCAACTGAAGCAGAAGGTCGCAGCGCAGTTCTGTCTGTAAACTTCAAATACTAAGAAAAAATAAATACCATAAATAATTTATGGTATTGACTCAAATAGCCTCGCTTCGAGGCTATTTTTGTATATGATCGAAACACAAACATTACATTTCAAAAGGTCAGACCGTGATTCACCATATTCCAAATGTATTGAGTAAAGAACAGGTCAACTACTTCCGCACAGAAATGCAAAAAGTAGAATGGATTAATGGTCAAAAAACTACGGGCTCACTGTCTAAAAATGTAAAAAACAACCAACAGCTAGATATAGACCATCCATTAACACAGCATTTAGGTGACATTATTCTGCATGAATTGTCACAACACGCGCTTTTTACATCGGCAGCCTTACCCCTCAATATTTTGCCGCCCTATTTTAATCGCTATGAAAATGGTGAAACGTTTGGTTTCCATGTCGACAATGCCATTCGCTGGATGCCTGACAGCAATCAAAAAATTCGTACCGATTTGTCCTGCACGATTTTTCTAAGTGAACCTGAAGAATATGAAGGTGGTGAACTTGTGGTAGAAGACACCTATGGCTACCACGAAGTGAAATTGCCTGCCGGAGATTTGATTTTGTATCCATCTACCAGTGTGCATGAAGTTACTCCTGTGACTGCAGGCTGTCGTATTGCGTCATTTTTTTGGTTGCAAAGTATGATCCGTGAAGATGCTGAGCGTCACATGTTATTTAATCTCGATCAAAGCATTCAAAATTTGCGTATGCAATTGGGTGATGCACATAGTGAAGTCGTCAAGTTGACGAGTCTGTATCACAACCTTATCCGCAAATGGGCCGAAATTTAAAGCTCAAGGTCAATAGACATGGACAAACTACCAATGACTGATCACAACATTTTAGCGCCACTGACTCAGATTCCAGCTCATTTGCAAACCATTGCAGATTACGAAAAACAGGCTGAATTGCACCTTTCTCAAATGGTGTGGCAGTACTTGCAAGGCGGCTCGATGGATGAACACAGTGTCCGTGGCAATTTGTCTCAGTTTGAACAGATACAACTGCTACCACGTATGCTGAAAGATCTAACCCAAGGTCATACCCAAATCGAAATCTTAGGGCAACGTTTCCCGCATCCGATTTTTGTAGCACCCATTGGTCACCAACAACAATTTCATCCTGATGCTGAAGCTGCAACAGCCCTCGCTGCCGAAGTCCTTGGCAGCAATATGATCCTCAGTACATTTACCAATACAGATATGCGTGAGTTAAAGCAGGACAATCCGTACAAATGGTTCCAATTGTATTGGCAAGGTGAGCGCGAAAAGTCATTATCACTGGTCAAGATGGCAGAAGAACATGCTTATACAGCAATTGTAGTAACCATTGATTCCCCGCATACAGGGATTCGTGACCGTGAACGTCGAGTGTTTTTTCATTTGCCTGAAGGCATGCAACATCCGCATACCCCTGCACATATCCCATTGCCTGAGCTCAATGATGGCGACCATCCCGTATTTAACGGTCTGATGAAAATCGCACCAACATGGGCGGATATCCTTTGGCTCAGTCAAAACACCTCATTACCGATTATTTTAAAGGGCATTGTCAGTCCACATGATGCTGAACTTGCCCTGCAACACGGTGTACAAGGCATTATTGTGTCGAATCATGGTGGGCGCGTACTGGACGGTTGCATCTCCCCTATCACCGCCTTAGAACTGATTAAAAAAGTTGTGCCTACGGATTTTCCAGTTTTATATGATGGTGGTATTCGTCGTGGTTCAGATGTGTTTAAAGCGATAGCCTTGGGTGCATCTGCCGTATTAGTTGGACGTCCTTGCATTTATGGTTTAGCTACAGCGGGCGCTTTAGGTGTTGCCCATGTACTCAAAATACTGAAAGAAGAATTTGAGATTACGATGGCATTGATGGGAACAGCCACCGTCGATGAGATCAATAAAGATTATATTTTTCAAAAAAGCTAATTTTATAGAAAAATATTTTCCAGTAATGGCATCTTGACGCAAAAATAGGAAATTATTTCCGGAATATATGGACTAATATTTAGTTATACGTTTACGAGCTTACGGTAAAGCTAAGTCATGTGAATCTTTACAGATTTATTTCGACTTTCGACTAAAGACTCCGATATTAAACTTGTAAATTGCTAGAATAGACACAATCTATATAAGTAGTACCTTGCCGTTTATCCACGACATTTATCCACGGTGCTATAAGGAGTTTTCACATGATGTTGGCAGATCCAAGCAAAAAATACCGTCGCATGTACCAACGTGTAGACTTACCAGACCGTCAATGGCCAAATAACGAAATCAATAAAGCGCCGATCTGGATGAGTACCGACCTTCGTGACGGTAACCAAGCGATCTTCGAGCCAATGAACATTGAACAAAAGTTCAAAATGTTCCAAATGCTTGTGAAAATTGGTTTCAAACACATTGAAATCGGCTTCCCTTCTGCATCACAAATCGACTTTGATTTCACGCGTTTGTTGATCGAAGGCGGTCATATTCCTGATGATGTGTACATCGAAGTTTTGGTTCAAGCACGTGATCATTTGATTCAACGTACATTTGAATCTTTACAAGGTGCAAAACGTGCCATCGTGCATATCTACAACTCAAACTCTCCAACTTTCCGCAATAAAGTGTTGAATGTTGATGTTGCTGGTGCAAAACAATTAGCAATTAACGCCGCAACGAAAGTCAAAGAATACGCTGCAAAACAGCCTGAAACTGAATTTGTATTCCAATACAGTCCAGAGTGTTTTACTGCAACAGAATTAGAAGTTGCTAAAGATGTCTGTGATGCGGTCACTGAAATTTGGGAAGCATCTCCAGAGAACAAAGTGATTTTAAACTTGCCTGCAACGGTTGAAGTTTCAGGTCCGAACGTCTATGCAGACCAAGTGGAATGGATGCACCGTAACATTCAACGCCGTGACGGTGTGATTATTTCTGTGCACTGTCATAACGACCGTGGCTGTGGTATTGCCGCTTCTGAGTTGGCCATTATGGCTGGTGCTGACCGCGTCGAAGGTTGTGTGTTTGGTAACGGTGAACGTACAGGTAACGTGGACGTTGCAGCGATTGCATTGAACATGTATACCCAAGGTGTTGCGCCAAACTTAGATTTCTCAAACATTAACGAAATCATTTCAATCATTGAAGAATGCACAGGCTTGCCGGTACACCCTCGTCATCCGTATGCTGGTGATTTGGTCTTTACCGCGTTCTCTGGTTCACACCAAGATGCCATTAAAAAAGGTTTCGAGTTCCAAAAGAACGAAGAAATGTGGGATATGCCTTATTTGCCAATCGACCCGAAAGACTTGGGCCGCGACTATGATGCCGTGATTCGCGTCAACTCACAGTCTGGTAAAGGCGGTATTGCGTACTTGTTAGAATCAAATTACAACGTGGTGTTGCCTCGTCGTATTCAAATTGAGTTCTCGCAAATCGTACAGCAAAAAACAGATGAAGACGGCACCGAGATTTCTGCACAAGCGATCTGGTCATTATTTAAAGACACCTATGTTGCTGCCAAAGATACACATTATGCGGCGAAAAACTACCGCTTACATGATGAAAATGGCAAGCAAGTCATTGAACTCGATATCGAAGTGAACGGTGAGATCCAGCAATTACGTGGTGAAGGCAACGGCCCAATCTCTGCTATCTTAAATGCCTTACAGTTACCGATTGATGTCTTGAACTATGAAGAACGTAGCATCAGTTCAGGCGCACATGCTAAAGCCTTGGCTTTAATTGAGCTTCAAGTGAAAGGCACAGGCAAGTCTGCATTCGGCGCAGGTGTACATGACAACATCGTGACTGCATCCATTGAAGCGATTATTGCCAGCACTAACCGTTTAATTGAACAAGGTGTTTTGAGTACTGAACAAGTGATTGCTGCTGCAGTCTAATTCAATGCTATAAATATCAAATAGCAATAAAATGACTTTAGAAGGATACCCTCAAGTGGTATCCTTTTATTATTCATACTAAAGATTTAAGGCGAATTATTCCTGTGTCTTTTCCAGCTGACTCAGTGGGCTTAGTTACCCCACAAAAGTTTATTTTTGAAGAGCCGTTAGAGCTCGAATGCGATCGCATACTCCCACGTTTTGAGCTCATGGTTGAAACTTATGGCGAACTGAATGCAGACAAATCTAATGCAATTTTGATTTGTCATGCACTGTCAGGCCATCACCATGCTGCAGGTTATCATCATGAAGATGACCGTAAGCCGGGTTGGTGGGACGCATGTATTGGACCAGGCAAAGCCATTGATACATCAAAATTCTTTGTCGTAGCACTAAATAATATTGGCGGCTGTAGCGGTTCTACTGGACCGACCTCTCCAAATCCTGAAAATGACAATCGCCCTTATGGTCCTGATTTCCCATTAGTCACTGTACGTGACTGGGTCAAAACCCAAGCCATGTTGTCTGACCGTTTAGAGATTCAGCAGTGGTATGCGGTGATTGGCGGCTCTTTAGGCGGTATGCAAGCTCTACAATGGTCTGTGGACTATCCAGATCGTTTACAAAAGTGCGTGATTATTGCCAGTACCCCAAAACTGTCTGCGCAAAACATTGCCTTTAACGAAGTGGCGCGTCAGTCGATTTTGTCTGACCCTGATTTCCATGATGGTCGCTATTTAGAAAATGACAGTTATCCTAAGCGAGGTTTGATCTTGGCCCGTATGGTCGGTCATATCACTTACCTCTCTGAAGAAGCCATGAAACAAAAATTTGGCCGTGACTTAAAGTCAGGTAAATTTATGTATGGCTTTGACGTCGAATTCCAAGTCGAAAGTTATTTGCGTTATCAAGGTGAGCAATTTAGCCGTAACTTTGATGCCAATACCTATTTGATCATGACCAAGGCTTTAGATTATTTCGATCCATCACGTGAATATGAGCAATCATTAAAAGCCGCGATGTCTAAAACCAAGTGTCAATTTTTAGTTGTTTCGTTTACAACGGACTGGCGTTTTGCCCCTGCTCGTTCGCAAGAAATTGTAGATGCATTAATTAGCAATCATAAGCCTGTGAGCTATGTGGATATTGATGCTGAACAAGGCCATGACTCTTTCTTGTTCCCGATTCCTTTATATGTGAAAAGCTTACGTGCATTCCTAGGCGGTGTAAAACACCTGCAAGAAACACCGAAGGAGACCAACTAATGCGTATTGATCATCAACTGGCTGAACGTTGGATTAAACCAGATTCAAGCGTACTCGATTTAGGGTGTGGTGACGGTGAACTGCTTGCACATATGAGCAAAAAGCACAATATTCGTGCATATGGCTTAGAAATTGATCAAGAAAAGATTGCAATTGCAGTCAGTCGCGGGTTAAATATCATCCAACAGGACTTGAACTTAGGTTTAAGTCGCTTTGCCGACCAGTCTTTTGACTATGTGGTTATGGCACAAGCCTTGCAAGCTGTAGATGCACCAGACGTTCTCTTAAGAGACATGGTGCGTGTGGGGAAACAGGCTATTATTACCTTTCCAAACTTTGCACATTGGAAGACTCGTTCTTTCCTTGCATTAAAAGGAATGATGCCCGTTTCAGACGCGTTACCCTATATGTGGTATAACACGCCCAATATTCATTTATGTACTTTCCGTGATTTTGAAGCGCTGTGTGCTGAAAATAACATCCGGATTATTAACCGACTTGCCGTGAATGGGGATCAACAAGACAGTTTACTGAGTAAACGTCTCCCAAATCTATTTGGTGAAGTCGCAATTTATCGAGTGAGCGCTCTATGAAAAAATTATTATTAAGCACGACGCTACTGATTGGACTTTTTAGCATACAAGCCCATGCGGATTATGTTGCTCCATCATCTTCAGTTTCTAGCCAAGCTGCTCAATATTCAATTATGGATATTCACAGCTTAAGTAAAGCTGCTAAAGCAGGTCAGCCCGGTGCTCAGTTTTACTTAGGCACTAAATATCAACAAGGTAAAGACGTTGCCAAAGATGAACGTCAAGCTTTTGCATGGTATAAGGCTGCTGCTGATCAAGGTTTATCTGCAGCACAGCTTAATGTAGGTCGTATGCTTGCAGATGGCATTGGGACTAAAAAAGATGAAGCGCTTGCTCGTCAATATTTCGAAAAAGCAGCCAGCCGTGGTGATAACCGCGCAAGCTTTAACTTAGCCATGATGGAAGAGCAAAAGAAAAACTACATGGGTGCATACCAATGGTATGAGCTTTCTACCCGTGATGGCATGCTCGACAACAAAGTGATTAGCTTGTCTGAAGGTAAGAAAACGGCATTGGCAGCCAACTTAAGCCAAGACCAAATTCGTCAAGCACGTGACCGTGCAGACAAATGGATTCAAGCACAATAAGTTTTTGAATCTTAAAAAGCACCTTCGGGTGCTTTTTTATTGCCTGTCAACCACAGCATCTTGTTAAAATAGCCTCAAATCTTGTTTTATGGTGAATATTCACATGGCTTCAACTGATTGGTTATCTCAAGGCACTTTGGTGCTTGCAAGTAATAACAAAGGCAAAATTGCAGAATTTGAAAAAATGTTTGCGGAACTGAATTTGCCTGTTGAAGTGATTCCACAAGGTCAGTTGAACATTGAAGATGCCATCGAAGACGGTCTAAGCTTTGTTGAAAATGCCATTATCAAAGCGCGTCATGCGTCGAAAATTTCAGGCAAGCCAGCCATTGCAGATGATTCTGGCATTTGCGTACCTGTGCTTGGTGGCGCACCGGGGATTTACTCTGCGCGCTATGCAGGTGAACATGGCAATGATGCCGCTAACAATGCCAAGTTGCTTGCTGACCTCAAACCACTCCGTAAAGAGGGTGAAGCCATCGAAGGGATGTTTGTATGTGTCTTGGCTTTGGTCCAACATGCAGAAGACCCACTCCCACAAATTTTCCAAGGGATTTGGCGCGGTGAAGTGATGGAAGCAGCACGCGGTGAAAATGGCTTTGGCTATGACCCACTGTTTTGGCTGCCTGAACTAAACGTTTCTAGTGCTGAATTATCAAAAGAAGAAAAAAATAAAATCAGCCATCGTGGTCAGGCGATGAAATTATTTAAAGCAAGTTTGAAATAATTTGAATTGGAGTTAATCTTAATGCCAAAGATTAACTCCAATCCCTGAATAAAAATAGAATAATTATGGCACTTCAACCGATACAGATCATATGCAACGCTTGCCATCACACTTCAACTGAAATCCCAACACGCTCATTTCTTGGTTTTCAAAAAATAAGCTGCCCTCATTGCCATGCGCAACTAACCTACCCGCTCACCTCAGGCTTTCGTACCACTTACGTTATTTTTGCAGTATTGATCGTGCTGTCGATCATGCTTAATCTGTCGCAAGGTCAGGTTGGATTTCCAGGCCTGATAGGTATCGCAATGATATACGCCCTCGTGCGTGATTGGCAGATTCGAAAACAGCTCAAGTAGTCGCCCTTTGCGGGCATCTATAATTCACTTTTCATTTTAAAGCGAAAAAAGATGCAAAATTAACCCATAAAAACTGACGACGATGCAGCTCATAATCGTGCCTGAAGCAATATAACGTGCCGAAGTGCCTGTTCCTTGATAATGCGTTTCTAAAGCCACAATATTGGCTGCAGGGGGTAAGCAGAACAGCATGAACATCACCCCAATATATTTCTCGATCTGGGGAATCGGAAGAAAGGCATAACTCAAACTACAGATCACCGCGCCAACGGTGAGTTTCATCGCATAAATACGACTACTGTTCATCAGATCACGCCACTGTACCTTAGTTTGGCGCAGCCACATGCCTAAGACGCACATCCCTGTGAAACTCATTCCAATTTTTGCAGCCTGATACAGCCAATCTAAGAGCTGATGTTCTTCTATATGCTGTAATCCAACTATTCGACAGACACCTGCAATCATCAAGGCAAATACAGGCGGTGACATCGCCACTTTTTGAATCACGCTCGACCATGGGAGTTGGGCTGAACTGACGGCTGTCACGGCCCACATATTGCCAAAGATAGAGCCACCGACATACAGAGCCACCATCGCTGCACTAATTTCAGGGCCAAACAGTGCTAATGCAAAAGGAAAACCCAGCCAAGCCAAGTTCAAATAACTGACACACAAGGCACGTAAACTATCTTTTAACAGCCAGCGAAATAAATAAAACATCAGCACGGCAACACTAAAGCTAAAGAGCATGAGTGCTAAACTGCCTGCTTGATAGAACACCATGTTGTAGATGATCACGGCTGGAATAAAACAGCGTGCAAGTAAGCTAGAGAAAATCGATTTGAGCGATGATGTTCCTGATAATGATGCCAATCCGAGGCCACTTAAAAAACCCAATATCGGAAGAAGAAACGCCACTACACCACCCTCACTGCTCAATCTATGCATAGTAACACTGAACATAAGCTTCGCGGCTGTCTTTAAACTGCAACATCTTGGTCACTTCACTGTCATCTACAACTGCTGAAATGTTGTGCAGACCAACAAGAGGATAACAAGATGGCTGGACTATCGATTTGGCATGTACTGATTTTTGCAATTGTGGTGATTTTACTCTTTGGTACATCAAAACTAAAAAACTTGGGCAAAGATGTCGGCGGCGCGGTCAAAGATTTCAAAAAGTCGATGCGTGATGAAGACACAGCAAACACACAGCTTAATGAGCCTCGCACGCTAGAGCATGAAGCTCAAAATAAAACCAATTCCTCAGTTCAAAGCTAAGGAGTTGTCATAATGCTTAATATTGGTATTAGCGAATTACTGGTGTTCAGCATTATTGCGCTGATCGTACTCGGCCCGGAAAAACTGCCTGAAGGTATCCGCTTTGCAGGCAAATGGTACGGGAAAGTTAAACGACTGATCAGTAACGTGCAAACAGATATTGATCGTGAGCTTCGCATGTCCGAACTTCGTGAAGAAATGCAAAAAGAAATGCAACGTATTCAACAGCTCGAAGCGCGTATGCAGGCGCAGATGAATGAATTGCAACAAACGCAACATCCCATAGAACAGACTGCGCAAAAACAACAAGAAGCAGTCCTACCTGACAATAAAAATTTATCCCCACGTTATCAGTACATCGAACGTGGTCAGAGCACGATATTTGCCGTGGTTACACCCCAAATGAAAATAAAGCACGAAATTAAAACAGATCAAGCTCCTATATTAAGTTCGACCGATGTATTAGCAGAATATCAGGTGGCCGTATGACAGATCTTTCACTGAATAATTCACAGAACACTGTGCCTGATTTGGAAGAAATGCCGATCACCAAACATTTGGTGATTTTGCGTCGGCATTTGATCAAAATTACAGGACTTATTTTGATTCTGTTCTTTTGTTTACTACCCTTTGCCAATCAAAGCTATCAATTGATGTCAGAGCCACTGCGTGCGCAGTTGCCGATGAACTCATCCATGATCGCAACGGATGTGACCGCCACCTTTATGGCGCCGTTCAAGTTGAATTTCTTTGTCGCGCTTATGCTCGCGATGCCTTTCGTGATTTATCAACTTTGGACCTTCATCAAACCTGCACTGTATGAAAAAGAGCGGCATTTGGCGATGCCCTTATTATTCGGCAGTATCGTCCTCTTCTATGCCGGTATTGCCTTTGCCTATTGGGTTGCCCTGCCATCCATCCTGCATTTTTTTATGAGTGTTTCCCCTGAAACGGTCGCCCCAATGACGGACATCAATAGTTATTTAAGTTTCTGCTTAAAGCTTTTTTTGGTGTTTGGGCTGACCTTTGAAATTCCCATCATCACGCTAATTTTGATTTTAATCGGGGTGGTATCTACTCAAACCTTGGTGGAGAAGCGTCGTTTTATTATCGTCGGCTGTTTTTTTGTCGCCATGTTTGCCACGCCACCCGATGCGCTTTCGATGATCATGCTGGCCATTCCCATGTGGATGCTCTTTGAGCTGGGTTTGTTCTTTGGCAAGCTGATTGAAAAACGACGTGCAACTACAACTTAAACAAACTGATGTTTCGACAATTTTGGTGAGTTTTACACCTAAGAGGCTGAGATAGCCTCTTTTTTTATGCGTCCATTTAATGTTTTGCAATTTACATGCAGCGAAATCCAAATGCCTATTTCATCAGTTTGCAACATTAGCTTCAAAGCATTGTCATATTTTATCGATAGTTTTATGTGATCAACTTTTACCCAGCACACCTTTGCCAGGATTTAAATTCATGACAAACATGCCATATAACGAAGATCAAGAACTTGATAACAACACTTCGGATAACCTTCATTTTCGTGACATTTTAGAACAACGCATCAGCCGTCGTAGCTTGATTACCAAGACTGCGAGTGGTGCAGTCGCACTTGCATTGGCATCTTCATTAACAGGGTGTAATGATGACAATGACTCAGGTTCAAATAGCAATACCAAACCACCTGTCACTGATCCAAATCAAAAACCGACCAAGTTCAATTTCACACCAGTGAAAAAGAATTTAGACGATATTGTGACTGTTCCTGAAGGCTATCAAGCGCATGTACTATATGCGATGGGTGACTCGATTAACCCTGCATACCCAGCATGGGATGATAACAATGTTCCTTCTGGCCCGAGCTTCCAATTCCGCTCTGGTGACTGCCATGACGGTATGAGCTTCTTTGGTTTAAATACCACCTCTGGACGTTATGATGCCAAGCAGTCTGACCAAGGTTTGTTGGTGATGAACCATGAATACATCAACCCGACCTTCTTGCACCCACAAGGCCCAACCAAAGTGGATGGTCGTCGCCCTGAAGATGAAGTCATCCGTGAAGTCAATGCACACGGTGTTTCTGTGATTCAAATTGAAAAAGACAGCAAGACTCAAGCCGTTAAACTGGTACAAAATTCTCCATTTAACCGTCGTATTACCGCATCGACCGTAATGGACTTTAAAGGCCCTGTAGCAGGCTCAAGCTTAGTTTGCACGAAATTTTCAACCAATAGCCAGCAAACCCGTGGTACACACAACAACTGCGGTAATGGCTATACCCCTTGGGGCACTTACCTGACAACAGAAGAAAACTTCATTGGTTACTTCGCTCGTGCAAAAGACGATGATGCCAAACGTAGTCCTGCTGAAATTGTGGCACTCAACCGTTATGGCCTAAAAGCGGGTGCAAACTCACGCTATGGTTGGGAAACGGCGATTGGAAGTAATGAGTCACAAGATTTATATGACCGTTGGTCAGCGAATGTTACCGGTACTCAGGCAGCAGAAGATTATCGTAATGGTCCAAACACCTTTGGTTGGATTGTCGAAATCGACCCATTTGACCGTCGTGAAAACCCCGTAAAACGTACAGCACTGGGTCGCTTTGCACATGAAGACTGCCGTGCAAGTCGCTTACGTGAAGATGACAACCTTGCGTTTTACATGGGCGATGACTCGCGCGGTGAATACATCTATAAATTTGTATCAGACCAAAAATGGAATAAAAAAGATGTCAACGGTGGCTATGCCGCGGGCGACAAATACATGAACAACGGTAAGTTATACGTTGCCAAATTTAACAATGATGGCAAAGGTCAATGGATTGAATTGAGCTATAACGTCAATGGTTTAAACCAAAGCAACAGCGTGTATCCGTTTAGCTCACAAGCAGATATTCTGACCTTCGCACGTCTTGCCGCAGATGCTGTCGGTGCTACCAAAATGGACCGCCCTGAATGGGTCGCTGTGCATCCAGACAATGGTGAAGTCTATGTGACTCTCACCAATAACTCGAACCGTGGTACGACGCATGCACTAGATGCTGCCAACCCTCGTAACTACACCGACCCTGAAGGTGGTAAAGGCAACGTCAACGGTCATATTATCCGTTTCCGTGAAGATGGTGATACAACCACAGCACTCAGCTTTACTTGGGATATTTACCTGTTTGGTGCTGAAGCAAAAATGGCGAGCAACATTAACTTATCTGGTCTAAATGACAATAATGACTTGTCATCACCTGATGGGATGTGGTTCGACCCACGTGGTGTGTTATGGATTCAAACCGATGACGGTGCTTATACCGATACCACCAACTGTATGATGCTTGCTGCACTTCCAGGTCAAGTCGGTGATGGCACAAAAGCTACGACCTCATCGGGTCAAGAAACCATTGTGGGGGCAAAGCTGAATGATGAAAACTTACGTCGCTTCCTGACTGGACCAAAAGAGTGTGAAATCACAGGTGTAACAATGACACCTGACTACAAAGCGATTTTTATCAATGTGCAACATCCCGGTGAAGATTCAGCATCCTATGCTGAACCGACCAGCCACTGGCCGGCATCACAAACCAATGCTGCAGCGACCTCACGTCCTCGCTCAGCGACCGTTGTCATCACCCGTAAAGATGGTCGAGTGATTGCTGGCGAAGCGGTAGAACAAGCTCAGCCAACACAAAAAACCGCATAAAACACCTTTAAAAAATAAGCCGACGAATCGTCGGCTTTTTTTATACCTTTAAATGCACTTGTATCTGGGTGATCTGTCCTTGTTGCTCACCCTGCTGCTGTTTTTCCTGCCAATGCCACTGTGAATCCCGCATACACAATAAATTTGAACAGCGGGTGCCATACACCGGACTTTGAATAAAGGTTGAAGACAGCAAATGTTCCATTTCCGCCTGAATCCCAGTATTGGGTAACAATGATGGAATGATTTTACGTTCATCTTCCAAAATATCCCACGCAGCAGCGTCTATATCCGCCTGTGGTTGCTGGCTTTGTAGCATCGGCAAAAATTCTTGAGTGAAACGTTTGCGTAAATGTCGGGTCTTTTCCCAATGTTCAGTCATTAAACCATTGGATGTGACATACCCCCCTTTGGCTAAGACTTGTGGTGCTTCACCGCGATTACTCATATAAACGGCTTGAGTGGCATCGCCAACGAATAAATTAAAGCCAGCATAATTACATTGGATTTGTTCCAGTGCTTGCGCAAACCGAATGGGCGTTTGCTCAGATTCTAAAAATTGCTGAATCAAAGCGCCACGTGAAGTGGGATATGTGGTCTGATCACGACCATCACGAAAATTGGTCACAATCGCCCAACGCCCTTGAGCGGTTATCCCCATCCATGTTCCACCAAACTGTAAGTCCTGCCCTGCAATAATCGGACTATCTACCCATTGCTTTAGGCCTGCCGTCGGTCGATGATAAAACTCATCACGATTCGAAATCAGGCAGAGTGGCATGTCATCCAAGACCTGCCAAGCAAAAG
The DNA here is from genome assembly GCF_013417875.1 of Acinetobacter sp. YH12219. Classification (NCBI taxonomy): domain Bacteria; kingdom Pseudomonadati; phylum Pseudomonadota; class Gammaproteobacteria; order Moraxellales; family Moraxellaceae; genus Acinetobacter; species Acinetobacter sp. YH12219. Next base: position 49,430 of record NZ_VPDC01000006.1, read on the forward strand.
CCACAATGCACATATTCAACTCTCAATATCTTTACACATTGAATGTACAACATTTTTCAGCACATTCAGCTAAAATCTGTGCAAAACATAATGACAAGGAACAGCAATGCTGACATATCCAAATATCGACCCTGTGGCGATATCACTGGGGCCACTACAAGTTCACTGGTATGGTCTGATGTATTTATTGGCCTTTTTATTTGCATGGGGCTTGGCAAGCTACCGCGCAAAACAACGTGACGGCTGGAACGCAGAAATGGTCTCTGACCTGATTTTCTACGGTGCATTAGGTGTCGTGATTGGTGGACGCTTTGGCTATGTCTTCTTTTATGGTTTCGATCAATTCCTTGCCAACCCATTGTGGCTATTCCAAGTTTGGACAGGCGGCATGAGCTTCCATGGCGGTTTCCTTGGTGTCATGATTGCCATGTTACTGTGGTGCAAGAAATATAAAATGACTTGGTTCCAGACCCTCGACTTTATTGCACCCTGCGTTCCGACAGGCTTAATGTTTGGTCGTATTGGCAACTTTATTGGTGGCGAACTATATGGTCGTGCAGTGACTGACCCAAATTTTGCTTTCGGTATGATCTTCCCAACCGATCCACTTCAGTTGGTGCGCCATCCGTCGCAGCTTTATCAAGCACTCTGTGAAGGTTTAATTCTGTTTATCGTGCTGTGGTGGTTTAGTTCAAAACCTCGTCCACGTTATGCCGTTTCAGCCTTGTTCCTTATCGGATATGGTATCGCACGCTTCACCGTTGAATTCTTCCGTGAGCCGGACAATGGTCAACTGTTCATTGGATGGATGAGTAAAGGTCAGTTCCTGACGGTTCCGATGATTCTGATTGGCCTATGGATGATGTGGTATGCCTACCAGAAAAAAATCTATGACTGGGGTCCACAAAAAAGTCATTAATATTTTCTAAATGTCTTTAAGCAAGCGAGGTTTAAGCCTCGCTTTTTTATGCGCTGAAATTTACTCCTTCATACGCATTTACTGCACATGAAGTGACTGAATTAGACAACTGATCTGTGCTAAAGTTTATTCAGCTTATTTTTAAACTATCGATCCATGCTTGAATTTTGGTTTAACCCCAGCGTTTCTGTACTTAAAAAAATCTTGTTTTTTATTGCGATGGTCGTACTGACCAGTGTTCTGTATTGGATGGAACCCCTAACACTTCAAGCCATTCTAATGTTCATGGGTACAGGCGTCATTTTCCTGATTTGTCGTTATTGCAAGATTCATTTTGCAGCAAAAAACCCAACAGGTTTGCTCTATCGTTTATTGACCTGGATACCGATTGCACTGCTGTTAGCATTGGTTTTTATCAACATGAATAAGGGTGAAATTTTGATTCCGGGTGCTCAAGGCATTGGCTTTATGGCTTTGGCGATCTGCCTGCTCTCCCCGATTTCTCTACTGAATAAAAACGAGAAAACTTCACCCCAAGGTAAAGTTTAAATGCTGACGTTTTGGTACTCTGAGCGCTGTAACCGACAAATCAAGCTCTTCATTTGTATCAGTACCTGTGTGCTTATTTTTCTATGCGCTGAACAAAAACAACTTGATCCCCGCTTTGCGGGCATAAGTTTAGCCATTGGTTTGATGATTGATCTGCTTTATAAGCTCAGACAAGACAAACTAAAAACACTGTCTCCGTCATTAAAATGGGGTTTGGCTAGTTTGCCAATTTTATGTTTAGTGTGCTTAATTTATTTTCTACCCAATGAGCAACGCTGGATTTTAGCGCTGCAATGTATGGGCTTTGCGGCAATTGGATTATTTATCGTCTCGATCTACAGTCAGCGTGCAAAAAGGTTTGAAGACTAACCTTTTTGCAGCCATGGGCTGTTAATCCGCTAAGCGGTAATAGCTGTATTTCACATTTGGAGTTCGATAGACCGCATAACCCGCTTGACGATAATCAGACACCCAATCCTTACCTGAATATGCTGCGATATGACCATAACGGCTACTTTGATTGCGGTCGATAATATAAATATCGCCTTTCTTTGGTCGATCAAACGCTAAATTAATTTTTTGATAACCAATTTTTTGTAATGTGCTGCCCCAATCTGCTGCGGCAACGGGGTGACCGTTAAAACGTGCCCCTGCGGACTCAAGTGCTAAACGAACACTGCGGGCACATTTCTGAGTACTTCTTTGGCGGGTAATGCCTTGTAAAAATCCAGTCAAACGATCGATATCGATACGCTGACCATTGCGGGATACCACATTTTTAGTCGCTGCTTTTTGAGTGGTATTGGACTTGCCCGTATTTTTACTCGCCTGAGAACGAATTATGATATTTGCCTGAACTGGAGCATGCACTTCACTCAAGTTTACATTGTGATCATAAGCCATTCTTTAACCCACACTCCCGCCTGTATTTAGGCATTCAAAAATTTTAACGAGGGTGATAGTACCGCGTAAATTATGTTTTTTCATGTAAAAAATGTAAGATTTCTTAAACAAATCTTCACATTTAAATACGATCGTCTATTTTTAATTCAATTGGATTTATTTTTGATATCAAACTCTTAATCAAAAATAGCAGCCCAAAACCACCTCTTTAAAATGAGAAAAATCACGTGTATTTTTTTAATCAAACTTATCTGTATTTTTTTCAACGCTGCGAATGTAACATCGCTCAATATATAAACAATAGAGCTTAAGTTTTCTAATTTCATTCTTGATTTAACAGACATATTGTCTCGTTAACACTTGATGTAATTGTTATAAATAGGCGTCTTCAGCCCAGACAACTCAGCGCTTGTTGCCTGCAAAATTTGGTCATCACCCAATAAACACCGTATGTTTTGGATTTTTTAAACCTGACTATATTCAAGCGCCCATCACAGTTCCTTCCACACGCAAAACAAGCTAATATGTGCCACAAGAAATTTAGCAAATTATGAGAGAGACATGCGCCAGTATTTAGACCTTTTACAACACATTCTCGACAACGGCGGCGACAAGGGCGACCGTACGGGTACGGGAACACGTTCTGTATTTGGTCATCAAATGCGCTTCGATCTTTCTCAAGGTTTCCCTTTACTCACCACCAAGAAAGTTCATTTCCGCTCTATCGTGATTGAACTGTTGTGGTTCCTTAAAGGCGATACCAATGTTCAATATTTGCAAGACAACAAAGTCTCGATTTGGGATGAATGGTCTACAGCAGAACAAACTGCACGCTTCGGTCGTCCTGCCGGCGAATTAGGTCCTGTTTACGGTCATCAATGGCGTAATTTCGGTGCAACCAAAAAAGCCGATGGCCTATATGAACAAGATGGTTTTGACCAAATTAAATGGTTGGTCAATGAAATCAAAACCAATCCTAACTCACGTCGTCTAATCGTGTCGGGTTGGAATCCAAATGAGGCCGGTAATGTTGCATTGCCACCATGCCATACCTTGTTTCAATTTTTTGTTCAAAACGGAAAATTATCTTGCCAATTATATCAACGCAGTGCTGACGTTTTTTTGGGTGTGCCGTTTAACATTGCCAGCTATGCCCTGTTAACACACATGATTGCGCAAGTTTGTGGTCTAGGTGTAGGCGACTTCGTTTGGACCGGTGGGGATACACATTTATATGCCAACCATTTCGAACAAGCGCAGTTGCAATTGACACGTGAACCAATGGGTCTGTGCCAATTAAAACTCAATCCTGAAATTACCGATCTTTTCGATTTTAAATTTGAAGATATTGAAATCGTAGGTTATGAATCACATCCTGCGATTAAAGCCCCTGTTGCGGTTTAATTTCAGAAATCCCAAGTGAAAAGCAAAATCCCGCTTTACCTCAAGCGGGATTTTGCATTCTAATAGACGACAAATAATTCGGCTATTTGAGTTCAAACTATGGCATTTCAAAATTTAGAAATCGTGCACGTTGTCGCTATGGATCAGCGGCGCTGCATTGGTAAAGGTAATGATTTGCCGTGGCATATTTCTGCCGATTTACAGCACTTTAAAGCCATCACCCAAGGCGGTGTGGTGGTCATGGGACGCAAAACCTTAGAGTCTATGGGACGTACCCTACCGAAGCGTGTCAATTGGGTGATTACACGAGATAACACTTGGTCATTTGAAGGTACTAAAGTCGCATATAGTATCGATGAGGCGTTAACGCAAGCAGTTGCTGATGTCGCAAGTTCCGAAAAACCAACGAGTCTTTTTATTATTGGTGGTGGTGAAATTTTTAAGCAAACCATCGGCATCGCAGACCGTTTAGAACTCACGCATGTTGAACTGGATGTTCAAGGTGATGCGCATTATCCTGAAATTCCTGCGGACTTTCAAAAAGTGGCGTCAGAACAACATATCGACGACAAAACTGGGATTGCTTTTGAGTTCGCAACTTACCGAAAATAAAGAAAAATCTTAAGCTAAAAGAAAAATATGCAACAGAGTGACCAACAAGCAATGTTCAAAAAAATAGGGCGAAGTATTCTTCATGCTCTATTTAGTGTGTTTGTCCTCTGTTCTTCGATTTGGCTCTGTGCCGCCTTGTGGATACAGCAACCGGCAGGCTGGTTAGGCAGCCGCATTATCATTGGAATCTGGATTGCTTTTGCCCTGAGCATTTTAGGCATCTATATTACCCAACACTTTTTTAGCCGTCGTAAAGATGTCTTAATTTATATTATGGGCTTTATTTGCGGTCTATTTTGGTATTTTGGCATGGAGGCACGCCAAGATCGTGAATGGAATCCTGAAGTAGCAGAAATTCTACATTATGAAAACCAAGGCAATCTTGTCACCTTGCACAATGTGCGTAATTTCGACTGGCATGCCGATGGCAGCTATACCCCGCGTTGGGAAACCCGCCAATATGACCTGAGTCAAATCAATGGCGTCAACATCATTACCTCGTATTGGATGGGGCCGAAAATTGCCCATACTCTGGTCAGTTTTGATTTTGCTGACCGACCACCGCTGACATTTTCGATTGAAATTCGCAAAGAGAAAAACGAAGAATTCTCTGCGATTGGTGGTTTTTTCCGTAAATATGAACTGAGCCTCATTGCATCAGATGAAAAAGATATTATCTATACCCGCAGCAATACACGCGGAGAACAGGTTTATTTCTTCCCCGTAAACATGCCAAAATCTGAAATGCAGGCGCTGTTTGTAGAATATCTCCATAAAGCTGATGAACTGCAGACTCAACCTAAATGGTACAACACGCTCACCAGTAATTGTACAACACTGGTGTTTGACATGATTCAAGCGGTTTCCAAACATCAGCTTCCAACCGATTACCGCTTATTCGCATCGGGTTATTTGCCGAATTATTTGCATGACCTTCATGCCATAGACCAAAATTGGGATATGAAAACATGGTATCAAAAAGCCCATGTTAACCCCCGCGTCTCTCAAATTAAACAACTGAGCAGTGAACAATATTCGAAGTTAATCCGACAAGGTTTGCCGCATTCACAGTCTAATCCAAGCGCCAATCAATTGTAATTCTTAAATATTGATACAAATATGGCTAGCTTATCTGTGCGATATTTGCTTAGATAGTTGAAATGCTTCCACGGGGAAATTCCGATGCTAAAACAAATATTTGTTGCTGCAACTTTGGTTTCAACTTTAGTGGTGACAGGCTGTGAAACAATGCCTGCACAAGACAACACCATAACTGAAAATTTAAACCTATTACAAAACCGTACTTGGATTGCCACTCAGATTGGCAACACCCCAATTAAAACATCACCCAATGCGCATAATATTCCAAGCATTCAATTCGATGCGGCTTCAAAACGTGTCTCAGGTGCAGATGGCTGTAATCGTATAATGGGCGGCTATAATGCTGGCAAAGACACCATAACGTTTGGCCCGATTGCAGCGACACAGATGGCTTGTCTCAATAACAATGGGCTAGACCGACAGTACCATGCAGCACTCGAAAAGGTAACGCATTATCAAGTTTTTGGAAAAACTTTGAAATTACTAGACCGTCATGGCAATTTATTAATTCAATATGAAAGCGCCGTTCAACCGCGTTAAATCATTTTAAAAGTCTGCTTCGGCAGACTTTTTTATTCACTGTTCAGTCATGCCAGAGACATTTAATGCACATAAACTTGTGATTAGTATACAGACGTACATTGCAGTTTTTAGCTATAACCCCATATTAAACATCAGGGAACAAGATAGGATTTCACTATGCAACAAGCGGTATTTGGTGGTGGGTGCTTTTGGTGTGTAGAAGCAGTTTTTCTACAACTAAAGGGCGTGCAAACAGTCGTCAGTGGTTATGCAGGGGGAGTTACTCAGCATCCAAGCTATGAGCAAATCTGTGAGGGAAACACCCAACATGCAGAAGTCATTCAGATCAATTTTGATGACAGCCAAATCAGTTTTAGCCAATTGCTAGATGTATTTTTCGCAACTCACGATCCAACCACGCTGAACCGTCAAGGCAACGATGTCGGTATCCAGTATCGCTCAGTGATTTTCTATCAGGATGAATCACAAAAGCAGCTTGCTCAACAACGTATTGAAGAATTAAAAGCTGAAGGCATCAATATTGTGACTGAACTGAGTCCAATGCCGACCTTCTACCCTGCCGAAGAATATCATCAGAACTTCTTTGCACGTAACCCAAACCAAGGTTATTGTAATTTTTCAATACCACCTAAACTCATGAAATTACGTAGCAAATTTCAAGACCTACTCAAATCTGAGTGATCTAATTAAACGGCATCTATTTTCAAAATAGAGACATAAAAAAAGCGACATTTCAGTCGCTTTTTTTAGTTATCTTTGCTCAATGCTTAGTTATCACTGGCAAAGGCGATATCGCTGAGTCCGGCTCCACTCGCACGCGACATCACTTGCGCAACTGTGTCATAACGTGATTCTTTATCGGCTTTTAATACCAATGCAGGCTTACGTTCTTGCTGACCAGCTGTATTAAGACGACTTTCTAAATCTTCGAGCGTGACAATATCACCATTCCAAGCGATATCACCCGCTGAGTTAATACTGATGGTTACGCTTTCAGGCGGCAGATCAATCACTTCTGCAGTCGTTTGTGGCAAGGTTAATGGAATTGATGGGTTGGCAACAGTCGCAGTCACCAAGAAGATGATCATCAATACCAACATAATATCGATGAGCGGAATGAGGTTCATCTCATTCATGCCAGCATCGTTGTCTTCACCCAATTGAAAAGCCATTAAGCTTGACCTCCAGCTAAACTTTGCTGTGCAGTTTTCACGTCTTCTTTCTTCGCTGCAGATTCTTGTTGCAACATAGTATCAATCAATAAACCATGCGCTTGATCTTGCAATTCATTCGACAGTGTACGGTTAAAACGAACACAGATGTTATAAGCCAATACCGCAGGAATCGCCACAGCCAAACCAAGACCGGTCATGATCAAAGCTTCACCAACTGGTGTTGCTACTTGCGCTAAACCCGCTTGACCGCTTTTACCCACTGCTACAAGGGCATGGAAAATACCCCACACTGTACCGAACAAACCTACGAACGGTGCAATTGAAGCAATCGTACCCAATACAGATACGCCTTTTTCAGCATTAGCTTTTTCTACCGAAATTTGACGTAGTAATGCTTGTTCAGCCACAGCCTTACGTTGTTCAAAAGCCAAAGGAGCAAATTTCGCTTTCAGTTTGCTTAGTGCATCTGCAAGGTGGTTATACGCCACTTGTTTGAGCTGACGTGTGCCCATAATACGAAGAACGAAGATCGTCCAAGTCGCAATCGACATTGCAAGTAACACGAAATACAGTGTTTTGCTGACTGCATCTGCATGTTGCCAATAAACTGAAAAGTTCATATTCGAACTCCTAATGGGTTAGCCGGAATCTTAATTAAGTTTAAAGTTAAATGGTTGATCAACTCGCGTCGGAGTTGCGACACCATTATCAATATATTTGGATAAACGCGCACGCTTCACTGCTGCAGTCACTTTACGGTTCACAGCAGCGCCACAAGTCGAGTTTTTAATCGTTGCTGATTCGACTTTACCTTCAGCACTTGCTGCAATCGCAACTTCAACTGTACACGACGCTTTTAATTCACCATCTTCAAATTGAACATTCGGTTTCTTAATCCAACTGACACCATTACCAATGCTCACAGTTTTAGGTGTCGGTGGCGCAGGTGGTGCTGGAGGCGCAGGTGGTGGTGCAATAGGTGCCGGAGGTGTTGGTTCAACACGAACGACTTTCGTTTCAGAAACCACAGTTGAAACAACAGGTGTTGGTGGTACGTTTTTGACCGCTTCAACAGTTGGTTTCGGCGCATCTTTCTTTTTCACCTGTTCCACTTTTTCCACTTTCTTCGGTGGAGGTGGTAAAGGCTTATCTACAATTTTAACTTCTTTTGGCTTTGGTGGCTCTTTCTTCGGTTCTGGTTTTGGCTTTGGAGGTTCAGGTTTTTTCTCTTCAACAATCTTCACAAAACGAACTTTAATCGGATCTTTTTCGATCGGTTTAAGTTCTGGTGCTTTCATATTGCTGACCGCCCACAATACCCCCATATGCCCTACCACAACAGCGAGAAGCGCAGTAATGATTTTATTTTTCATCGGGTTAGGTGATTGCATCATTGGAGCGGGAGATTGACTCATTAAACTCAGTTACCTTGAAGAAGCGATTGCATTTATTTTGTCAAAAATACAATCATGCTCATCGGTTAGCACAATTAAAGTACGGCAATAATAAATGAGAAGTGTTTTCATTTGCAACTATTAATTCGTCAGTTTTAATGACTTTTTTTAATCATAATATAAAAAAGGCATACCTAAAGTATGCCCTTTTATTCAAAAATTCATCTCGTTTTATTGAAATACAACAGTTTTATTACCATCGACAATAATACGATCTTCAAGATGCCATTTGACTGCACGTGCGAGTACATTACGCTCTACGTCCTGACCTAACTCACGCAATTGTTCAACGGTAAAGTCGTGGCTTACACGCTCTACGTCTTGCTCAATAATCGGCCCTTGGTCAAGATCCGCAGTCACATAGTGTGCTGTCGCACCAATCAACTTCACACCTTTTTCATGCGCTTGTTTATATGGGTTCGCACCAACAAAGGCTGGGAGGAATGAATGGTGAATGTTGATCACTTTCATTTCCCATTTTTGAACAAATTCTTCGTCTAAAATTTGCATATAACGAGCAAGAACCAATAAATCATTGCCTTGCATCAATTGATCAATTTGCTCATAAGCTTCACGTTTGTTTTCTTTGTTTACAGGAACAACTTCAAACGGAATACCGAAATTTTCTACAGATTCACGTAAAGCCTCGTGGTTAGACACGACTTTGGTGATTTCACATGGCAAACCACCACGTGCATGACGCCACAACAGTTCAAGCAATGCATGGTCAACTTTAGACACCAAGATACCGACTTTCTTCACATCACTGACTAAAGCTAAACGCCAGTGCATGTTGTAACGCTCAGCAACATTGCTCGCAAATGTTTGAGTTAGACTTTCTTTACGGCTTTGTAAATTGTCCAATTCAAACTCAACACGCATGAAGTATCGCCCCCCTTGAGCTTCAGTCGCGTATTGATCAAGTGCGGTAATATTTGCTCCCTGATGATACAAAAAGCTCGATACAGCTTGCACAATCCCTGGTTTATCTTCACAGGTAATGAGTAAGCGTGCTGTGTTAGCGGTCGACATATTCATGTTGGTTTATATCACTAATCAGTTAAATTGAAAAAAGAGCCGAGTATTCTAACGCTTTTTAAAGCCAGACTAAATAGTCTTATTCAGTAACCTGATGCTTTGCGTTTGAAAGACTTGCAAATAAGTCCGACGGCCCTAAAGTATCGAGCAGTCGCTCATAGGTTTCACGGCTTTCACCACGTAGATATGCGCCTTCTAAGAACACCATTTGTCGTAGTGCTTGCCACACCCACTTTTCTTCCAAAGTGTTTGAGTCAGTAATATGGCCAGACATATAAAGGAAGTTGGTCCAGTTGGTCAGCACGATCCACAAGTTAATGGTTAAGGCCTCAATTTCAGAATCGGTCATCTGCATTAAGCCTGCGTCAACAAAGGCACGATAAATTTTCTGCCCTTGTTGCATGACTTGACCGGCAAAACGTGGATACATTTTGCGGAAATCTTCATTATTTTCGACCAAGTGATAAACATCACGATGTAAAAAGCGATAAGCCCATAATTGGCTACTTAACACTTGGAAATAGCGAATTTTATCATTGGCATCAAGCTGACGATCATCAGGAAGCGCTAACATTTCTAGCGTTTCATGCTGATATTGCTCCATTAATTCCTTAATAATTTCACTTTTATTTCGGAAATGGTAATACAAGTTACCTGGGCTCATTCCCAGTTCAGCAGCAATATGATTGGTTGTCACTGAACGCTCGCTACGCTCATTAAACAACTGCAAACTCAGCTGCAAAATACGTTCTTTCGTTTTTAAGGTTTTGGTGTGAGACATCCTAAAACAACCATTTATTTCAAAGCATTAGAACACTAACACATAAAGTAACTTGACTATTTAGAGTATTTGCTCTAAAAATTAATTAATCGCTAATTTGGATATGGTCGTGCGACATGAATAGTCAGACAAAAACAACTTCAATGACACCACATTCTTTTGATCACCAGCATCTCAACAATATGTTGGAACAGCAGAAACAAGCGTATTTACGTTACCCATTGCCTACAGCGAAGGAACGTATTGACCGTTTGGCTCGGCTTAAGCGTATCTTAGTTAAGTATCAAGATCAATTTGCTGATGCAATTAATCAAGACTATGGTAACCGTTCTATCGGTGAAACCAAGATTGGTGAGTTACTCACATGTCTTGAGCACATCAAATATTATAGCAAGCATTTGACAGACTGGATGAAACCATCCAAACGCCATGTCGGAATTATTCACCAACCTGCAAAAGCATGGGTGCAATATCAACCGCTTGGTGTCGTCGGCATTATTACGCCATGGAACTACCCACTGCTTCTTTCTATAGGCCCACTGATTTGTGCTTTGGCTGCGGGCAACCATGCCATGATCAAAATCTCGAGTGCCTCTGCGGCATTCGGTGATGTGCTAGAAAAAGCTCTCGCAGAAGCATTTCCTCAAGAATTGGTCGCAGTCGTCAACGGTGGTGGCCCAATTTCAGATGCGTTTAGTCACCTTGCCTTCGACAAAATGATTTTTACTGGCTCGACCAATGTCGGTAAAACCGTCATGGCGGCAGCGTCTGAAAACTTAGTTCCGGTGATTTTAGAATTAGGCGGAAAGTCACCTGTATTGGTTCATCCGTCTATTGACCTTGCAGATGTCGCACAGCGTCTTGCGGTTGGTAAACTTTGGAATGCAGGTCAAACTTGTGTTGCACCTGACTATGTGTTCTTACCTCGTGGTAAAACAGCTGAATTTTTAGATCACTATAAAGTGTGCGTTGAAGCCATGTACCCAAGTATTGCCCAAAATCAGGACTACACCTCGATTATTAATGACAAGCAGTACAACCGCCTACAAGGTTATTTAGAAGATGCGCGTGATCAAGGCGCACAAATCATCAGTTTTAACCCACAAAATGAAGATGTGGACGCTGTACGTAAAATTGCACCGACTGTTTTAACGGGTGTCACTCCAGACATGCAAATTATGCAGCATGAAATCTTCGGTCCGATCCTTCCGATCATGGAATATGATCAAATTGACGAGGTTATTGCTTTTATTAATAGCCGTCCTCGTCCACTTGCTTTATACTATTTCGACTTTGATCAGGCACGTGCCGACTATGTCGCAACACGTACCCATTCAGGACATTTCGGACAAAACACGGTATTAACCCATGTTGCTCAAGATGACCTGCCGTTTGGCGGTGTGGGGGCTTCGGGTATGGGGAAATATCATGGTCCAGAAGGTTTCTTCAGTTTGTCGCATGAACGCTCGGTGATGTCGAATCCAAAACTCTATAGTTTGAAATTCATTCTTCCACCGTTCAATAAGCCGATCCACAAACTGATTTCGAAGACACTTCTTCGATAAACGATCAAGGCATGAACGATCACACCAGGTGATCGTTCGTTTTATGCAAAATCGCTTGTCTTTTAAGCGCATTTTTGATATAAAACGCCCCTTGAATGAATTCAATGTTTTTTTTTGACTGGCCATACAGATTTGCTGTTGGCTAAATCAATGGAGTTACACCATGTCTAAGGTTTGCCAAGTTACCGGCAAGCGTCCAGTCGTTGGTAACAACGTCTCACACGCCAACAACAAAACTAAACGCCGGTTCGAGCCGAACCTGCATCACCACCGTTTTTGGTTAGAAAGCGAAAAACGTTTCGTACGTCTTCGTCTAACTACTAAAGGTATGCGTATTATCGACAAATTGGGCATCGAAAAGGTTGTTGCTGACCTACGTGCTCAAGGTCAAAAGATCTAAGGAGCTACGAACATGCGTGATAAAATTCGCCTAGTTTCTTCTGCTGGTACAGGTTATTTCTACACTACCACTAAGAACAAACGTACTATGCCGGAAAAAATGGAAATCAAAAAATTTGATCCAAAAATCCGTCAACACGTAATTTTCAAAGAAGCTAAAATCAAATAATTTTAGTTTTTTGAAAAAAACGACCTGCTTAGGTCGTTTTTTTTTGCATTTTTTTTATTCGAATTGCTAAACTTTCAAAATGCTTTTGGCACTTTTTGTGCTTGTCTTTTTTACCCTTAACTTAGGCTTAAGGAGTTTTTAGTGCCTCATGATGTAGAACTCATAATATTACTTGCTGTTGGCTTTGGTTTTGCCTTAATTTTTGGCTATATTGCTGCACGCCTGCGACTTCCTCCCCTCATCGGCTATCTGATTGCCGGTATTATTATTAGCCCAAACACACCAGGGGTAGTTGGCGATATCCATCTCGCTAACCAATTGGCCGAACTCGGTGTCATGTTCCTGATGTTTGGCGTGGGTATGCACTTTTCACTCAATGATTTGATGCAAGTCCGTCGTATTGCCCTCCCCGGTGCCATTTTACAAATTGCAGTGGCGACCTTACTCGGTATGGGAATTTCCATGCTTTGGGGCTGGAGCATGGGTTCAGCTTTAGTGTTTGGCTTAAGTTTGTCGTGTGCAAGTACTGTCGTTCTACTCAAAGCCTTAGGTGATCGAGGCTTACTTAACTCCGTGAATGGTAAAATTGCTGTAGGTTGGCTCTTGGTTGAAGATCTGGTCATGGTCTTGGTTCTGGTCTTACTCCCTGCCACAGCAGTATTGCTTGGTGGACAGCCACTCACAGAAAGTAGTGCAGATGAAAATATCTGGCTCACCCTTGGTATTACCTTACTCAAAGTGGCAGGTTTTATTGCCTTCATGCTGATCATTGGTAAACGCTTAGTGCCAATGATTATGCAAGTGGTTGCACGCTTAGGCTCACGTGAATTATTCACGCTTACCGTGGTTGCAGCAGCTGTGTCTATTGCCTTTGGTGCCTACAAGGTATTTGGTGTATCCATGGCACTGGGCGCATTTTTTGCCGGTATGGTGGTCAAAGAGTCTGACTTTAGTCACCGTGCTGAAGAAGAAACTCTTCCGCTTCGTGAAATTTTTTCGATTTTGTTTTTCGTCTCCGTTGGCATGCTGTTTGATCCACGGATCTTGATTGAACAACCGCTTCATGTCTTAGCAGTAGTCGGCATTATCATGATTGGTAAGACCATCGCTGCAATGGCGTTGGTGTTGTTCTTCCGTTACCCCATCAATACCGCATTAACCGTTGGGGCAAGCTTGGCGCAAATTGGTGAGTTCTCATTTATTTTGGCGACCTTGGGTGTATCTCTAAACCTCCTTTCTATGGAAGGACAAAACCTGATACTGGCAGGTGCATTAATCTCGATTACGCTGAATTCATTTGTATTTTCTGCAATCGAGCCTATGCAGCGACTCATCCGTGAGCGCTCGAATTTGGCCCGTTTACTGGAACGTAGTAGTGACCCATTAGCCATGTTGCCTGATGAGGTCTCACAGGATTATCTACGTGATCAGGTGGTACTGATTGGTCATGGTGAAGTCGGTCGTCGCATTACCCGTGAATTAATGAATGAAAACATTAAAGTGGTTATTGCTGAAGAAAATCGTGAAATCGTGGAAAACTTACGGGAAAAAGGCATCGCTGCGGTATCCGGTGTGGCAACAGAACCCGGCGTTTTAATTCAAGCCCATATTCAACACGCACGCCTTTTGGTCATTTCACCTATGGATATTTTAGATATTCATAAAATTGTCGACATTGCCAAAATGCTGAATCCGTCTATCCAAGTATTGGTTTGTGCGGAAAGCAAAGAAGAAGCTGAAGTCATTCGTCGCGACAATGTCGGTGAGGTTTATTATGCCAAAGAGGAAATGGCGAAAAATATGAGCAATCATATTTTAAATCAAATCCAAATTGCCCATCATCAAACACCGACACACTAAGTGCCTAAATAAAACGCTTAGGGGCGATACAAAAAAGGCGATGCATTTAAGCATCGCCTTTTTTTAAACTGATAAAATTCAGCATTTTCAAAATTACAAATAATTGAATTTAAAAAACATATTGATAAAATAAGCATCAAACGAAGCATCATTTTTAAAAACTTCAAACGAGAAACGAGAAACGAGAAACGAGAAACGAGAAACGAGAAAAACATGTACATCCTCTATTTAGGCCTTGCCATTATTTTGATTGGCGGTCTGGGCTTTCTCATCGCTGCATTTAAAACCAGTATTTTATGGGGGCTGGGCTGTCTATTGTTTTATCCCATTTCCATCGTCTTTCTGATTCTGTATTGGCAAGATGCCAAAAATCCTTTTTTCTTACAGCTCATCGGGGTCTTTATTGTATTTTTAGGTTCGATACTGATCTCACCTACTGAACTGGGCACAGTCTAAGTGCCATTTTGGGTATAAAAAAACGCACCGAAAGGTACGTTTTCATCATGATCTAAAAATCAGTGCCTATATGATTAGCTCATATATTTAGGCTTTTCATCGACCACTTCGGCATGCCATTCATCCACTTGTTTTTCTAACAAACCAAACAATGCAGCCTGAATCATTTGCTGAGCGATCACACTCATTTGATCGCCCAAAATATTGCGTAATTCTTCATTGAATTGGATAGTCACCAAAGGCTCTTTTTCTGAGCCTGCATTACGCAATGCCAACTCACCACCTTCCAATTGAACCAGCTCTAAAATTGCTTCCTGGTTCCCAAAGAGTTCTTTCAACTGTTCTATAGACATATATCCCTCCATGCGCAACATGGTGATAAAGGCATCTGCACTTTGTATTACTTAGATAATCTTATATCGGGTTAAATAAATTTATTTCAAGTAGCAATAGTCCGATTAGAATTCCACCATCTCGTTACGAAATCCATCAATCAATTGGGTTAGATCACGATGCCATTCACGCAAAATAGCGGTATCTGGCAACCATGCTTGCAGTGTTTGAGTGACTTTAATAATTAAATTTGAAGACGTTTCATCTTCTGGCTCTGGTGCAGACGGTTCAGGTGCATACTGACACATACGATGTGCGCGTTTCAGCTCTGCAATAAAACCCTGCTTTGCCAATTGCTGCATAACAGTCACTTCAGGTGATACCTGACCTTTTTCAGCCATCAGCGTTTCAATCGACTTTAACGTGGGCGCAGGATCATTTAAACGATAGTAACGCACCAACTCTTGTAAAAACGCAAGTACTGCACCATGCAAATGAAAAACCGCTGCTTCGCGATAAGCCTGAGCTTGTTGAACATGATCGGTCTGCTCGGCTTGCTGACATGCAAGACGGGTAAAATATAACTTTTGATTGGTACGATCAGCATGAAAGCGAGCAACACGAGACATGAACAATTCCCTAAATTTTGGCGTTTTTCTACATGAATAAGCTTAAACGGATTTTTAGGAAATTCACAATAAATATTATGGATGATCGATTTCAATTAAATAAATGTCATGCTTTGCGGGAACAGGCATATCCTAATTAATCATCCTGATATTTTCCAGACGCCAAGCCCAGTACCCTGCTGCCCAATATGTCGCCTGCGCTTGCTCTACCTCTGTTTCAGTCCATGCATGAACGTCATATACATCGACCATCGCCACTGCACGTCCAATATCTTCATCTCCGCTTTCATACAAGTAGCGTTGATTTTCCACAATCACTAAATCTTTTAAAGGCAAATGCTCAGGCTGCCATGAGCGGACTTCAAGCGTTTTACGTCCGCACGCAATGTTCGAACCAGATGGCGCAACAATCGACAAGGCCGAGTAGCGTTTTTTCATAGATCACCGATAAAAAAAGGAGCGTAACGCTCCTTTTTAAATTTATGCTTTAGGCTTATCTTCAGCCGCTTTTACGCGAATACCCGCACCTTTGACTTTCAAAGTATTCAGGCCTTTAATCGCTTTTACAGCTTCACGACCATTTGGCATTTCGACAAAACCAAACCCTTTCGATTTACCTGTGCTTGCATCCATAACAACAACAGCAGACTCTACTGCGCCAAATGGTTTAAACAGTTCAACCAATTCTGCTTCAGTAACTGAACGCTCTAAGTTACGTACTAAAATTTTCATTCAATCTTCCAAATAGACAGCATCATCAAAAAGCATTTGTCTATTTTGCTTTTTAACTTGCATGTAAATCACGTCAAAAATCTATTTTAATCGAGATCGATACCAAAATCTAAATTAATCGATTTTCTTTCGATTAAGGCACTTTTTACGGTTTGCTGACGGGTTTTATAGTGTGTTTCCAAACTACATAAATTTCGAGTTAAATCATTCATAAAGTAACTTTCTACTTTACGCCCTTGCTCATCGACAGTTTCACGTGCCCAGTGGTTCAAGTTTTGCTTAGTCAAAATCAATTCATTTTGCGCACGTGTCAGCGCCACATATAACACGCGGCGCTCTTCTTCCACTTCATCGAAATTGCCTTGGGCACGTGCATGCGGGTATTGCCCTGGTGTGACATTCGCCACATAACAGACTTTTTGCTCCGTTCCTTTTGCCGAATGAATGGTAATTAAGGTCACGACATCACTATCAGATTGGCGTTCAATTTCAGAAATGGAAACTGGGTCAAGCACATATTCTTCTAAGAATTCACTCAACTGGGTATGTTTTGATGCCAGTTGTTTCACCAGATCAAAATCCCCGACACGGCGATTCCAATCTTTTTTATAGTTTTCTTCCAGCTGCTCAGAAATCGCTTGAACAGCCAAGCTTACACATTCTTTGACCTGATCTTTCAACACCGACATTTGCTTCATCATCAGAATCGCTTGGTCAGGCACTTTGCCAAATTTTTCCAACTTGGTTGCAATGGCTTGCATTTCTGGCTCAAGTAAAATCTGCTGCGATAACTTACTCGCACCGACATCACCCACACCATTCCACAAGGTTAAAAAGCGCATCCACGCGATATCATCTAAAGGATTGGCCACTACACGCAGCACACTGAGCAAGTCTTTTACATGGGCTGTTTCAAGTAATTTCATTCCGCCGATAAAGCGATACGGCACGTTTGCGGCAATACAGGCCGCTTCAATATGACGGGCGGCAAAGCTTGAACGCACAAGCACCATATGATCCGACCATTTGCTGCCTTCGAGGTAATGACGTTCTTTAATGTCGATGGCAATCCATTTGGCTTCATCAAACTCATTCGGGAAAATATGCATTTTCGGCTTAATCCCTTCACCACGATAGGCATCTAAGCGTTTGTCATATTTAATTTCGCTTTCATCCAACAACCAATTCGACAAGTCTAAAATTTCTTGGGTTGAACGATAATTTTTTTCGAGTTTGAAAATCTGTGCGTCGGGTACACGCTCTTTGAAATGATGAATGTTTTCAAAGTCCGCACCACGGAAGCCGTAAATCGACTGTGCATCATCGCCGACACAGAACAAACTGACACGTTCTTTTAGTGGCTCAAGTAACGCCCATTGCAGCGGATTGGTATCCTGCATTTCATCAACCAACATGTGGCGACAAATCGAAGCGACATAATCGACCAATCCATCTGATTCCGCCAAGGCTTTCGCCACAATCGCCAAGATATCGTCATAATCTAAAAAACTACGCGCACGTTTACGGGCTTCGTATTCTTTCATGATATCCGCGATTTGATCTTTCAACGCAAAGTACTCAGGCATTTGCTTTTCCATAGCAATGCTGAGTTTTTGGCGCGTATTCCGCGCAAAGGAATACAGATCACAGAGTTCTTTCGGCTTGGGCAAGTGATTGGGGTTTTTCTTATCATCACGACCACGAATCAGGCGGAACATCATGAGTTGATCATCACGATCAATAACCGAAAACTGCTCTAGGCCAAAGGCTTTTGGAATGCGGCGCAATAGGTACATACAAAAGGTGTGAAAGGTTGATGCACGTAACCCTTTGGCTTGCTCACCCAGAGCCAGCTCCACACGAGCGACAATTTCACTGGCCGCACGGCGAGTAAAAGTCAAAATTTGAATTTGATTGGCAGGCACGCCTTGATCAATTAAATAAGCTGCACGCGCCACGATGGTTTTGGTTTTACCACAACCTGCTCCTGCCAAAACCAAGCTATGCTGTGCTTCTGTTGTTGCGGCTTGTTTTTGTTGAGGATTTAATTCATCAATCAGGTTGGCTAAACTCATATGTACTCATCATTTCATGGATAGGTATAGTTTAGCAGATTGAAAAAAAATACATGCTAATGTAGGATCAAAATGGCTTTGTTGCACAAAGATTTCATAACTATATGATTTTAAAGGTTTTGATTATTTTTTAATCCAAAATTAAATTTATTTAAATCAGATGCTTACATATTTATGCAACAAAGCCGATCAAAATTAAAACTAGAAAACGATAAGTTTATGAAAAATTTTAAGCTAATTAACCATTTCCTTCAGCCAGTTTTATTACTCATAATATTTACAAATCATCCATCTTATGCAAAAAAATTGACTCAAACTGAATTTGATCACTTGATAAGTAAAAATAATCAGAAAGGAATTCAACTCCACGATGATCTAGCTGTAGCTCTAATTTCTGGCAATCATAAGCTTATATCCGATAATTTATGTGCAACTTATAAAATGAGTAAAGCACAATATGAAATTGCTTCAGAGAATTCTGAATTATTAAAAGCGAAACGGGCAAAAGAAAATGCAATAGAAAATATAAAAAACATTGAAAATATAATTCCAAAAAATCAAAAACCAATGGAAAAATATTGCAAAGATTCTCAACCAAATTAATCATATTTTCTAACTATGATTATCTTAAAACTCACTAGATGCATGTATAAATTTTTCCTTGATTTTTATCTCAAACATCTCATCACATTTCGACAGCAATGTTCCAAATTTAGTTCCGCATTTTTTAATGCATCTTCCAACTTACAATCTGGTGGATTAATCCCAACAATCTGTGTGAAACCTAAATCGTAGAGTTCCGCGATATCCTCACCAACCACACCAGCAAAAGCAATCACGGGCTTATTTAAACTTTTTGCGACCTGTGCCACGCCAAAAGGCGTTTTACCTAGCTTGGTTTGTTGATCAATTTTTCCCTCACCTGTCAGCACATAGTCTGCCTGTGCTATTTTTTCATTCAACTGACATTGTTCAATGACCAATTCCACACCTGATTGCATCGATGCACCCGCAAAAGCCATCAGCCCAAAACCTAGTCCACCTGCAGCACCTGCACCTGCTGCATCACGTAAAGCACAATCCAGAGTCGCTTCAACCACATCAGCATAATGACTGAGGTTCTGATCTAACTGACGCACCATCTCCTGCGTTGCGCCTTTTTGCGGGCCAAAGATATGGGATGCGCCATTATCACCACATAGTGGATTAATGACATCGCTGGCAATGATGATCTCTGTGTACTTTAAACGTGAGTCGAGCTGTGTCAAATCAAGACTATTAATTTGATCCAGACAACCACCACAAACTGCTATTTCGAAGCCATTTTCATCTAAAAATTGCGCCCCCAAGGCCTGCGCCATACCTGCACCGCCATCATTGGTCACACTCCCGCCCAAGCCAATGATAATTTTACTTACTCCAAAGTCTAGAGCAGCCTTGATCATTTCGCCCGTACCATAAGTTGACGTCAGTAATGGATTTCGCTGAGCCATATCGACAAGATGAATTCCATTGGCTTTTGCCATTTCAATCACTGCGGTTTTTCCACCGTCGATCAAACCGAAATATGTCGTCACAGCTTGATTGGGCAAAGGACCTGTAAGCGCTATCGTCACTTTTTGACCGTCGCAAGCACTGAGCAACGCATCTACAGTTCCCTCACCGCCATCTGCCATTGGCACAGCGATGACATTTGCATCTGGTATGAGCTTTAAAATTGCACGCTGCATCGCGTCACAGGCTTGTTGAGCACTCATACTTTCTTTAAATGAATCGGGCGCAAGAACAAAAGTGGTCATCTAAATGCTCAAAATAAAACTTGTCCTCAACCATAACGGTTTTAAAATAGCAGGTATATCTAAAAACATCAGAAAGGTTCGAAATGTCACGAATCAACCTAGGTCAGTCTGCACCTGAACTGTATAAAAAAGTTGCAGAACTTGATGCACTGGCTATGCAAAAAATAAATGAGTCTGGCCTAAGTGAAGGTTTAGCCCATTTACTGAAATTACGTGCATCCCAAATCAACGAATGTGCATTCTGTATTCGCATGCATGCGCAAGATGCACTTAAAACAGGTGAAAGTATTGAACGCATTAGCCTACTCAATGCATGGCGTGAAACTGCGTACTACGATGAAAAAGAACGTGCGGCTTTAAGCTTGATCGAAGCAATTACATTGATTGCCGAAGGCCAAGTTCCCGATGCAGTTTATGAAGATGCTCTACCATTTTTAACTGATGATCAAATCAGTGCAATTGAATGGCTCGCAATTGTCATTAACACATGGAATCGTATCGCCATTAGTAGCCGCTATAGCGTGAAACCTTAACGGGTTGTACACATTAAAACTGAATAAAAAAAGAGTGCCTCAGCACTCTTTTTTTATTTATCAGATCCGCAAGCAGTTTACTGCTCTGCCGAGCTTTTCGGTACTTCACGTCGAATATAAGAAGCCAAAGTAAGGTAGTTGACCCCTTGGAATAAAATATCAACCGCCAAGAATAATCCTAATACCCAAAATGGTGCATCAGGTGACATCAAAATGATCACACCCGTAATCAAGGTCAATAGACCTGAAAATAGTGTCCATCCCCAACCTTGAAATGCTCGAAATAGCACAGCATTAAAGATACGAATGACCCCTGCAATGATCAAAATAATCGCCAATAAATTGGTTAGGACAATGGCCGTTTTGACAGGCGTTGTAAATGCATAATAGCCTGCGACCAAATACAACACACCAAATAGTGCCCAGAACCAGCGGTAGCCGCCTTCAAAAATTTTAAATGCCGCGATGAAATGGATTACTCCACCTAACATCATCAGCACACCAAAAATATAAATCACCGTAAGTGTCGCAAATGGCAAAGCTGCCAAAAGGACCAATCCGAAGACCACCAATAAAGCACCTAAACCGAGATACCACTTACGGTTTTCATGGAGCTGACTGCGAATTAAATCGTTGCCTACTGTTCTCATGTTTTTTCTCAAATTATTCGTTACTCAATGGATTATGCAACTTCATGATGAAGAAAAATAAAAGAAAAGTCCAAATCTTATCCACACTGCCACTTGAAGCTGTGGATAAAATACGCTTTATCCACATTATTTTTTCCATCCCACTTCAATCGCTGTGACGTCATTCACCACAGTATCAGCTAAATCTTCAGGCATTTTACTTTGCGTCTGTGAAGTTGGAATGTGCCCAGCCATTAGTTCAGCTTTACTTTGTGGAAACAAAGGCTGCCGCTCAGGTTCTGCATAACCGACAGGGAAGATAGGCTGACCTGTGGCCAAATCATATTTATCAGTTGCACCAAAAGCGTGTAATAACTCATGGGCTAAAACGATTTTATTCTGCGCTGTCTGTTTATTCGATGCAAATATATTCACCGATCCAATTCGACCATTTTCCAAAGCTGTGGAATGTTTAAGTTCTTTGGTTTGAGTCGGATCATAATAATTTAAAAATAGCGTGACACTCGAAACACCATCTACATTTTCATGCTGCTGCCAAGCATAGTAGCGGAATTTCAAACTCCATAAGATAACGTCCAACATGCCAGCATCATTGGGTACTTTGGGAGGTAAAACTTTCAGCTCACGACCTAACTTAAAATACACATAAGTCGGTTGCCCTCGGTATTTCTGTGCTGTCGCTTGTAAATATTGTTGAACATCGTTTAAATCATTGACAGAGAGCTGCTGTATATAAGCTTGTGTGCTCTCTCGACCATCGGCATTAATTGGATGTAACAATACAAAGATCGGTTTACTCCAGTCTTGGTTTTTGTCTTTATAGGCATTGACTGCGACCACTAGTAGAATCAGCAGTAAACACAGTACCCGAATTTTTTTCCACATTCCCCAAGATCTCAATTAATTTTTAGCATTTATTTTCAGAATTAAAACAGAACATTCTTAAAATGTCTTGGACAATTTAAAAGCTCAATAGATTGCCTATCATCAAATATCCCTGATCAAAAGACATAAAAAATGCCGACCGAAGTCAGCACTTTATTGGTTTTAAAGCTTAAGCCTCAACCCACTTACCGTCTTGGTACACCAAAGACCATTTGGTTTGTTTGCCTTCAGCATTTTCAGAACCAATATATTGCGCTTGGTTTTTACGGCTGAATTTTACTAATGTTGGGTTTCCTTCAGGATCGACATCTGGTGCTTGTAAGATGAACTGATATTTCGCATCCAACTGATCTGCGACAGAACGTAGTTCCGCGACTTTAGGCGCACGAGTTTCACGTACTTTCGGGAACTTACTTGCAGCTAAGAATAAACCTGCTGCGCCATCACGAAGGACAAAGAAGTCATCATGTTTGGTTGAGCGTAAGTGTTCCATTTTTATTGGATCTACACGTGGAGGTGCCGGCTGACCGCTCTTCAACACTTTACGTGTATTGTCACAGCTATTACATGCAAAGTAAGGACCGAAACGGCCTGTCTTCAATTGCATTTCGCCATCACATTTGTCGCACGGAATGGTTGGGCCATCATACCCTTTGATTTTGAACTCACCTTCTTCAAGCTCAAAACCAGCACAGTCTGGGTTATTACCACAGATATGCAACTTACGCCCACCATCAATCACATAGCTGTCCATGGCTGTTTCACAGATTGGACAGCGTTTTTTCGACATTAAATCTGCTGTTTCTGCCGAGTCATCGTCAGACAGTGCAGCCAATGATTCTACAGGTGTCAGGTTTAAAGTTCCCTTACAACGCTCTTTTGGCGGTAAGTTATAACCTGAACAACCCAAGAACACGCCTGTAGTCCCTGTACGAATCTGCATCGGACGGTCACATTCTTTACAGTGCACCGCATCCACTTCTACAGGTAAATTACGGCGCATGCCATTTTCACCCTGAGCTGTGGTTAAACGTGTTTTAAAATCACCGTAGAAGCTATTGAGTAACTCTTTCCAGTTACGATCACCATCAGCGACTTTATCCAGCTGACCTTCAAGATCTGCCGTGAATGCATAGTTCATCAAGTTATTAAAGTTTTCATCGAGACGGTCTGTCACGATTTCACCCATTTTCTCGGCGAACAAACGACGGTTATCAAGCTTCACATAACCACGGTCTTGAATGGTTGAGATAATCGCAGCATACGTCGATGGACGACCAATCCCTTTTTTCTCAAGCTCTTTGACCAATGATGCTTCAGTGAAGCGCGCAGGTGGTTTAGTAAAGTGCTGCGATGGATCTAATTTTTCAAGTTTCAGTACTTCACCGACTTTTACAGCAGGTAACAGTACATCATCATCCGATTTGTTTTGGCCACGCACTTTAGTGAAACCATCAAAGACCAATGTACGGCCTTTGGCTTTGAGTTCGACGCCATTGGCATTAACTAAAATCGTTGATGATAAATATTCTGCAGGGGTCATTTGACATGCAACGAACTGACGCCAGATCAGGTCATAAAGACGCTGTGCATCACGCTCTACACCCACCAAACTATCGCCTTTTAGCGCGACATTTGATGGACGAATCGCTTCATGGGCTTCTTGCGCACCAGCTTTATTGCCGTAGCGATTTGGTTTAGCCGGTAAATATTTTTGACCAAACTCAGTTTCAATATGACCACGAACCATATTTACAGCGTCATCACTCAAGAATGTTGAGTCTGTACGCATGTAGGTAATAAAGCCGGCTTCATATAACCGCTGTGCCAACATCATGGTTTTCTTCACAGAAAAACCTAAACGTGTACTTGCTGCTTGTTGCAATGTAGACGTGATGTAAGGCGCGCTTGGATTAACCTTGGTTGGTTTGTCTTCACGTGCTGAAACTGTGTAGTGGGCATCTTTAATCAGGTTCAGTAAAGCATCCGTTTCAGCTTTATTGTGCAGTTTTAAAGTCTTGCCATTTTGCTTCACCGCTTCTAAGCGGATATCGTCTTTCTTCGACTTGGTATCTGCAAAAACTTGCCAAAATTCTTCTGGAACGAAGGCACGAATTTCACGTTCACGCTCAACCACAAGTTTAACAGCCACAGATTGCACACGACCTGCCGATAAACCACGGGCGATTTTTTCCCATAAGAGTGGCGAGATCATAAAGCCCACAATACGGTCGAGGAAACGACGGGCTTGCTGAGCATTGACTTTATCTGTATCGAGGCGAGAAGGATGTTTAAACGCTTCTTGAATGGCATTTTTGGTAATTTCGTTGAACACCACGCGTTGATAACGTGAGTCATCACCGCCAATGACTTCTTTTAAATGCCAAGCAATCGCTTCCCCTTCCCTATCCATATCCGTTGCGAGATAGACCTCGTCAACTTGCGATGCAAGCTTTTTCAGTTCTGCAACAACATGTTCTTTGCCTGGTAGGACTTCGTACTGTGCCTTCCAGTCATTTTCAGGGTCTACACCCATACGATTAACCAAAGCTTTTTGTGCTTTTTTGGCTTTTTCAGCTTCAGTTAATTTTGCACGAGTTACTGGCTTTTTCTCTGCTGTTTTACTCGAACCACCTGTAGGTAAATCACGGACATGACCCACCGATGATTTTACGATGTAATCAGAGCCCAAATATTTATTGATTGTTTTCGCTTTTGCAGGCGATTCCACAATCACTAACGCACGCTTTTTCCCAGCATCGGCAGATTTTGCTGTGGTACTTTTAGATGTGGACCGAGGAGCGTTCGCCATAGTTAACCATCATTCCTGTTTAATAGGTTTTTTAAAATTTAAAGTTCAGCCAATGAATGTAAAAATGCTTTCATATCATCAAGCTGTGTGGCTCTTAAGTCAGATTCTTCGTTCCAATAGAGTCCTACACAGTTTGCCTGCATATCAATAGCATAAATGCCCTTTAATGTAATGGCTAAATCCTTGAACTTGTCATCACCATGCACCAGTTCAAGTTTGTCATCGACCACTAAAGCACGCATTAAAGGCAAACGCGCATCTGGAATCAGCACACTGTAATACGCCACCATACTGGCACGTTTTTCAGAAGCCATTGGAATCTTGGTCCAAGCAGGTGCAGCCACTAAACGTGGGTGCAACCCCATCTTACGCGCCTTCTCACGCATAATGCCCAAGGCTTTTTCTCTAGGGTTTACTCGAAGTCCAAAAATCGACCCAAGTACAAAGACCACAATAAAAACGGTAACCCAGATTCCAGTATTTTCCATAGCACAACCTTTATATTCCTTTATTAGAGTTGCATAAGCGCAATATAAAACGCAAGCATGCTTAATGAATAATATTAGTTAGCAATATCGGGTTATAACTAACTTGCCGTTTACTATTAACCTCTATCAATCTATATTTCCTCAATAATTCTAATGAGTTAATAACATCATCTTCAGGCAAACATCTCTTTAAAATACTAGTAAAACCACTTAAAGATTTAGGAGGAGTATGGTTATTTACATCCATATGAGCGAGTAATTTATTTCTTATCTCAATCAATTTTTGCTCAATAGTTT
>NZ_VPDC01000008.1:0-146713 GCF_013417875.1 Acinetobacter sp. YH12219
GAGGATCAGAAAGCTTGTTTGAATCGATGTATTTCATCCGCAGATTATGCACGAATGCTAAGAAATCCGGAGTGCAAATATTAACCAAAAAGAAGATCGTTTT
This sequence comes from Acinetobacter sp. YH12219, assembly GCF_013417875.1. NCBI lineage: Bacteria > Pseudomonadati > Pseudomonadota > Gammaproteobacteria > Moraxellales > Moraxellaceae > Acinetobacter > Acinetobacter sp. YH12219. Next base: position 104 of record NZ_VPDC01000008.1, read on the forward strand.
TTGATTTATGAAAGAGATCTATTGCTGGTTTTTGAACATGCCGTTAAGGTTGCACTGACCATACAGAGAGCGAGGATTAGTTTTTTCATGAGATTTATACACCGTATGTACCCAATATAATGCTAAGCGTGACTTTTATTGCTCAAGAAAAATAGCCTATTCCTGTTAACAATTGTGTGTTTGGTTAATACATCAAAACAGACATTTGATTTTTTAAAATTCGTAAATAGTGAAATATTGGTGATTTACCTAAAAGTGAACGCTAAAGGACATTTATATATTAATTGGTGAATAACTAAACAATATAGGCTTTTATAATTATTTTGCGTTGTTAAACTCTGTGGCATAGAAAAAACTGTCGGTGCAAATTGTGTTTGAAAAAACAGCGGAAAAAAGTCTGAACTTAATGGGGTGGCAAATTGATAACCATTGGGATTTAAATATCGACCAATGTGTCATGATTGCAGCGCCACATACCAGTAATTGGGATGCACTTTATGCACGCCTTGCCCTGAAAGCTTTAGGGGTAAATGTTCGTATCACGATTAAAGACAGTTATATGAAATTTCCGTTTGGACCTTTTGTACGTGCTATGGGCGGAATTGGTATTAATCGTCGTCCAAAACAAGATGGTGAAGCACGTCAAAGTATGGTTGAGCTGATGGCTGACTTATTTAAGCAACATCCGAAATTAGTCATGTTGGTAACGCCTGAAGGGACGCGCGCTAAACAAGAGAAGTGGAAAACCGGTTTTTATCATGTTGCCATGCAAGCAGGTGTGCCGATTGCTTTAGCCTATATGGACTATGCGCAGAAAAAAACGGGTGTGGGTAAAATTGTTTATCCTACAGGCGATTATGAAAAAGATATGGCTGAAATCATGGATTTTTACGCGCAAATTCATGCCAAATTTCCTGAAAAATTCAGTGTCGATACACGCTATCATTAATCCAACAAACCAATAAATAGGACAGCATCGGCTGTCCTTTTTTATGTTTAGATTCTTCTATTTAGATTCTTCTGTTTAGATTTTTATATTGATTTTAATCATTAAAGTCGGGATGGATACCGCCCAGATTTTGACATGCCGCCTTATAAATAATGTATTGCTGATCAACCACATCGATGAGCGGGATACGAAATAACTTTTCGCCTTGCTTATAGCTATCGATATAAGACACGACTTTTTGTTTGCTTGATGCCAGTTTTTCTTCATGAAAACTTGTAATCGAGCTATGAGTCATATGTGAACTTTCAATATTATTGCATTGAAAATGTGAGAGTAGTTTTTCAGCTTTTTTAATTTCACTGGACGTGCCAAACATACAGCCGCTAAGCAGAGTCACACCTGCAAGCAGGATGAGCTTTTTCATGGTTTTATTTTAAGCAAAATTATGAGGTGCAATATTCTATTAATTTTCGTCAAAAAAATTAATCACTTTTTTACCATTTGGCTAATTTTTATTTAAATGTGAACTGTGTCATTGTTACAAGATGTGAATGTCTAACTGAAAAGGCGTTTTGTTAGAACAATTTGGACAAATATCTTTAGATTTTGAGTCATCAGGTTAAGACACTCATCGTTACCAAAAAGCAGCCTGAAGAAAATAATAGCCCTAACACGATATGCTTAAATTGGCGTTCTGAAATGCGATAAAAAAGTTTGGCACCAAAAATCACTGGAAAAGCCATAATCACCAACAGCACGGCTAAATAGGGCAGATGTTCACGATGGATGATCCCTTGTAGCAGATAGCTGATGAGTGTAACGAGCTGAATGGCTAAATTGAAATGTCGCAAAATATAGCGTTGTTCTGCTTTGGGTGTATTTTTCAGCATGAGCCATGCAGAGGGTAATGCACCACAAAAGCCTCCAAGACCACCCAAGATTCCAGCAATATATCCAATACTAGAATCCGCCCATTTCCCTGATTTTTGGATGAATGAAAATTTAGGATTAAAAAATAAAATTGGGCACCAAAACATTAAAAAAGCGCCCAAAACCAATTTAAATGTATCTGGATTAATGCTGTCTAATAAATACGTACCGAGCGGTACACCTAAAATTCCTGCAATTAAATAGGGATAAATGATATTTTTATTGATCGGAATGCTTTTGCGTTCTGATGATAATGAGATGAAGTGGCTATAAACTGAAGCGCAGACGACCAAGGGTGCTGCTATTTGCGGGGGAAGTATCCAAACCCAAAATGACATTGCGATAAGGGCGAATGCAAACCCTGTTAATCCTTGTACGAATCCCGCAAAGATGGCACCAAGAATAAAAATCAGCCAAGTCATTAAATTACAGCTTTGAAATACGTGGCGCTATTGTAGTGAATTTTTCTATATAAATGTGGCTGACTGAGCAAATGAAGAAAAATTGGATGTTAAATGATGAATAAAACATGAATGTTTAAATACAGCAGATGTACACAGACTTCCAATTAAATTCATTTCGATAAGTGAAAATGCTCTTCATCAAAGAGGTGAAAATGCTCTTCATCAAAGAGGAGTGCTACACATGCTTAAACAAGTTGCTTTGCTATCTGTGGTTGCAGTTACATTTACAGGGTGTGTCGTGGCGCCATTTGATGATGGCCGATACCATTCGAATCAATATGGCTATGCAAATCAATATGGTTATTCAGGTCAATATGGTGGTTCATACGGTCAGCGCTATGACTCAAGTCAGCGTTATGACCGCTCATATGGTCGAGTGAATAGCCCGCAACATCGACCAAACTCACCACGACCGAATTCGAATAACCGTCCAGACAATATATATAAACCAAATGCGCATAAACCGAATGTACACAATTCTTCATCTCAGCATCCGTCAAATGTGCAGCGTCCAAGCTCAAAGCCTCAGACTTCGGCTAAACCCAATACAAGCAAGCCCCAGCAGCAAAAACCACAGCAACAACGTCCAAAAGTGACGCCCGTGGATAAAGCTAAAACCCCGGGTGGATTTAATAGCCAGCGTCCACTTCGACCACAGGTTTAATGATTTTCAAGTAATAAAAAAGGACGCATTAACGTCCTTTTTTGTGTGCATTTACATTAAGCCTTTTTATATAAGCCTGCACGTACCGTACCTGCTTTGGTTTGTTTGATTTGCTGCCAACTGCTCGGGAGCTTTAACTGAGCAAGATCACGGTCAGCTTCGATATAAATTAAACCATTGTCTGCAATGCACGGATCGACCAATTCAGCAAGTTCTTGCCATAAATCAAGACTATAAGGGGGATCTAAGAAAATCAGATCAAATTGATCTTTCAAGTTAGGAATGGCTTGTTGTGCCGTCATGTTTTTGAGTTGCACACGTTGTTTGTTCACCCTTAAGAGTTCTAAATTGTCCATGAGAAACTTCGCTTGGGTGCGATCAGGTTCAATTAAAACGGCTTCTGCTGCACCACGTGAGAGTGCTTCAAACGATAATGCCCCTGAACCTGTACAGAGGTCGAGGACTTTGGCATTTTGAACATCCCACATGAGCCAGTTAAATAATGTCTCGCGGACACGGTCAGGTGTAGGGCGTAAACCGTCAATACTGGCAAAAGGTAATTGACGACGCTTCCATTCACCACCAATGATTCTTAATTGATTTTTCATGAATTATTCCTCATCGGTTGCATGTGCTGCACTGGCAGCACGAGGTGTTGTATTTACACTATTCGGTTGTTGAGTGGCACTGTTGTTCTGCTGAGCTGTTGGGCTCGCATTTGGGTCGGCTGATAAAATATTAGAGCCGCTTGGTAACTCACTCGGTTTTAGACCCGCAGTCATGAGACCACCGCTAATTTGATGGCTAGCAGGACGAATTGGATTCTTTTTACGTGTTAATAACCAGTAGTCAAACATCGGTTTCGCAATTTGAGCAGCAGAACCACCGTGACGACCATTTTCCCAAACGACGGCAATCGCAATTTCAGGTTTTTCCGCAGGGGCAAAACCAACAAATAAACCATGGTCAAGTTGACGCTCTGTCAATAAAGATTCGTTATAGCGTTTACCTTGGGCAATACTTTTAACCTGTGCGGTGCCTGTTTTACCTGCGATTTGATACATTGGGGTACGAATACCACGACCGGTCCCTGTTTGAACCACATCAATCATGGCATCACGCATTTTGATCCAATCATCTGGCTTACCATTAAATTGAATGCGACCATTCGGGGCGTTATGGACTTTATGAACCTTTGCGCCTTTACTTTCACGCAAAACGTGAGGTGTAACATGAGAGCCTTGATTAGCGGTAATGGCAGTTGCCATCGCCAGTTGTAATGGTGTTGCTGTAAATGCACCCTGACCAATACTGACAGAAATGGTTTCACCTTTGAGCCAGTTGGACTTCCGTGTACGGAGCTTCCATTCAGGATTTGGATATAGCCCCGTACTTTCACTTGGTAAATCTACACCGGTTTTTTCACCGAAGCCAAACTGACGCATCCAAGTATTCATTTTTTCAATGCCCATACGATAGGACAAGACATAGAAATAGGTATCGCAGGAAATGACTTGAGCTTTGTGTAAATTAACTGAGCCATGACCAGTTTTTTTGTGGTCACGGAAACGATGGCTGTCACCCGGAAGCGTGAAATAGCCCGGATCTGAAATGGCAGTACTCCAGTCCACTAGACCATAATGAATACCACCTAGACCAAACATCGGTTTGATCGTTGAACCTGGAGGATAAGCCCCTTGTACAGCACGGTTATATAAAGGCTGATCAAGGCTATCACGTAGTTCAGAATAATCTTTACTGCTAATCCCGGTAACAAATAAGTTGGGGTTAAAACTTGGACTAGAAACGAGAGCAAGGATTTCCCCAGTACGTGGGTCAATCGCAACAATCGCACCACGTCGATCTGCAAGCTGCTCTGAAGCAACCATTTGCAGTCCATAATCTAGGGATAAATATAAGTCATTACCACGAATCGGATCTTTACGACCTAGATGACGTAACACATTACCAAAGGCATCGGCTTCAACCGACTCATTTCCCGGCATACCGTGTAAAAGTTCTTCGTATGATTTTTCAACGCCAATTTTACCGATCAGGTTTGAGCCAGCGTATAAATCTTTATCAATCGTTTTTAGTTCTTTGTCATTAATACGACCTACATAGCCAATCACATGGGCAAACAGTTCACCATGTGGATAGTAGCGAGTCATTTGGGTCTCTATATTGACACCTGGGAATTGATATTTCACCTCACTAAAACGGGCGATATCATTTTCATTTAAATTCAGTTTAATCGAAACACGTTCAGTCTTTTTAGAGGTTTTAATCCGACTTTTAAAGCGTTCGATATCTTCAGATGTAAGCTCTAATAAGGGTGTTAGGCGCTCAACGGTATCATCAATGTCTTCAACATCCGCACGGCTCATGGTTGCCGAGAAAACCGGATAATTATCGGCTAATAGCACGCCATTACGGTCATAGATATAACCACGAGAAGGTGCAAGCGGTTGCAATCGAATTCGGTTTTGATCTGCCGCAGTCGAAAAGGTCTCATAACTTTTGATTTGTAAATATGCATAACGTGCCACAAGCAACAGCATAAAGAAGGAGACAATCCCTATCGAAATCACCACGCGATTACGATAAATCCGCTTTTCTTGCTGGACATTTTTTAAAGGATAATGCTGCTTCATACGCGATCGACTTAAAGACTGAGAGCTAAAATAACGGAAGAGGCATATTCTAGCGCAACTGACATTTTTTTGATAAATAAAAACGACTCTGCTGCGATCGCAGTCTATATTTTGACTTTGCAGACATGAAAAATATGGGGCTTTGTGTATAACAGTTCATATTATTCTGCTAAAGTCGAAACGTATAAAAAAGGAATATTCCAAAAAATAATACTAAGGAAGTTTGTGAAAACAATGAATAAATTATATCCATTGCTTGCATTTATGATGCTTGGAAGCATCGCACATGCCAATGACAATTCATTTTTACCTGAGGCAAAATTAACAGGTGAGGGTTATCAACCATGGAATGTTGGAGCAGGTTTTACTCAAAAAATTATTCACGTGAATGGTGAGTGGGTAAACCCATATGGCATTGCTTATGCAAAAGCTGGTGTTTTCTTGAACGATGATAAAACACCTGGCGGGCAAGTCGGCTTTCGTTACCCAGTTCATTTCACTGGCAAAGATAAAAATGGTTATTATATCGGAGCTTATGCGGGCCACATCGACTCCAAGAAAGTAGATGGTGAAGATGAAGCGCGTTTAGGTGGTGGTATCGATCTTGCTTATGTGATGTTGAGTGCCGAGCGTATTAGTACGTTTAGTGTAGGCATGGGTGCGGGTGAAAAATTAGAAGACAAATCAGGTAATGTGATTGTGGAAACCGAACCGAGACTACAAATCTCATATACTTTAAGTTTTGGTTTGTAGTGAAAATAATCAACTTTATTTTATAACCGCACTCACTGAATAAAATTAAATATGGAAGTTATGCATGCTTGAGTACGTTAACGAATTGTGGCAAACCTTTTTGCAACGTCCCGATTTTTGGGCTGTGCTGAGTATTATCCCCGTTACCGCATTCGTTACCTGGGCACACGTTTGGATGGCACTGAAAATGGTGTTTTACCCGATTACTTTCTGGGGATTCCATTTAGGTCCATTACCCGTGGGATGGCAGGGGATTGTGCCAAGAAAAGCTGGACGTATTTCTGGCATTATTACGGATAACACATTGTCTAAATTGGGTTCCTTACGCGAGTTTTTGGATGCAATGGATCCTGAGGACATGGCGCGCATCATTGGTGAACAAGTTGGCTTTGAACTTGAGCATTTGATTGATGAAGTCATGCTAGACCGAAATGCGGTGCTTTGGGAAAACTTACCGTATTCGATTAAACGCCGTATTTATGCCCAAGCACATAAACAGCTGCCAAATACCTTAAAAGAACTCGTGACCGAACTGACCATGAACGTAGAGTCACTTGTTGACATGCGAGAAATGGTGGTGAGTCAAATGGAAGCGGATCGTCTCTTGATGGTGCGGATGTTCCTTAAAGTTGGCCAGAAAGAAATCAACTTTATTTGGCATATTAGTGCCTTGATTGGGATGTTCTTTGGTATCTTCCAAATGATCGTTTGGTTTGTGGTGCCATGGCATTGGACGGTTCCATTTTGGGCCGCAATCTGGGGCTTTTTGACCAACTGGATTGCCATCTGGATGGTATTTAATCCAATAGAGCCGCACCCTGTTAAGTATTTGCAATTATTTGAATTAACTAAAGATCGTAAATTCCCTTGGATTAAACCTGTGATTCCACGTATTGGAACGTACAATGTTCAAGGGGCATTTATGAAACGCCAAGAAGAAGTTTCAGATGTATTCGCAAGTGTAGTCACAGAAGACCTAATTACGTTAAAATCTATCATGACCGAAATGATGTATGGCGGGAAGAAAGATAAGACTCGTCGCATTGTGAAACGTCATATTAATGAAATTATGGAATCTCCACTGGTTCGTACCTCATTACAGTTGTCTTTAGGTCCAAAAGAGTACGCAAAACTCAAGACAGACTTGATCGATCGCTCAATTGAAATTACGATGGTGCCTGTATGCGACCCTGCGTTTAATGCGAGCCGTGCACAGAAAATCTTTCAAATGTTTAGAGACCGTATTCGTGAGCTAACACCGAAAGAATTTCAAAATCTATTACGTCCTGCATTTCAGGAAGACGAATGGATTTTAATTGTCTTGGGTGGTGTAACCGGTTTTATCGCGGGTACAATACATTTGTTTGTGGCTTTCTTATAATTAGATGCTGGAAGACGATCTGAATCTTGGGTTCAGATCACTACATAGCGTCATATACAATGTTTAAAATGAGGATGTTTTTTTATGCGCATTATATTACTCGGACCACCTGGAGCAGGTAAAGGTACACAAGCTCAGTTGATCTGTAAGCGCTACGATATCCCACAAATTTCAACCGGTGATATGCTCCGTGCTGCGATTCGTGAAGGTACTGAATTAGGTCTACAAGCTAAAAGCGTCATGGACAATGGCGGCCTTGTATCTGATGAGCTTATTATTGGTCTTGTAAAAGAACGCATTGCTCAACCTGACTGTGTCAACGGCTGCATTTTTGACGGTTTCCCGCGTACGATTCCACAAGCTGAAGCGCTTGAAAACGAAGGGATCAGCATCGATCATGTAATTGAAATCGATGTACCTGACGAAGAAATCGTTCAACGTTTATCTGGTCGTCGTCAACACCCTGCATCTGGTCGTGTATATCACACCGTTTACAACCCACCAAAAGTGGAAGGTAAAGATGACGAAACTGGTGAAGACCTTGTTCAACGTCCGGATGACCAAGAAGCAACAATTCGTAAGCGTTTAGGTTCTTACCACGCTGAAACTGAGCAATTGGTTGGTTTCTACCAAGGTCGTGCAGCTTCTGGCGAAAACGCACCGACTTATGACAAATTAAATGGTCTTCGTCCAATCGATCAAGTTCAAACTGATTTGTTCGCGATTTTAGATCAGTCTAAATAATTCAACTTTTTTGAATTTTTGACAATCAAAGAGTCCTACTGCATAGTGGGGCTCTTTTTTTATGTGGCTTTTAGGGCGAATCTGTTATGAAATTTGCTTTGGTTATAATGGTCATCATCGCTGTGGCGGTGTTATTGGGCTTATTATTTGTCAGCTTTAAAATGTTGCGTAAGGTGCAAGTGGAAGAAGCAGAGCAAGCTAAATTGAACCCGAAGCAATATCGCTTACATCCAAAGCTGCAGCAAGAGTTTGATAAAAAAAACAAAGAACAAGATAAAAATTAAGCATCAACTCGATCAATTGATTTATACAAATTCCATCTACCCCGAAATTGAAGAGATTAATCTTCAATTTGGGTGGTTTTAATCGGTCTTAATGCGCCAAAGTCAAAACGGTCAGGCCAATTACATACATCAGACACGATACATTCATGACATTTGGGTTTGCGGGCAATACAGGTATAACGCCCATGCAGAATCAACCAATGATGTGAATCAACAATAAACTCTTTGGGGATGACTTTGACGAGTCGGTATTCGACTTCCAAAACATTTTTGCCGACAGCCAATCCTGTACGATTACCTAAACGAAAAATATGTGTATCAACGGCCATGGTCGGTTGACCAAAAGCAGTATTCAGCACCACATTTGCAGTTTTACGACCGACACCGGGTAAGGCTTCCAAATCTGCACGATTATTCGGAACGATGCTGTTGTGCTTCTCAATGAGAATCTTGCAGGCTTTAATGACATTTTCCGCTTTTGAGTTATACAGGCCAATGGTCTTGATATATTCCTTCAGTCCGTCAACACCTAATGCATAAATAGCTTCAGGAGTATTTGCTACTGGAAAAAGTTTATCTGTGGCTTTGTTGACACTGACATCTGTGGCCTGAGCAGATAGGGTAACAGCCACTAAAAGTTCAAATGGACTACTATAATTGAGTTCGGTTTTCGGGTTGGGGCGTTGCTCACGTAAGCGTTCAAAAAAAGTTTGAATTTGCTTCTTAGTCATGTTTTTAACAGCCATGATTAAGCCCCTTGCAGTTGTGTTAATTGTTGCGTGAGGGTATGGAGTAACTCACGTTTTTTTGCATCGTCTCGAACACTCAGTTGTTTTTCTAATTTCTTAATTTGTGTACGAATTTTTGCAAGTTCAATGGTGGTTTTTGCATCGAGTTGAACGACTGGCGTAGCAGGTTTTTCCACGACTTCAATGACCGGTACTGAGTCTGTCTGGGTCGAAAATTGGGCAAAAAGTTCCGTGTCAATTTCAGCACGTACGACTGGGCCTTTACGATGAATTCTGCGCTTTTCCTCACGTTGAATATGTGCATAGTAGCGGCGACGTAAATCATTCTGTTCTGCGATTCGAGCGGCTTCAGATGGCACTTGATCAAGCTCTTCGACAAGGTCGATACAATCCACGGGACAAGGTGGGATGCAGAGTTCGCAGCCCGTACATAAATCCGTCAAGACCGTATGCATCAATTTGCCTGAGCCAATAATGGCATCGACAGGGCAGGCACTGATACATTTGGTACAACCAATACATTCATCCTCACGAATCACAGCTTTAACCCGTTGCGGGCGCCCATCACTTCGGATTGGCCAAACGCTGGCTTCTGCTGTTAAGTGTGGACGATTTAATAACGCTGCTAGTGAATCTGCCACAGGTTGACCACCGGGTATACATTTATTGGCTTCTTCTCCTTCACTGATGGCTTTGGCATAGGGTAAGCAGCCGTCTCGGTGTCCACAAAGTCCACATTGAGTTTGTGGCAATAGGGCATCAATTTGTTGGATGAGGGAAATTTCAGAAGTCATGGGTAGTCGCGAGTACAAATGAAGGCAGAGAAAAACCAAAGAGGACGTTGAATTCTAGCATGTTTCAGTATGAATTGCTGTGCGCAAAAATGGGTCTATAGATGCATCATAAATGAGCAAAATAATTCATTAAAATATTCCTAAAAGTAATAGTATTTATAACTAAAATATCTGATTAATCAATTTAAATCGCTGTTCTATAAAGAATTTAAAGATTTTTTAAAAAAACTATTGCTGATTAGTTACAAAAGATATTTAATATTTTGCGCCAAAATATATCTTTGATCAAAATTGTGATCAATTTTGATCCATACATCTGCTGAGGATTAAGTGTTGAAATATAACAGCCTTAACGACTTCCTAGACTACGTTAAAACACGTGATGAACATCAACCTGAATTTCTTCAAGCTGTTGAAGAAGTGATGACGAGCCTTTGGCCATTCATCGAAAAGAACCCACAATATGCTGACTACGGTTTGCTAGAACGTCTTGTTGAGCCTGAGCGTGCAATTCAGTTCCGTGTTTCATGGGTAGATGACAAAGGTCAAACTCAAGTTAACCGTGCTTTCCGTGTTCAATACAACTCAGCAATTGGTCCATTCAAAGGTGGTATGCGTTTCCACCCATCAGTGAACCTTTCAATTCTTAAATTCTTAGGTTTTGAACAAACTTTCAAAAATGCCTTAACTACACTTCCTATGGGTGGTGGTAAAGGTGGTTCAGATTTTGACCCTAAAGGTAAATCTGAAGGCGAAATTATGCGTTTCTGTCAAGCATTAATGATCGAGTTATACCGTCATCTTGGTTCTAACACTGACATCCCTGCGGGCGACATCGGTGTAGGTGGCCGTGAAGTGGGCTACATGGCTGGTATGATGAAAAAATTAAGCAACGACACAGCATGTGTGTTCACTGGTAAAGGTTTAACTTTCGGTGGTTCACTTGCACGTCCTGAAGCAACTGGTTACGGTACTGTGTATTTCGCTGAGGAAATGCTAAAAACTCGTGGCGACAGCTTTAAAGATAAAGTTGTAACGATTTCGGGTTCTGGTAACGTTGCACAATACGCTGCTGAAAAAGCAATGTACTTGGGTGCGAAAGTGGTTTCACTTTCAGACTCAGCAGGTACTGTATACGTAAAAGACGGTTTCACAACTGAACTTCTTGCTGAAGTAATGGAATTGAAAAACGTTAAGCGTGGCCGTATTTCTGAATTTGCATCTAAGCACGGTTTTGAATATTTAGAAGGTCAACGCCCTTGGTCAATCAAATGTGATATCGCGCTGCCATGTGCAACTCAAAATGAATTAGATGAAGCTGATGCTGAAGCTCTTCTTGCTAATGGCGTAATCTGTGTTGCTGAAGGCGCAAACATGCCATCTACTTTGGCTGCAGTTGAGAAATTCGTTGAAGCGAAAATTCTTTATGCACCAGGTAAAGCATCTAATGCGGGTGGTGTTGCAACTTCTGGTCTTGAAATGTCTCAAAACGCAATTCGTTTGGGTTGGACTTTCGAAGAAGTTGACGAGCGTCTACACGCGATCATGAAAGAAATTCACCGCAACTGCGTGAAATACGGTACTGAAGAAGATGGTACTGTGAACTATGTAAACGGTGCGAACATTGCAGGCTTCGTAAAAGTTGCTGACGCAATGCTTGCTCAAGGCGTTTACTAAGTTCTCCGTAAGTTGAACTGAAAACCGAGGCTCAAGCCTCGGTTTTTTTATGGCTGAATGGTTTGGAATATATTGGATTGTTAATTAGTGCTCATCAGGGTAAGTTGGATTTCGCTATCCATAACACTGAAGTGAAAATTTAAGGGCTGGCTGAGCAAACTTTTAATATGAAGCCCTAGCTGATGTAACTGTGGGTGGAACTTCAGAGTACTCCCTACATCTCCTATAAAACGCAAAGTATGCTTTTCTACATCATAATTGTGGCCAATGTAATTACAGCCGCTAAGAATGTCATACTGCCATCGTTAATTTGAGTGTGGTTTGGGGGGGGGAGAACGTTATTCTCTACGAGGACCCACGTCTATTGAGTTAATTGTTCTGCTTCAAAATCGCGTCAATGGGTAATTCGCTGTATGCTTAAAAATATCTGTCTGTTGATTGCGATTCGTCAGGATGAATTCAGTAATTTGCAAGAAGGAGCTTTAGATTAACATCGCGAAAGCATTGGCTGAACAGCACATTGTGATTTGAAAACTTTGCACGGCTGATTAGCGTTTGCGGTTGTGTAGATATAAAAAACCGAGGCGATGACCTCGGTTTTTATAGGCTGTAACTTACAAGGTACCTTTTACGGCTTCACGTTCGACTGACATATCAAAAATATAGGCATATTTTGATTGGTCAGCAGCAGGGTTTTTACGTTCAAAACGTTTTACGCGAATAATTTGGCGTTCTGCAGGAGTGTGCTTAAAGCCTTCAATTTGATCGTAAAATAAGGTCCAGTCTTTATCAACTTGTGTTTTTAGGCCTTTTTCATCGTACTTCACTTCACGTACTTGCAAACAAGTTTGTGGAGCAACGCCTGTACATTGTTTCGTTTCAGGGCTGACTTCAAGGAAAATCGTTTCGCCTTGTGAGTTATATTGGGTTTCAGGTGTTAATTTTCCAGTGAACACCAGTTTCTCACCTGTTGCAGAGATAATGGTTAACGTTGGATTTTGTGGATCTGTGGTATTTAAAACAAAAGGTGCTTTACGGTCACTAAAGAGTGAAGATGCAAGTCCTTCTTGTTTCATCGCATTATCAGGACACGCCATCATGGTAGATGCAATGTTACCTGTTACAAGTGTATTGTGTTCAACTTTCCATTGGGTTGACATGCTATTACAGCTGGTTGAAATACCCAAAGTGCCATTTTCTAGAAAATTTAAAACCAAAGGTTTTGGTGCATTTTCAGTGGAGGTGCTCCATTGATATGAAGCTAAAGTTTTATCAGCATTTTGTTGTTGTAATACGCTCACGGCTAAATCTCCAGCTTTTTGGATATCGCTTGATTGACATGCTGCAAGGGCTAAAGGGAAGAGGGCAATTGCTAAATATTTTAATTTCATTACGCTAACTGTTCTAAGTGAATTTCAGCCTGTAGCATAACCCATTCATTTTAAAAAAATATGAATACATTCAGCTCAAATAAGTAGCAAAATGTATCCATAAATAATAATTTGTTAACTTATTAATATAAATTATGAATAAGTCAAGCTATCTCGTTTTATTCACGTTTAATCAAAACGATAAATATCCATACCCAGCGAACCCATACTAAAGCTACTGTGAACAATAGAGAAGCGGGGGCCTGCACCCATCGCAAAGAAGATGGGTGCAAAATGTTCAATGGTCGGATGATTGCGTTGTACAAACGGGATATTTTGCCAATAGAGAACTGCATCAAAATCTTGATGAGTGAGCTTATTGACCACAAAATTACGGAATGTAGACGCCCATTCAGGCACGGCTGCGGCACGACCATCCCAAGCCAATTCACGTAAGTTATGAGTAATACTGCCCGATCCAATCAACAGAATTTGCTTGTCACGTAAAGGTGCGAGCGTTTGTCCAATTTTATAGATCTCTTGCGCAGACATGGTCATCGGCAGTGATATTTCAATCACAGGAATGTCGGCATCAGGATACATATGCAACAACGGCATCCAAACGCCATGATCACGTGGACGAGTGCTGTTGGCATGTGCCGATAATCCTGCATTGGCAAGCAAATGAAGGATTTCTTCAGCAAGCGCTGGGTTACCCGGTGCTGGATAACGAATATCATAAAGTTCCGCAGGGAAACCACGGAAGTCATGCCAAGTTTCAGGACGGGCACTGGTACTCACTTCTAGTGCGTTACTTTCCCAATGTGCTGACATGATAACAATGGCTTCAGGTTTTGGAAGATTCAGGCTTAAACGTTCCAACGCAGGACCGACTTGCTCAGGATTGATGGCAAGCATAGGTGAGCCATGGGAAATAAATAAACCTGGAAGTGTTTGTAAATTCATCGCGGTCGCCGCTGGTTGTTTAAAGGAATATGATGATCATGCACTAAATTATTCAGCGTAACAATTCGGATAATTTCAACGGTTTGTTTCATTGTTGCAACGCTGTACTTGCTGTAGATGCTGGAGTCAGTTCGGATTAACCCGCACGATGGTAAGGGTGATTATGATTAATACTCATTGCACGGTATAGCTGTTCGATGAGCATGACACGAACCATTGGATGCGGCAAAGTTAGTTTAGACAAAGACCAATGCCATGCTGCAGCTTTACGTACTGCTTCAGAATGTCCATCTGGCCCACCAATGGCTAAAACCACATCATTGCCTTCAAGCATCCAACCTTTCATGGTTTCAGCTAGTTTTTCGGTACTGAACTCTCGACCACCGACTTCTAAGGCGATCAGCACTTCATTCGATTTCATGGCATTTAAAATGCTGTCACCTTCAATTTGACGGTATTTTAAAATGTCGGCTTCTGAGTCGTTCTTGCCACGTTTAGCCATAGGCAGTTCAATGATCTGCGTTTGAACAAATGGCTGAATACGTTTGAAATAATCTTCAAAACCCGTCAGAACCCATGCTGGCATTTTTTGACCGATTGTCAGAATACGAATTTTCATACAGCGCCTGAAAGTATACAAAAGAGCATTATAACGGTTCGCTTGCGCTTTGTATGTTCAGACACAATTTGCAATTGAAATCGTGTTCTGCTTGCTGTTTAAATACGCAGCATAAACAGATTAGATCGAAGATGAAAATTGGAATAATAACAATGAAAAAAACATGGCAGGACGGTAAATTATTTTTGCTCAAGCAAGCAGCAATGCTTTCAATTTTTGCATTGTGTTCATTTGCAGCATTTGCGAACAATATTAAAACGGCTGAACCGGATAATTTAAAAGTCTATTTAGAACAAATTATTGGTAATGAAGCTGAATATCGTAACTATAAGAACATTCAAGAGTTAAACCGGGTGTCTGCTTGGATTCGTGAGCAGATGCGTTTATTTGGTGTGAATTGTCGTTTTCAAACCTATACCGTAAACAGCCAACCATACCGTAATGTGGTTTGTCCCTTAAATGCAGGGCATAGCAACCGAGTGATCATTGGCGCGCACTACGATGTATTTGAGGAGCAGCATGGCGCTGATGATAATGCTTCTGGCGTTGCAGGTGTACTCGAAGCTGCTCGGATTCTTTCGGCTGAAAAAGCGCGTTTAAAACAAAATATTGAATTTGTATTTTATACCCTCGAAGAACCGCCATATTTTAGAACAGAGTCGATGGGCAGTTTTATCCATGCAAAATCTGTAGCAAAGGAAAAGGATAAAATTTCAGGTGTGTATATTCTGGAAATGATTGGTTATTTTGATCCCAAAGTCACTCAAGATTATCCAGTTGGACTGAAATGGATTTATCCATCTCATACGAATTTTATTGCATCGGTGGGGAATATTCAGTCTCGTGACTTAACCTCATCGTATTGTGCGGCGATGGAGTCTTTGAAGCAGTTGCAATGTGAACGCTTGATTTCACCGTCATTTATTCAGGGTGTGGATTTTTCAGACCATATGAATTATTGGCAATTTGATATGCCAGCGATGATGATCACTGATACGGCATTTTATCGTAATAAGCACTATCACACCGAGCAAGATACTATGGATAAATTAAACTTAGACAAAATGGCTCAAGTGATCGATGGTTTGGTGAAAACCATCTTAAATTTGAAATAGCATGTCTTTAAACACATGACATAAAAAACGCAGCCCCGAAAGCCTGTGGACTGCGATAAAAGGTCATCTACCTGGAGATGTAGATGACCATCTTGTTCCAATGATCATCACGCTTTTAGACGTGATTGGAACCAATAAAGAAACATACAGCGCATATATCTCTCTACTATATATGTGGGATAGAGGGCGATATTTCAAGTAATAGCATTCAAATTTTGTAAGACTTTCTAATTGGCTATTCTTGATCTTGATGTCGAATTTGAAATAGTTATCCAATCCATAGTTGTAGCTGTTGTCTTGAATCTAGTGGTTGTGAAGAATTTGAATGAAAAGTTTCGAATATGCAGTATGAAATAATGGATATAAAAAAGCCCTGTCGAAACAGGGCTTTTTTTCTTTTATTGCGAGTTGCTAGCGCTTAGTGACGAGCAGCTTTGCCACCTTCAGTTGCTTTGACAATCGGTGTCTTTGCAAGAGGTTTCGGCATATCAACCAAGGCTAGAGGTAAAATCTCATCAATCGATTTCACTGGTTTAATTTCTAGACCTTCTTTGACATTGTCTGGAATCTCAGTCAAGTCACGAACGTTATCTTGTGGGATAAAGACAAGCTTGATGCCACCACGGTGAGCAGCGAGAAGTTTCTCTTTTAAACCACCAATGCGCATTGCACGGCCACCAAGACTGGTTTCACCGGTCATCGCAATATCTGGACGAATCGCAATGCCTGTAAACGCTGAAACAAGAGCAGTGGTCAGGGCTAAACCAGCAGATGGACCATCTTTCGGTGTTGCACCTTCTGGTAAATGCACGTGTACATCAGTTTCTTCAAAGCGAATCGCTTCAATACCTAGTTCATCTGCACGGGTACGTACAACAGTCATCGCTGCTGTGATCGATTCTTTCATGACATCGCCAAGAGAACCGGTGGTAATGAACTTGCCTTTACCTTTAACTGCTGCAACTTCAATCGTCAGTAGTTCACCACCAACAGATGTCCAAGCCAAGCCGTTTACACGACCCACTTCAGCTTCTTCTTCGGCCATACCGAAGTCGAATTTGTGTGGACCTAAGTAGTCAGGAAGATTTTTCGAATTCACTTCAATTTGAAGATTTTTCGCTTTCTTGCTCACTGCTTCTTTTACCACTTTACGTGCAATTTTCGATACTTCACGTTCTAAGCTACGGACACCGGCTTCACGTGTATAACGTTGTACGATATCGCGAATGGCTTCTTCGTGAACGGTTAATTCTTTTGCACGTAGACCATTGTTCTTGATGGCTTTTGGAACAAGGTAACGTTCAGCAATATTCACTTTTTCATCTTCGGTATAACCCGGTAGACGAATCACTTCCATACGGTCAAGCAAAGCTTCTGGAATATTCATGCTGTTTGCAGTGCAGATGAACATCACTTCAGAAAGGTCTAGATCAAGATCTAAATAGTGATCATTGAACTTACTGTTTTGTGATGGATCGAGGACTTCAAGCAATGCTGAAGCAGGGTCACCACGGTAGTCTTGCGCCATCTTGTCGATTTCATCGAGTAAGAACAGTGGGTTCTTTACGCCAACTTTTGTCAAAGACTGCACAATTTTACCGGGCATCGCACCGATATATGTACGACGGTGACCACGAATTTCAGCTTCGTCACGCACGCCGCCAAGCGCCATACGGACAAATTCACGACCAGTCGCTTTGGCAACAGATTCACCGAGTGAAGTTTTACCAACACCTGGAGGACCAACTAAGCACAGGATTGGACCACGAAGTTTTTTCACACGTGATTGAACAGCAAGGTATTCCACGATGCGGTCTTTCACGTCGTCTAAACCATAGTGATCGGCATCAAGAATATCTTGAGCTTTCGCAAGGTTAATGCTGACTTTGCTAGCTTTGTTCCAAGGCGTATCTAAAATAACTTCTAGGTAGTTACGCACGACAGCAGCTTCGCTTGAAGCAGGTTGCATCGCTTTTAGCTTGCGGAACTCATTTTCAGCTTTTTTACGTACATGTTCAGGTAAATCGGCTTCAGCTAGACGTTTTTCAATTTCTGCAACGTCATCTTCAGCACCGCCATTCATGTCAGAAAGTTCGCGTTGAATGACCTTCATTTTTTCATTTAAGAAGTATTCACGCTGATTCTTTTCCATTTGGCGTTTTACAGAATCATGTAAGGTTTGCTCAATTTGCTGTTCTTCTGACTGTTGTAATAAGTAGGTCATGAGTTCAGCTAAATGTGCTTCAAATTCATCATGCTCTAAGAATTTTTGTTTGACATCAATATTCAAAGGCACGCGTGTTGCTACGAAGAATAATAATTGCAGTAAATCATCAATTTTATTGGCTGCTGCAATCAATTCACGTGCATTACGCAGTTTTGCTTCTGCATATTGAGCAAATAAGGTACGTAATTCTTCGACACGGTTATTCTGAGTTTCTGAGTCTACAGAAACCGTCATTGGGCTTAATGAATGCTCGGCAGTCAGGTAATCATCGGCATCGATAATTTTTTCTAGCTTGGCACGATATAAGCCTTCAATCAGTACTTTTATACAGTTTTCATCATTCTCATGATTCACAACTTGCACAATCTTCGCGACAGTACCGTATTGATATAAATTGTCGTGATCAATTTCTTCTGTAAGCGAATCTTTTTGTGCAACTACGAATACAAGATTGTCACTGTCACGTGCGACATTGACTGCATTGATCGACTTTTCGCGACCCACAAACAGTGCAATTTGCATGTGAGGATATACAACCACATCTCGTAGCGCTAAAAGCGGTAATACGCTCGGAATTGTAGTTTCCAAGCTTTCTTCATTCATAATAATCTCAGACATGGGCACTCCTAATGAGTGACAACGGTGTTGCCATGTTTTTTATAGTGATGTGTATTTTTTAAATTACAAGGGTCATGCCAATTAAAATGTATAAAAAATGACTAAATATGTGATTTTTAAGTGTAACTCAGCGTCAAAAATATCAAATTAACGTTTGAAACTTAAAGTTTGAGATGGGCTGATAAAGCCATCTAGCGGTTGATCCCATGCTTCTCGGACTAAGGGGTCTTGGATGAGTTGAAAATCGTGACCAAGTCCTAAACGGTAGGGTATAGAGTGAGCTGTTGCTAATGTTTTATCGTAGAAGCCACCCCCCATGCCAATACGTGTGCCGTACTTGTCGCAAGCGAGCAAGGGCATGATTAAAAGGTCAAGATGAGAAACATGCTTCCCACGACTCGCCATAGGCTCTTTCATGCCGAGTGGGTGATGAGAAAAACGTTTGTTGATGTATTGATGTCGTGAGATTTCAACCCAAACCAGTTGCTGATTCATGTTGCAAATCATGGGTAAATACACGTGTTTTTGATGCGAAAAACAGTAGTGGATGAGCTGTTGAGTGTGAATTTCACCGAATGCATGTAAATACACGCCTATATGCTGACTGCGCTGAAAATGACTGAGTCGGATTAAACGCTGTAGGACCTGTTGTTCAGCTTGTCGTTGGGCCCATAGGTTTAGGCTACGACGCTGCTTGCGGAGTTGTTTGCGAAGGCTGGTGGTGCTCAAAGTCATGGTTCATTTCAAAGTAGCACAAAATTCTCAAAGGCATTTTAACGTGTTCAAGCTTAAAAGTCCGAAAAAATAGGTTTTATCTTTTCTTGTAAAAGCGTCCTTAAGAAGCGGTCTGCTCAATGAATGTGTATCTATTTTCCCCCCTCTAATCTTGTTTAAGCCAATGATTTCATAGTTTGAATTTTTGGCTTATTTCGATGGATCAGTAGATGTGCATAGGGACGCGTAAATTTTACTTAAAAAACAGAAATAAGGAATTAAAAAAAGCAGGGCATAACCCTGCAAATAGAGTGAGACAGCCTTTATTTAAGGCAAAAGGATAATAAACCAAGTAAAAAAGATAATTGCTAAAGCAACGAATTGAGCGGCACTCCCCATATCTTTTGCAATTTTAGAAAGTGGATGCTTGTCTAAAGATACGCGGTCGACAACGGCTTCAATGGCAGAATTGAATAACTCAACTATCAAGGCAAATAAGCACACCACTACCATAAGGGCATGTTCAGCACGACTCACATCGAGAAAATAACTGGTAGGAATAAGCACAATATTCATCCAGACAATTTGTCGAAATGCAGCTTCATTTTGATAAGCAGCTTTGAATCCGTCGAGGGAATATTGCGTTGCATTTAAAATTCGTTTAAATCCAGATTTGCCTTTAAACGGGGAAATTTCACTCATAGCACTGTACAGACGTATAGATTTAAAAACTGGCGAAAATATAACATGCCAAGCTTAAAGTTTTCTTGCATTCAGTTTTTATTTTATTGGGCCTAAAAATTTAAGGGGATTTACATAAGCCTGTATCAAGTTAGTGCTATGTTTATTCATTATTAGACTTAAAATCTGCCTGAATTTCAGGCACAATACAGGCGTTTAAATTTTTTAATTTTGAAGCCTTTGCTTCATTGCATGAAATAATAAAAGTGATATAGGTCAACAATGAAATACTTTAGTTTTGCTGTGCTTGCAGCAACACTTTTAACCAGCCAGGTTGTCAGTGCAGAGCCGGCAGTTATTCAAACGGAAATCAAAACGAATGTGACTCAGCCCATGGGATTTTATCCTTTCCAAGTGGGTGCGTATAAAGTCATTGCTTTAAAAGATGGGACACTCGAATTAAGTCCTGATTTATTTAAACAAAATTTAACACCAGAAGAAGTTCGCGCTTTATTCCAAAAGCTTGCTGTTGATCAGAGCAAAGGTATACAAACCAGTGTCAATGCCTACCTGATTGATGATGGACAAGGCGGTATCAGTCTTGTTGATAGTGGTGCAGCCAGTTGTTTTGGACCGAACTTAGGTTCTATTGCACAAAATATTGAAGCAGCTGGCTATAAGCTTAATCGTGTACGCAGTGTTTTCTTAACTCATTTACATCCTGATCATGCATGTGGCATTGCGAAACAAGGTAAGGCTGTGTTTCCAAATGCAACGGTCTACGTCAATGAACAAGAAAGTCAGTATTGGTTAAGTGAAAGCACCGTCAACACTTTAGCTACCGAAAAACGTGAAGGTTATTTAGCGACCGTTGTGAAAATTAAAGCTGCGATTGCGCCATATCAAACCATGCGGAGTTTTAAGACCTTTAGCGTTGGTTCGGTGATTAATGGTTTAGAGGTTTTACCGAGTGTTGGACATACACCGGGGCATTATTCTTTTATCTTAAAATCACAAGCTAAAAGTTTTGCTATCCTCGGCGATGTGGTTCATTCCTATCATTTACAGTTTGAACAACCAAAGTTATCTGTCGATTTTGATGTCGATCCGGTCAAAGCCAGTGAAACTCGTTTAGCAATTTTTAAACGTTTTGCTCAAGAGCAAACCTTCGTTGCATTTGCACATTTACCATTTCCGGGTATTGGTAAAATTAGTGAAATGAATGATGGTCAGTTCCGTTGGAACCCGCTAAATTTAGCTCCGACAGCTCCGACAGCTCCGACAGCTCCGACAGCTCCGACAGCTCCGACAGCTCCGACAGCTCCGACAGCTCCGACAGCTCCGACAGCTCCGACAGCTCCGACAGCTCCGACAGCTCCGACGGCTCCGACAGCTCCGACAGCTCCAGCACCTCAGCCAGTGGCAACGCAGTCAGCCGCAGAATATTTGGCAAACCCGCTTTAAGGTTTCCATTGAACAATAAAAAAGACGCCTCGGCGTCTTTTTTCATTTTAGGAAAATTAGGGCTTTTGCAGTTGCGTTAAGGTTTTACGTGCCAGTCCTGGATCATCGGCAAATACACCATCTACACCAGCTTTATAGAAGTTTTCAAATTCTTTAGCCGCACCTGTATCACAACGTTCGGTCGCCACTGAGTTACATTTTAAATAGTCAGGTAAAAAACCATTTTCAGGTCTGAGTGTATAAGGATGGACTTTCAAACCAGCAGCATGGGCATCTTTGACAAAACTGGTTTGTTTAAATTCAGTGTTTGAAAAAATATAGGTTTTACTTGGACCTACACCATCTGCATATTTTGCCACTGATTTTAGGCCATCTGCAGTGGCTAAACTTGCATAATTTTGAGGTGAGTTTTGTTGCTGTAAGTCACCCGGTATGGCAGTTGGGCTATCTAATAATTGAATAATTTTGCCATGTTTGAGGGTTTTCTTTTGCGTGAGTTGATCACGTAAGTATTTAAGATTGGTGGTTTCAAAGGACTGTAAATATACAGGCGCGATATCACGTGTATAACTGTATTTGGCAAGCGTTGTGAGTAAACGATCTTCCATGGCTAGATTTTGCTGTTGGAAAAATGTGGGATGCTTGGTTTCAATATATAAACCAACAATTTTTCCAGTTTTTTTATAATGAGCTTCGGCAAGTTCAATGATTTGTTCGAGCGTTGGGATGCTGTATTGATCATTATATTGAGTGTTATTAGGGCGATATTGAGCAATACGCTCACGTGCTTTTACATTTTGAGTCAGTTCATTCAAATTAAAGTCTTCCGTAAACCATCCTGTATAGTCGATACCATCGATTTTTTTGGTGGTTTTTCGATCCGCAAATTGTGACAGCGTACTAATATTGGTTGTCCCTGAAATTTCACTTTCATGGCGCGCAACCAGATAGCCATCCTTGGTTGGCACTAAATCGGGTTCGATAAAATCCGCACCATCATCAATCGCTTTTTGATATGCGGCAAGGGTATGCTCGGGTCGCAAAGCACTGGCACCACGATGCCCAACAATGACAAAACCTGTATCAGGCAAAATAGGGGGCTTGGTGACATGGGTTTTATCGTCATCCGAATTACATGCAGATAAACCAAAAACGCTAAAAAGGAGCAGTGAAGACACGCCCCATGAGGATTTCACTTTGCTTGTTATGGCTAGATTTAACTGTTTTGTTAATTGTTTTTGCATGGCTGCCTCGGCATCTTTTTATTTAAATGAATGAAGTTGCAGGCATACATTGCAGGGCAGTGGCTAAGACTTCATGACAGAGGCGGTTTTGTCACATAAATTTACTAAAATAGCTGAAGTGGAGGCTCTCCATATTTTCTACATATTTCGCTTCAAGCAAGGTTTTTATGTAGTCTAGGCTTGTAATCAAGCACATTGTGATTGATTATCAATAAGATTTTTTGAAAAAATCAATCAACATATTTTATTTCATTAATTGAAAAGTGACATGGACTGATGCTGTCTAAGTTTTTTATTTATCGACCGATTTTTGCAGGTGTCTTGGCGATCATCGTCATGGCGCTCGGGCTATTTGCTGTGCTCAATTTACCGGTAGAGCGCTATCCAGATATTGCGCCACCACGAATTACGGTCAGCGCAAGTTATAGCGGTGCGTCAGCAGAAACAGTTGAGGAAAGTGTCACACAAGTTCTTGAACAACAAATTAAAGGAATTGATCACCTTTTATATTTTAGTTCAAGCAGCGACTCTTCAGGTCGAAGCCGGATCAGCATCAGTTTTGAAAATGGCACTGACCCAGATACCGCTCAAGTACAAGTACAAAATGCCATAAATGGAGTAATCAATCGGCTGCCTGAAGATGTGCAGCGCCAAGGGGTAAATGTCTATAAATCTTTGGGTGATACCCATATGGTTATCGGCCTCTATGATGAGACTGGCAAGAGTTCGAATATCGAACTTGGTGACTATATGATGACTCATCTAGAGCAGGACATTGCTCGAATTGAGGGTATCGGTGAAGTCGATGTTTTTGGTTCGCAATTTGCCATGCGCATTTGGCTCAACCCACTGAAGTTAAAGCAATATAGCCTTATGCCCAGTGATATCCGTGCGGCTGTTGAATCACAAAATACGCAGGTTGCAGCCGGAGCCGTAGGTGAATTGCCGAGTGTATCGGATCAATATCTCAATGCAAAAGTCACTTCAGGTTCACGTTTAAAGTCAGTTGAAGAATTTGAAAATATTATTGTCAAATCTGCACGAAACGGCAGTTTTGTCTATTTAAAAGACGTTGCACGTGTTGAATTGGGTGCGGAAAATTATTCAGGGGTTAATACCATTAACGGGTATCCATCTTCAGGGATGGGGATCTCATTGGCTTCTGGGGCAAATGCACTTGAAACCTCAGCCTTAATTAAGCAAGAAATTGAACAGTTAGCGAAGCAATTACCTGCCGGTTATAAAATCGTTTATCCACGGGATAACACGCCATTTGTACAAGAATCGATTAAAGAAGTGGTGAAAACGTTATTCGAAGCCGTTTTACTGGTGGTTTTGGTGATGTTTATCTTCTTACAAAATTGGCGAGCAACGCTGATACCTGCGATTACGGTGCCTGTGGTGATTCTTGGGACTTTAGCGATTTTATATGCTTTGGGCATGACCATTAATACGCTCACATTGTTTGCATTGGTACTGGCCATCGGTCTGTTGGTCGATGATGCGATTGTTGTGGTGGAAAACGTCGAACGTTTAATGCATGAACAACAGTTAACAGCAAAACAAGCGGCCATCGAGTCGATGCATGAAATTAGCGGGGCATTAATCGGGATTACTTTGGTATTGACCGCTGTATTTATTCCCATGGCGTTCTTTGGTGGCTCAACGGGCGTGATCTATAGACAATTTTCCATCACACTCGTGGCTGCAATGGGCTTGTCACTGATGGTTGCGCTGATTTTAACCCCTGCATTATGTGCCTTAATTTTAAAACCCAATCCGAAACCACAGCGCTGGGCGATTTGGTTTAACACCAAATTAGAGACTTTAAAAACCAAATATCTAGCACTTGCACAAGCCACGGTTCGTTATCGCTTATGGACGGTGGTTTTGTTTGCGGGGCTCATTACGGTATTTGCTTTGTTTTATCGTGCTTTGCCGACCAGTTTTATTCCTAGTGAAGACCAGGGCATTTTGAGTGTGCAACTTAAATTACAAGAAGGTGCACCGATGTCGAAAAGTCGTGAGATCGGTGAACAAATTCGGCAGTACTTTTTGACTGAAGAAAAGCAAAATATTGATTTGGTGATGATTCGTTATGGACGAAATTTTTCTGGTACGGGTCAAAACTTAGGGCAAGGCTTTATTGCACTGAAGCATTGGGATGAACGTTCAGGACAATACAATTCAGCGCAAGCGATTCGTGAACGTGCTATGAAACATTTTAAAAAGTTCAACAATGCACAAATCAATGTCAGCATGCCGTCTTCAGTCAGCGGTCTTGGGCAAACCGATGGTCTGGAGTTTTGGCTGCGAGATATGAATGGTGAGGGTCGTGCTTATCTCGATGAGCAATTTAAAAGCCTGCAAGAGAAATCCGCACAATTCAGTAGTTTCGAAAATTTAGACAAACGCTCTAACCCAGACAAAGCTGAACTGAAAGTTGATATTGATCAAAAACAAGCGATGGCTATGGGTTTAACGCAAAATGCGATTAATAGCACCATGAGTAGTGCATGGGGCGGGAGTTATATTAACGATTTCATTGACCGTGGACGTATTAAACGCGTCATGATGCAGGCAGATGCCGAATTCCGTTCTAAACCAGAAGATTTGGCTTATTGGCATGTACGTAATGACCAAAATGAAATGATTCCATTTAGTAATTTTTCAACCATTGGCTGGAGTGGCGGCCCTGAAGTCGTCAATCGCTTTATGGGATACACCGCATTACAAATGGAAGCGGATACAGCCAAAAATGTCTCAAGTGGCCAAGCCATGCAGGATGTTAAAGCTTTAGTCGATCAGGTGCCTGGCGTGGATGTGGCATGGAGTGGTTTATCTTTTGAAGAGCAAAAATCAAGTCATCAAGCGATTTGGCTATATTTGGTCTCGATTGGATTTATTTTCCTCTGTCTTGCCGCCCTATATGAAAGTTGGAGCATTCCGACCGCAGTCATGAGTGCGATTCCACTCGGGATAGGCGGTAATATTTTGTTTAGCTACATGACCGGTTTTCCAAATGACATCTATTTCCAAATTGCCTTGCTGACGACCATCGGTCTGTCCTGTAAAAATGCGATCTTGCTTGTAGAGTTTGCAGCGATGGCACAAGAAAAAGGCAAACATGTAATCGAGGCTGCAATGGAAGGCGCAGCACTACGTTTACGTCCTATTTTGATGACCTCTTTGGCTTTTGGTGCAGGGGTGGTTCCTTTAGTTCTTGCTTTTGGCGCAGGTGCAGCCAGTCGTCAAGAGATTGGGGTAAGCGTACTCGGTGGGGTAATATTCGGTACGGTCTTGGTGCTGATTTTTATTCCGTTTATGTATGTGATGGTCCGCTCTATTTTTAAAATCAAACCGGTGTCTGAAACTTAGAAATAATTCACGCACAGTGTATCGCTCCACTAAAAGCCACCGTGAAAGCTTGAGTACATCGCGGTGGCTTTTTATGTCGCCAAATTTATGTCACCAAACTTTCGACAGGGAATGTTCACAGAGAATTTTCGCAAAGAACGTTCACCGAGAACATATTGAAGAGATTTGAAACTCTTTAGTTTATCCTTCAAAATGTGCTCTACATAGAAAGATTAAAATAAGAGTGAGTTGAATGGCGGATTTAATACAAAGACAGCGTGAAATTTCCGCTTTGCTGCAACAACAAAATTATGCAGCAGCAGTTTTCGCTTTACAGCCTCTGAACTACGCTGATCAGGCTCGTTTAATTCAGCAATTTCCAATCGAAGATCAAATCGAGTTACTTTCAGGTTTAGACCATCAAGGCTTGGTATTTGAGTTTTTCCCTTTTGAGTCACAGCGACAGCTGATTTCACGTTATCCACTGCGTCTACAAATTGAACTATTTGATGATATGCATTCTGATGATGCAACGGACTTATATAAAAGTTTAACTGATGCAGAACAAGATCGGATTTATCAACAACTTGATCAAGATACCCAAGAGCATCTAAAGGCGTTATCTGCATATGCAGAAGAGTCTGCAGGTGCAATCATGAGTTCAGACTATGTCAGTATGCCTGCTGACTTTACCATGCAACAAGCTATAGAGGCCTTACGCCATGAACCGCATGACCGTGAAACCCTGTATTTAATTTATGTCACCAATGATCAGTCTCAATTAGAAGGGGTGATTTCACTGCGGCAAATTTTGCAGGCCGATCGTGATGCACGGATTCAACAGGTGATGACCAAAGATGTGGTGACCGGCTGGATAGATGAAGATCAAGAAAGCATTGCGCGAAAATTGGCAGAATATGATTTTATGGCCTTGCCGATTGTGGATCATGCCCAGCGTTTGATGGGGATTGTCACCTATGATGATGCGATGGATGTGGTACAGGCTGAAACCACTGAAGACTTTTTAAAAGCCAGTGCGGTGAGTACCGAACCAGGTATGAGCATTAATAAAGCACCGATTTTAAAGTTGTATCAAAAGCGGGTGTTCTGGTTGGTGATATTGGTCTTTGGCAGCTTATTGTCCGGATTAGGCATTTCATATTATGAAGACATCATTGCCGCACATATCGTCTTGGTTTTTTTCTTACCCTTATTGGTCGGAAGTGGAGGCAATGCAGGTTCACAGTCTGCAACCTTAATGGTGCGAGCGCTTGCCACTGGGGATGTAAAAATTCGTGATTGGTTTTATTTATTGGGTCGGGAGACGCTCGTCGCGCTTTGCCTCGGTGGAACCATGGCCATTGCTGTATCGATTTTAGGCTACTACCGTGGTGATGCAACCGTCGCTTTGGTCTTGGCTTTAAGTATGATGGGTATCGTATTGCTCGGTTGTTTAATTGGCATGAGTTTGCCCTTTGTACTCAATAAGTTGAAGCTCGATCCTGCAAGTGCATCTGCACCCTTGGTGACCTCGATTTGTGATGCGACAGGCGTGGTGGTGTATTTGATGATTGCTTCACAATTGCTCAATTTATAGAGATTAGCATTTTGCTACAGATTGAAGACTTCTAATATGTTTTAATCTCAGTGATTTACACGGTTTTTATTGGATAAAACATGACTGAACCATTAAAACAAAAAATGTCAAAGCAAGAAGTCATTCGTCTTGAACGCGATCTCGCAAAGTTTGCCAATATGATGGACTCCGTGGTTCGGATTCCATTTACTCGACAAGGGGTAGGTGCGGACGCAGCGTTGAGTACCATTCCGGTCGCTGGTGATATCGCAGGATTTGTCTTGACCTGTTATGCCGTCTATAAAGCCAAACAGATTGGCGTACCACAAGCCAAATTAAATGGTGTGATGAAACTCGCAGTTATGGATGCTGTCGTGGGGTTTATTCCTGTTGCAGGGACGATCTTTGATGTGTTTATTCGACCGAGCCGTAAAGCTTTAGATGTTGTACATACGCACATTCGTGAAGAATATCAAATCAGTACAGATCAACATGTGGTACATCCGTTTTTACATGAAAAATTAGAACAGAAACAACAGCAATCGGCTTTTTGGCGCAACCCTGTGGTTGCATGGATATGGATCCATATCCCAGATATACTCGGGATGATTTTCTTATTAGTCTTTATCTTTGCAATTTATATGGGTGGTTCATTGCTTTGGCAATGGTTAAAGGCCAATGGGGTATTGTAGAGAGAAATGCACTGTTGCTTGAGCGCGATCAATGAAAGGCTATTCAACTGAAAAGTGATTGATAAAACGGTAAACGCTCTGAGAAAAATTAGACTCAATAAAAAAGCCTCCATAGGGAGGCTTTTTTACGACTTACATCAGATGCTGAATTATGGGCAATCTAATTGTTGTAAAGCCGCAACACGTTGTTCAATCGTTGGGTGTGTTTGGAACAATGCAGCTAAGCTGAAACCTTGTTCTTGACCCGCAGAAATAGCAAAGGCTTTCATTTCTTTTGGCATTTGATCTGGCATTTCAGATTCTGCTTGTAAACGTAATAGGGCAGAAATCATCGCTTGTTTACCTGCTAGACGCGCACCAGCTTCATCGGCACGGTATTCACGGTAGCGAGAGAACCACATCACAATGGCAGACGCTGCGATACCAAAGACAATATCTAATACAATCGTAATGACGAAATATGCGATACCCGGTGCTTCACCATCTTCACGACCGAAGACATTACGGTCGATAAAGTCACCTGCTACACGTGCAAAGAACATGACAAAGGCGTTGACTACACCTTGCACCAAAGCAAGGGTCACCATGTCACCATTGGCTACGTGACCAATTTCGTGAGCGAGTACGGCACGGAGCTCATCTTTGTTCATACGCTCAAGTAGACCGGTAGAAACTGCTACTAAAGCATCATTTTTATTCCAGCCTGTTGCAAAGGCATTTGACTGGTACGATGGGAAAATACCCACTTCTGGCATTTTGATACCAGAACGTTGTGCTAGTTGCGCAACTTCGTTAAGTAACCATGCTTCAGCTTGGTTACGTGGTGCATTAGGGTCAATCAGCTCTGTACCCGTGGTTTTTTTCGCCATCCATTTTGACATGAATAGTGAGATCATCGAACCCACCATACCGAACACAAAACAGATAACGAGCAAGTTGCCTAAGTTTAAGCCGCCTGCACCGTGGTAACTACCGACACCGAAGAGTGACAAGATTATGCCAGCTACAACCAGTACCGCGAGGTTGGTCAGCAAGAACAAACCAATCCGCATCATTGGGTAAATCCTCTTATTATAGAAAAATGATCTGATTTACAAATAAAAATCATTAAACTCAATATGAGGTGAAAGTCTTAAAATTTCAAGGAAAAATTAGTAAAACAGATGCAATTTTACAAAATCAGTGAATTTATTCATTGAAATAAATACGCGCTGAAGCAGACGCATTTGCTGTGGCAAATGAACCTGAAGGTGCGTCGGTAAAACTACCATTGTCTGTTTGAATAATTTGACGTGCTGGAGACTTGGCTACAGTAGGGGCAGCGGCATGATAATTGTCCGAACTGGCAATAATCCGACCACTATTTGAAGTGCTATTTGAACTACTCGAACCCGAGACACTTAAACTACCAGCATATAGGTTGCTGTAGCGGCTAGTGACACGGCGGACATAGTCTTGAGTTTCACGAAAAGGAGGGATGCCACCATATTTTGCGACATTGCCTTCACCTGCGTTATAACCTGCTAAGGCAAGTGAGGTGTTACCATTAAAACGTTTCAGCAGCCAAGATAAATAGCGCGCACCAGCCATAATGTTCTGATGTGGATCATAGGCATTTGATACATTGAAGCGACGTGCAGTAGCAGGCATGAGTTGCATTAAACCTTGCGCACCGACAGGCGAGCGTGCATTGGTGTTAAAACCAGATTCGGTATGCATCACCGCTTTGATCAGACCTTCGGAAACACCATGTTGGGCCGCGGCTTGTTTAATAATATTGTCAAAGGCATTTTTATTACGGCTATAGCTTGGCAACACAGACGCTTCATTTGAGCCCCAGTTACTATAACTATGGATATTACTGTCCGGATAGTAGGTTTTTTTCTCGACTTTCAGATTGCTATAGCGGCCTTGTTTATTGGTTAGTAGCGTTGTGCCGTTACTTTCACGTAATTGATAGATCGTTTGGCCGGCAAAAATGCTCGGTGCAGCTAAACTGATAGCCACACTTCCACTTAATAACAGCCCCAAAGTCCAAGTATTGTTTTTCATTTTATTGTGAAGAAAAAAATTCTGTCCCCAAACAGTTAAAATAGAGTTTATCAAAAAAAAATCAGATGAAAAGGCTTCGAGGGCTGATTTCTTCTTTACTTTGTAAAAATCAAGTCATTTTGATGATTCAATAATCAAAAAAAATATTTATTTTTTTTTAATGAGCATAACTTGACACATATAAAGTATTGATAAATAAGTAATAATAAATTGATCAAAAAATGATCAATTTAAATAGAAGCCTTAAAATAAGGGCAGCTCACCTTGTCAAGTCATTTAAAATCCACAAAGTTATCCACAGCTTTTGTGGACAACTGTGGAAAAGTCCAAAAGATAAGCGTTTCGCCTAAAAAATGAACTCGACCGTATAAAATAATGCGCTGAGGATGACGTGATCATGACAGTATTTTTAGTTTTTTCGGAAATTACATTCTTTTGATGCGAGAAGTCTGCGAATCGGATAAAATTGCGCGGTATTTTTTTTTAGGTTTAACTCGTCTATGTTCTCGCCAGTTGAGTCCGAACAAGGATTTAATTTCAAACCAGAACTACCAACTAGCTCTGCGTATTATCGTTTATTGAAAAAGCTACGCCGTCAGGTCGGTCATGCCATTCGTGATTTTAAAATGATCGAAGAGGGCGACAAGGTGATGGTCTGTATTTCAGGCGGTAAAGACAGTTATACCTTGCTCGACATTTTGTTGCAGTTTAAGCGTATTGCACCGATTAATTTTGATGTGGTTGCGGTCAACCTTGACCAAAAACAACCGGGTTTCCCTGAAGACGTATTGCCACGTTATTTAGAAGAAAACAAAATTCCGTATTACATCTTAGAAAAAGATACCTACAGCATTACTAAACGTTTAACCCCAGAAGGTAAAACGTATTGTGCAGTATGCTCACGTTTACGTCGTGGTTCGTTATACGGCTTTGCTCAAGAAATTGGGGCGACGAAAGTGGCTTTAGGTCATCATCGTGATGATATTTTGGCGACGTTCTTCTTGAACTTGTTCCATGGCGGCAGCTTAAAAGCCATGCCACCGAAATTATTGTCTTCTGATAAAAAGAACATTTTGATTCGTCCACTGGCTTATGTGGAAGAAAAAGATATCATCAAATATGCAGAAATGCGTAAGTTCCCAATTATCCCATGTAACTTGTGTGGTTCACAGGAAAACTTACAACGTGCAATGTTAAATGACATGCTGCGTACTTGGGATAAAGAATTTCCAAAACGTTTACACAGTATTTTTGGCGCATTGCAAAATGTATCGCCTTCACAACTGGCAGACCGTGAGTTATTCGACTTTGAAGCCTTGGATGAACAACGCGAATTTGACTTCAAAAATAGCGAAAGTTGTTCAACTGAAGAAGGTGAGCCTGAAAGCAAACGCATTAATATGGTGAACTTAGGTTTTATGGCAGATTAAGCCGAAAACTTCATCACGCAAAAGGCATTCTACGGAATGCCTTTTTTATGCTTATGATTTTTCTCATTTTGTTGTTAAACAGTTAAATATTGAACGGTGCGTACAAAAAACTTTAGCCTTTTCGCAAATGATCATGCTATAACAAGCCTCAAGCAAAATATGCTTGCACTGATGTTGTCCGGAACGGCAACACACACGAACAAAATAAATTGAGGAAAGATCATGCCTGCTTTTTTAACTGATGATTGGTTTTCAACTGTAGAAACTCTGACAGCTCAAGCTGGTGATTTAAACTTACCACCTGCATTGGCTAATCTTGCAATTAACCTTGTGGTTGCTGACGCTGCAGGCAATACCGAATTGTCATTAGACGGTGGTGCAATTAAAAAAGGTTTATCTTCAAACGCTAAAACAACGTTGAACATGGATGCTGAAACGTTACGTAAAGTATTCCTTGAGTTTGATATGGCTGCAGCGATGCAAGCGTTTATGACGGGCAAAATTAAAGTACAAGGTGATATGTCACAATTGATGGCATTGCAAACAGCAAAACCAAGTGCTGAGCAAAAAGATTTGTTCAAAAAAGTACTTGAGCAAACTGCTTAAGTCTAAAACGAAAAAAGCTTACCCGAAGGTAAGCTTTTTTTTTGTGCGCTCACATGTAAATGTTAGATGGACGCATATTAGATATTCACCAGTTGTGGGGTGGTTTTAATATGTTCCAAATAAGCACGAATACGAGTGACATATTGCACGGCTTGACGATAACGACCATTGCTGGCTTTGTTACGGTCGAGATAAGCATATAAGTTCACCCACTTATTCGGGTTTTTACCCTGAGCTTGGATGCGCTTTTGAATCTGACTTACAGCACCAGGCCCCATGTTATACGCAACTAAGGCATACCAATTACGATCTGGGTATGGAATGTTGCTATAACGGTTTAGCATTTGGTCATAGTACTTTGCACCGCCCTGAATGCTTTGTGTCGCATCTGTACGGTTACTCACACCCATGGCTTTTGCTGTACTGTTGGTCAGCATCATAATGCCACGAACACCCGTCGGGGATACCGAGTCAGGTTTGAGGTAAGATTCTTGATAACCAATCGCTGCCAATAAATGCCAGTCAAGATCATATTGCTTGGCCGTGTTTTTAAAACTTGCCTTATAGATTGGCATACGTTTACTTAGATCACGCTGAATCACATTCCAAGAATCTTGTTTGACCACATTACGGTTGTAAAAAGATGCCAACTGTCCAATTGCGCCATTTTGTTTGGCACGGCAAATAAAGCCACTCGCGGTTTGGCTGAGTGGATCGTCTGCATTTTTAAATACCCAGTTTAAGTTGCTGTTTAAACCATTTTTTTTCAAAGAAACAGTATCACCACAACTGGCTGAAAATGACGTCAAATGCTTGGCTTCAATGGTACTCATTTCGGCAGTGGTCATAGCAAAATTGGCTTGACCTTTGGCAACCATTTTTAAAGCAGTGGCATTGTCATTCACTGTTTTAAAATCTAATTGGACATTTAAACTTTCTGCATAGTTACGTGCAAGGTCGTAACCAAAACCATGTCGATGTTTACCATCCTGAAAAACAATGTCAGGATTGGCAACGGCAACAACAGTGAGTTTATTACTGTTGACGACAGCATCATATTGATGAGCTGTTTTGCTGGCATTAATACTGTGAAAAGGAATTAAGACAGTACTAAGTGCAAGCGCTTTAAATGGGAGAGAGTTAAAAGAGTTAAGGCAAAGCCTCGACCCAGAAGTTGAACTACTGTGCATGTTGTCTCCGCTACAAGTAATTTATGCCCTAAAAAGCAAAGGCAAACACGCCTCAGACTTTTTCAAGTTTGATAAATTCAATAAGGGTTGGGCAGTCATGACGTCATTCAAAAATGACTAGGGGTTTTCGGGAAATATGTAGAAAATCTACACTGGATAAAAATTAAACAAGCCTGAAAGATGTGCGCATAATAATAAGCAAAAAAATACTTGTCAAATTTTGTACGAAAAAATATTAAAATATGTAACATAAATAATTGATTTTGTTTGCGAATAAATTTTATATACTTTGCCTGTGTAGAAATGGAGGATAAAATAGGCATGTTTTGTAAAAATCAGCGCTTGCTCAAGGCCGAAAAATCATCATGAAATCTAACTTAATTACCCGTGGTGGACACGATTTATTGGTCGCTGAACTTCAACATTTATGGCATGAAGAACGACCTGAAATTACCAAAAAAGTGAACTGGGCGGCCAGTCTTGGCGACCGTTCGGAAAACGCGGATTATCAATATAATAAGCAATTGTTACGCAAAATTGACCGACGTGTACGCTATTTGGGAAAACGTTTGGAAGAGCTTCGTATTATCGATTATTCACCCGAACAAAAAGGGAAAGTCTATTTTGGGGCGTGGGTCGAAATTGAAAATGAAGACGGCGAACAAAAAACACTAAGAATCGTGGGGGTAGATGAAATTTATGATCATCATCCGCAGCATATCTCAATTGATTCACCTATGGCTCGAGCACTCCTGTCGAAGCAAGTGGATGATGAGGTCGAAGTCCTAACTCCATTGGGAAAAAAATGTTGGTATATCAATTCAATTCGTTATGAAATGGGCGAAAGTACTGAAAAATAACAAACTGCTTTTATTTTGTTCAATTAGACGTATTTTTTACAAAATAATTTGCCATTGCTGAATTTTGTTTATATGATGGCGGCCATGGAAGCGTGGCAGAGCGGTTTAATGCACCGGTCTTGAAAACCGACGAGGGCGCGAGTCCTCCGTGAGTTCGAATCTCACCGCTTCCGCCAAATTCAAAAACCCTGATGTTTTTAACATCAGGGTTTTTTTATATGTGTAAATTTAGGCAATGCAATTAGCTATGATCTCAATTTAATACATATTTATTCACCTTCAATTTTTCTGACCTAATCCAAAATTTTCGAATCGCCTAAATTTTGTATGAACGATTCGCCAAGTGTTCAAAATAAAGCAAAATAATTTGCCAAGCTGAATTTTTATTTATATGATAGCGGCCATGGAAGCGTGGCAGAGCGGTTTAATGCACCGGTCTTGAAAACCGACGAGGGCGCGAGTCCTCCGTGAGTTCGAATCTCACCGCTTCCGCCATATTCAAAAAACCCCAATGTAAAACATTGGGGTTTTTTATTGCCTAAATTTTTTGAATAGTTTTTTTCTACAGGCGAAGCTGATATACAGCATGGATATGACATGCTATTAATTATTCACAATAAACAGAAAACAAGATCAATCGATTTAGAAAAGGAATTCACCCATGCAAAAACCAGAGCTTATTCATGAACTGGAATGGCAAGCGCGTTGTCAATTGGCGGCTCTGTATCGCTTGGTGGCTTATTATAAAATGACCGACTTAATTGATACCCATATCAGCTTACGTTTAAGTCATGAACCGGAGCATTTTCTGATTAATCGTTATGGTGTGACCTTTGACAAAATGACGGCTTCGGATTTGGTCAAAATTGATCATGAAGGTAAAATTGTTGAAACCTATGATGCAGGGAAGATGGTGAATGTAGCAGGCTTTGTGATTCATTCTGCCTTACATCATGCGCGTGCAAATATTAATTGCGTGATTCATACGCATACTGCGGATGGCGTGGCAGTTTCTGCACAGGAACATGGATTATTGCCAATCTCACAACATGCGTTAAAGTTCTATCAGAACATTGCTTATCATGAATATGAGGGCATAGCCTTTTCAACTGAAGAGCGTGAAAGATTGGTACAGGATATGAGGCATTATCGCTGTATGATTTTACGTAATCACGGTTTGCTTGCGACTGGTGATAGTGTGGCACGGGCATTTCATGAAATTTACTTTTTAGAACGAGCTTGTCAAATTCAAGTAAAAGCATTGTCGAGTGCTACATTGCATTATCCAAGTCCGAAGGTTTGTGAACATACGTTGCAGCAGTTTGAAAATCCGATGGCCGAGCCCATTATTCAAGCGGCTTGGCAGGCGGCCTTGTCCTTAATTGACGATCAGCAGTCAGATTATTGCAGATAATATAATTTTCAATCATCTAGCTCATAGAGTATAGGCGCTATGCCTTATGTGCAGAAGAATAGTCATGGCTTGAGCAACGCGTTATCATGTTCATAGTGGAACTATGAGATGAACTATGAAAATCGTTGCAGATGAAAATCTGGCATTTACTGAGTATTTTTTTGCCGAATTTGGTGAAATAAAGCAAGCGGCAGGTCGAACATTGACCCATGCAGATGTCAAAGAAGCCGATGCATTGTTGGTACGATCGGTGACTCAGGTAAATGCAGACTTAATTCAACAGACCGCACTCAAATTTGTCGGTAGTGCTACGATTGGAACAGATCATTTAGATATTACTGCTTTAGAAAAGCAGGGGATTGCTTGGTCAAATGCCGCAGGTTGTAATGCACAAGCGGTTGCTGAATATGTGATTACGGCATTGCTTTATGTTAAACCTGAATTGTTG
Organism: Acinetobacter sp. YH12219; assembly: GCF_013417875.1. Classification (NCBI taxonomy): domain Bacteria; kingdom Pseudomonadati; phylum Pseudomonadota; class Gammaproteobacteria; order Moraxellales; family Moraxellaceae; genus Acinetobacter; species Acinetobacter sp. YH12219. The sequence continues at coordinate 36,790 of NZ_VPDC01000008.1, forward strand.
AATGCAAATGAAAAATTTACCTTGGGCATTGTTGGTTTAGGTAATGTTGGTTCACGTTTAGCCGTCATGGCAGAATTATTCGGTTGGAATGTCATTGGCTATGATCCATTTGTGCAATCTGATCAGGTGAAACAAGTTGAATTTGCAGAACTGTTAAAAAGTGCAGATGCGATTAGTACTCATGTGCCACTGACCAAAGAGGGTGAACATCCAACCTATCATTTAATCAATGCTGCTGCGCTTGCTGCTATGAAGCCAACTGCGATCTTGATTAATTCCGCGCGTGGGCCAGTGGTCGAAGAAGTTGCCTTAATTGCCGATATTCAACAGACACAGCGTAAAGTGGTCTTAGACGTTTTTGAGCATGAGCCAGAGATTTCAGCAGCGTTGTTAGATTTAATTTACGTGGTGACACCACATATTGCGGGCTATAGCTTGGAAGGTAAAGCACGTGGCACACAGATGATCTATGAAGCATTTTGTCAAACTTTCAAGCAACCGATAAATAAAGCTTTTGAAAGTCAGTTGCCCGTCTGTGAGCAGTATTTTACGGGTGCTGACTTTAAGACGGTATTACAGCGTTATTTAAAAGATATTTATGACATCGCTCGTGATGATGCCAACTTACGTGCTTGCCTAAAAGACGGCAAGGTGGATCAAAAAGCCTTTGATTATTTACGTAAAACCTATCCTTTACGCCGTGAATGGGCTGCACATGGAGGCCCAGCAGCATGAGTCAAATGAACTTTCAACCGAGTTGTGAACTCACTGCACTTCGTGCACGTGCCACGATGTATGCTCAAATTCGCCAGTTTTTTGCGGCACGTGATGTACTAGAAGTGGAAACACCTGTGCTTTCTCAAGCGGGTGTCACCGATGTGCATTTAGCATCGGTACAGGCTCAGCGCCATGTGAATGGTCAAAAGCAAACGCATTATTTGCAAACTTCACCTGAATTTGCCATGAAACGTCTGTTGGCAAGTGGCAGTGGATCTATTTACCAAATCTGTAAAGTTTTCCGTGATGATGAACATGGACGTAAACACAACAGTGAATTCACCATGTTGGAATGGTACCGTCCGGGTTTTAGCTTAAAAGACTTGATGTTTGAAGTGACGGACTTATTGAATGAAACTTTGAAACAGCGCTTTGGTGAAGTTCGTCCAACTATTTTGAGCTATAAGCATGCCTTTATGGATCGTTTGGATTTGAACCCGTTACAAGCTTCTTTACAAGATCTGAAAGATTGCTGTCGTCGTGTGGGACTAAGCTTAGATCTGGGTGAAGACCGTTTAGGCTATATCGATTTATTGTTCTCGCATTATGTTGAGCCGAGCCTCGGTTTTGATACGCCAGTGTTCCTTACAGATTTTCCACCGGAAATGGCTTCTTTGGCGAAAACCCGTGTGGACGAAGATGGTGAATTGGTTGCAGCACGATTTGAGCTATATATCGAAGGTTTAGAGTTAGCAAATGCTTATGATGAACTGATTGATGCAGACGTTTTACGCCGTCGTTTTGAGGCGGATAATGCAGAGCGCGCTAAACTTGGCTTGCATGTGATGCCGATTGATGAATATTTGCTTGCTGCATTACCGTATATGAGTGAGTGTGCAGGTATAGCCTTAGGCATTGATCGATTGCTAATGGTGGCAACGAATCAGTTAAAACTTGAAAAAGTCATTAGTTTCCCAGCTGATATTTCTTAAAAAATGTCTTGATCGGCTGATGGTAAAATTGGCCGATCAATTTAAATATTTAGTAAAACCCAAACTATAGGCTTCAAACCCTAAATTTTGATAAAAAGCATGTGCGGCATAGCGTTCAGGACGATTACCACTGTTGAGTAAAATACGTTTTAGACCTTGTCGCCGAGCGCTTTGCTCAATGGCTTGCATGAAGCGTCGCCCTAAACCTTGACCGCGATAACTGGCATCAATGACAAAAGCCTGAATCCGAATAAATCCTTCCTCAAACTCCCAACTGTATTGTTGGATAAAACCTGCATAACCAATGACGCGGTCATCAGCCGTCATCACCAAGGTTTGATAATGCTTATCCAAATGAATCAACTGCCAATGCTGTTGGAGTCGCTCTGGTGGTATTTCATAACCCAATTGGAGTGTGAGTTGATGAATGTCGAGGAGATCTTTTGGGAGGTGTAGTGGACGAATTTGGGGATGCATATTGTCAGCTCGATGGTTTGTTTTCCTTAGAGCATAGATGAATGAGCCTTGATGTGAATGCAGATATTTTTCAAAGCTTATCTATATCTGAAAGGGCAAGGTGAAATATTGCAAAAGTTAAAGTTTTAAAAATATAGAAAAGGAAAATATAGAAAAGGTAAATTAAAAAAGCACCCGAAGGTGCTCTAATTATGCTTCAACTGCATATTGACTGGTTTTTAGTTCTGCAATGGCTTGGATACGTCGTTCAATCAGCATTTCACCAATATCCGGCCCTGATACATCAGGTGGAAGATCGGCAGCTTTAATATTGCGAACCACCTGCATGGCATCTAAAACGTATTGAGCTTGCGGATAGGCACGATCCTCTAAACCTAAGCGACCACGTGAATCACATTCACAGGCTTGTACAAAGGCCTCTACGCGTTCAGGACGGCGTAGTACATCCATGCGTTGTAACAGACGCCATAATGTACCCGGTTTTAAACTCAAGGCTTGATGGCATTTTAAATGCTCTTTACATACTGAGATGGCCAATTGCTTGGTATTGGTGGGAACACGCATACGGTCACAGACTTCGGTAACGGGTTTTACACCACGTTCTTCATGCATGATATGGCGCGGTAACTCATCTACTGGAGTAAGTGCTTTGCCTAAGTCGTGTACCAGTACGGCAAAACGAACATCCAGAGAATAATTGGCACGACAGGCTTGCTGTAGCGACATCATGGTGTGAATGCCGCAGTCTATTTCAGGGTGATATTCAGGACGCTGTGGAATACCGTATAACGCATCAATTTCTGGGAACAAGACTTTTAAAGCACCACAGGCTCTTAAGACTCCAAAATATTCATCTGCATGGTCTTCCATTAACGCACGAGACGTTTCCTTCCATACACGTTCAGGTGTAAGGGCTTCAAGTTCGCCAGATTGAGCGAGATCTTGCATCAGCGCAAGTGTTTCTTCAGCCACTTTAAAACCTAAAGCTTTATAACGTGCCGCAAAACGTGCAATCCGCAGAACTCGCAAAGGATCTTCGACGAAGGCATCAGACACATGGCGAAGGATGCGTCGCTCTAAATCTTGTTGACCATGGTAGGGATCATAAATCTGACCTGCATCATCCATAGCAATCGCATTGATCGTGAGGTCACGTCGAATGAGATCTTGTTCGAGTGTGACATTGACGTCGGTATAAAATTCAAAGCCATGATACCCATGTCCAGACTTACGTTCTGTACGGGCTAAGGCATATTCGTCTTTGGTCTCTGGATGAAGAAAAACAGGGAAATCTTTACCCACAGGTTGATAACCTTGAGCAAGTAATTGTTCCGGCGTTGCACCGACAACGACATAATCTTTTTCGTGATAGGGGTGCCCGAGCAAGTGATCTCGAACTGCACCGCCTACTAAATAAACTTGCATGAAAAAACCTCTATTCTTAGAGCAATCATGCTACAGAACAGAGGTTTTCTCAAGTCACAAAGTGTGTTCAGGTCAACTAAATTAGAGTGCTAATTTTTCGTTTTCTTGAATCTCTGCAACAGTCAATGCAGTCATATTCACTAAACGGCGAGTTGTCGCTGTTGGCGTTAAAATATGAACAGGTTTTGCAGCACCCAAAAGAATTGGGCCAATCGTCACGTTACTGCCCGATGTTGATTTCAACAAGTTGAACGAAATGTTCGCTGCATCCAGATTAGGCATAATCAGCAAGTTCGCAGAACCTTTAAAACGTGAGTTCGGGTATGCGAAATGACGAATATTTTCATCCAATGCGGCATCACCATGCATTTCACCTTCAACCTCAAGTTCAGGTGCAATTTCTGACAAAATATCATAAACCTTACGCATTTTTTGAGCGCTAGGATCATTTTGGTCAGAACCGAAACTTGAGTGAGAAAGCAATGCTACACGCGGCGTAATACCAAAACGGCGGACTTCTTCAGCCGCTAAAATAGTCATTTCAGCAAGCTGTTCAGCTGTTGGGTTACGGTTAATGTAAGTGTCGGCAATAAACAAGTTACGATCTTCAAGCATTAATGCATTCAGCGTGAAGAAGTTATTACGGCCTTCTTTTAGCCCAATCACATTGCTGACGAAGTCTAAGTGAATGTCATAGCTAGAATAAGTACCACATAGCATACCGTCAGCCACACCATGACGAACCAGCATTGCAGCGATCAGGGTAGAGCGACGACGTGCTTCACGCTGAGCGTATTCAGGTGTTACACCTTTACGTTGCATGATGCTGTAGTAATCGTCAGCAAACTTATCGTAATCAGGGTTTTTCTCTTGATCGACGATAGTGATGTTCACGCCGTCTTCAAGACGTAGGCCTAATTTCTTGATGTTTGCTTCAATGACTGCAGGGCGACCGACAAGGATTGGTTTTGCCAAACCTTCATCAACAGCAATTTGCACCGCGCGAAGTACACGTAAATCTTCACCTTCAGCATATGCAATGCGTTTTGGATCAGTTTTCGCTTGCGCAAAAATTGGTTTCATCATAAACGCAGAGTTGTAGACGAATTCAGACAAACGTTGACGATATGCAGAGAAGTCTTGAATCGGACGAGTTGCAACACCTGAATCCATCGCTGCTTGTGCAATTGCAGGTGCAATTTCAAGAATCAAACGTTGATCTAATGGGCGCGGAATGAGGTAATCACGACCAAATGAAGCAGATTTTTCACCATACGATGCAGCATCAGCTTCGACATGCGCCATGCGAGCAATCGCATGTACACAAGCAATCTTCATCTCTTCATTAATCGTAGTTGCGCCAACATCTAGTGCACCACGGAAGATATAAGGGAAGCAAAGGGCATTGTTTACTTGGTTTGGATAGTCTGAACGGCCAGTTGCCATAATCACGTCTGGACGTGCTTCATGTGCATGTTCAGGAAGAATTTCAGGGTCTGGGTTAGCAAGGGCAAAGATAATCGGATCTTTCGCCATGACTTTAACCATTTCTTTGGTCAAAATACCTGCTGCAGAAAGACCAAGGAACATGTCAGCACCTTCCATTACATCAGCAAGCTGAGAGCCTTCGATGTCCTGAACGTATGCCTTTTTCGACTCATCCAAGCCTTCACGTTTAGTCGTCAATAAACCGCGTGAATCTGCCACAACGATGTTTTCTTTTTTCACGCCAAGTGCGCAAAGTAAGTTCAAACATGAAAGGGCAGCAGCACCTGCGCCAGAAGCGACAATTTTGATTTCTTCAATTTTTTTGCCATTGAGTTGAAGTGCATTCAGTAATGCAGAACCCACAATGATCGATGTACCGTGTTGGTCATCATGGAACACAGGAATATTCATGCGTTCACGAAGTTTTTGCTCGATGTAGAAACACTCTGGGGCCTTGATGTCTTCAAGGTTGATACCACCGAAAGTAGGTTCTAATGCTGCAACGATATCTACGATTTTGTCTGGATCATTTTCAGCAATTTCAATGTCAAAAACATCAACACCAGCGAATTTTTTGAATAGAACGCCTTTACCTTCCATAACAGGTTTTGACGCTAGAGGACCAATGTTACCTAAGCCCAGTACGGCTGTACCGTTACTGACTACAGCAACAAGATTACCGCGCGCTGTGTAAAGTGCAGCAGTAGATGGGTCGCGTTCAATTTCTAAACAAGGTGCAGCGACACCTGGCGAGTATGCGAGGGCTAAATCGTGTTGGTTGACCAATTGTTTGCTTGGTGTAACGCTGATTTTCCCCGGAGTTGGAAATTCGTGATAATACAAAGCCTGCTGTTTTAAAGATTGATCGTCCATCTGTATCTCGATTGTGTTTTGTTTATCCAATATAAAGCTGAAATGCTTGCTTTATCCGCTTGAATATAACATTAGTTGCACAGTTGGGACAGTCGAAGTCGCGTCTTTTTCAGACAATCTTATAGCTCAGGCATAGTGACTTATATTAAGTAACTATAAGCAGGCGAAGAGATATTATTTTCTAGGAACACGGTTGCCTCTTCTTGTGGCAATGGCTTAGAGAAAAAATAGCCTTGAGCAATATCACATTCTAAGTCTTGTAGGTACTGTAACTGTTGTTCAGTTTCAATCCCTTCAGCGACTACCGTCATGCCCATCGCTTTGCCCATGGCAATCATGGCACTAACGATGGCCAATTGTTTATTTTCACCAATTTTAGAGATAAAACTGCGATCTATTTTTAAAATATCAATTGGAAAATCAGCTAGATACGATAGAGATGAGTAGCCAGTGCCAAAATCATCAAGTGAAATATTGATTTTACGTTTTTTTATTTCGTTTAATAGTTCACGTACTGAATCTAGATTTTCGACCAAAGAAGATTCTGTAATTTCCAGTTCCAGACTGGCACCATCAATTTGATTGGCATCTATCGCTTCATCTAAATCATTTAATAATTGTCCACGGCGCAGTTGCTGTGCAACAATATTGACGGATACACAAATATTTTGATAACCCAAATTATTCCAAAAGCGAATTTGCTGCGCGGTTTTTTGCAGGACAAAACGCCCGATATCGGAAATTAAACTGGTTTGTTCTGCTAAAGGAATAAATAAGCCCGGTGGTATTAAGCCTTTTTCAGGATGATTCCAGCGCACCAAGGCTTCAAAACCGTAAATATTTTTATCACGGAAATTGATCTTCGGTTGGTAATACACCACCAGCTCATTATTTTGAATGGCTTTACGCAAGTCGCGTTCCAAGAAGATCCCTTGCTCTAATAATGCGGTATTTTCATTGGAATAATAACGTGTAGTATTGCCTCCCAAATTTTTAGCTTCGCTCAGCGCTTGTTCTGCACAGTTATTTAGATAATCTAGCTGACGGCCATGCTCAGGATAGAACGCGACGCCCATCGATAAAGTGATGACATGTTCTTGGCCAAAAATATTAAATGGAATGCTAAAGGCTTTATTGATGCGTTCACAATGCTCTTGCACAGAAGGGCGGATATGTGAAATTTCATACACAATCGCAAAATCATCGCCATTTAAATGCGCAACAAATAATGCTTCGGCATTGGTTAGACGTAAACGCTGTGCGACTTGGCGTAACAGTTCGTCACCACCATTGTTGCTGAGATATTCATTTAATGGACGGAAACGGTCGATGTTTAAACGAATGACGGCCAACTGTTTAATCGAATCTTGCTGTGAAACTAAATATTGATGCAGTTGATAGTTGTAATAAAAACGGTTCGGCAAATCCGTTAAGGTGTCATAATTTTCTAAATAAGATAAACGTTGTTCTTGCAATTTACGTTCGGTCAGGTCTGAGACAATCCCGATATAATGGGTAACGCGGTTTTGATCATCAGTAATCGCATTAATATGCATCCATAGCGTCAGTTCTTTACCTGAAAGAAATTTTTCGTGCAACTCACCATCATATTCACCAATTTTCAGCACTTGTTTAATGATCGAGTAGTGCATACTGCGTTGAATTGATTTGTAATTTGCTGTGATATCAAATAGATGTTTGCCAATAATTTGGTCGTAGTTAAAGCCGGTTAATTGTTCGTAAAACGGATTGACTTCGATATAGCACAGCTCTTCATTTAAAATGAAAATCCCTTCAGCAGCTTGTTCGAGTACGCTGGCTGCAAGTTTTAAACGTTCTTGAGACGTCCGTTCTTGATGGATATCACGACGAATACCGACCATGCGCAAGGGCTTGCGGTTATCTGGATCGCGTTGAATGACTCGCCCAATATCATGTACCCAACTCCATTTTCCTTGACTGTTTTGAATCCGATAGGTGGCCTCATAACGGTCTTTAAATCCACGAAGATGTTGAATCATCGCTGATTTAAAATGTGGGATATCATCAGGATGGATCACATGTTGTAACTGTTGCTGATGCTCTTTCGAATGTCTAAGGGTTTTTTCTTGCTTATAGTTGGTGACAACGATTTTACGGTCTTTGATGTTCCAATCCCAAGGACGTAAACCGGCGATTTCATGCGCAAGGACTAAATTGGCTTGTTGGTTTTCTAAATCCTTGTTCATTTGCTCAATGTCGAAGGTCCGCTCTTTAACTTTTTGTTCAAGGATTTGGTTACCCAGTTGTAGCTGTAATTCGATGTCTCGTGATTTGTTGACTTCATCTTGGAGCTGCTGACACAGTTCATCAGTCCATTTGACTTGTTGCTTGGCACTATCGACCAGTAGGTTATTTTTAGCATGTAAAGTCGATACACGACGGTGAATCCGATATGACGTCATGGCGCACATTAGAATCACAATGAGCCCAAAATTAATACTCAGGCTAAATAAGTGATTTGAACTATCTAAGAAAAAGAACTGTGCAATCAGATACGGCACGATAGACGGGATAAAGGCTAAACAAAAATAATTGAGTTTTTGCGTTAAATAGGTCAAACCAAAGGTTTGTGTCACGATCAAGAGTAGGGCGGAGAGCGTTAAGGCCTGAATCGGTTCAAAGCTTTGATTGGTCGCAGGTAAATAATAAAAAATTAAAAAGATACCGCTCGCAATCAGCGTACCGACTGAAAAACACTGAAACTGTAACCAACGATGCGCAATCATCAGTGAATATTGTTCAGGTTTAAAATAAACGGTGCTAATCAGCCAGCATAAACTGACAAAAACTTCGGTAAAAATAAACCAAATATTGAAATACAAAGATGGCGATTTATAAAAAATTTGATATATCGAAAAAATATATAAGCAAATAATCAGAATACTGACTAAAAAATAGCGGCTATGGCGAATCGTGTTCGCAATTTGAGCAGTATGATTGTACTGCTTGATATATTCATCTTGTTTATACGTCATGAATATAAAAATCCTGCCTTAACCAAATCTAGATCGTTGTATTTGTATTGTTCCTGAGAGTATTTGTTTATTCTTAGTAACAAATCATTTGTTTTTATTGACTCTAGGGTAATTGCGTTACAAATAAAAAGCAATATCAAGGATGCCATCATTGATGCTTTCAGATGAACTATCGAGTAAAAATTAAATAGATTTATAATTTAAAATTGAAAGTGCAACTACAGGTGCAGTTTCTGTGCGAAGGACACGTTCACCGATACACCAGTTCACGAAACCTTTCTCATTTGCTGCGCTGATCTCTGCTTCGCTCAAGCCACCTTCAGGGCCAATCAGTAAGGCAAAGTGCGGGTCAGCATCAGCTAATACATCAGCTTCATCTTTATTGGGTGCGAGTACCAATTTAGTTGTCGGCAGATCACTTTCCAACCATTTTTCAAGGGAAAGTGGCGCAAGTACTTTAGGGACAATGTTGAGACCACACTGTTCGCAAGCTGCAATGGCAATACCTTGCCAATGGTCGAGTTTCTTTTGATCACGATCGTACTTCAAACGCATTTCACAACGTTCTGAAGTGAGTAGTTGAATTTCCGAAACACCGAGTTCCACAGCTTTTTGAATCGCATAATCCATGCGGTCGCCTTTGCTCATCACTTGACCCAATAGTGCCGTAAAATGTGGTGTGCGATTGCTTGGATTGAATTGCAAAACTTGGACGGCAGCCGACTTTTTAGCGACTTCAACCAATTCAACATGGTATTCGCCACCTTGCCCATTGAACAAAGTGGCAGTTTCGCCTACTTGAGCACGTAAAACTTTTACCCAGTGATGAAACACTGTTTCCGTTAATTCAACAGTCGTATCAACAGTTAAATCAGCTTCAATATAAAAACGTGGCATTAAAGTTTTACTCTCAAAAAGGTCGAAATGTCTTATGCAAGACCGAGGTCTTTCACAAGTTGACGTGTAGGGTCAGTGGTGTTCATGGTGTAGAAGTGCAAGCTTGGCGCACCGCCAGCAATCAGGCGTTCGCAAAGTTTAACAATCACTTCATGACCAAAAGCTTTGATAGAAGCAGTGTCATCGCCATAAGTCGCAAGCTGTTTACGAATCCAGCGAGGAATTTCTGCACCTGTACCATCAGCAAAGCGGATTAAATTGCTTGCATTGGTAATCGGCATAATGCCTGGCGCTACAGGAATTTTCACGCCTTCTTTTTGAATGCGCTCTACAAAGTAGAAGTATGCATCTGGATTAAAGAAGAACTGTGTCAAAGCTGCGTTTGCGCCCGCATTGGCTTTATCGCAGAAACGTTTGATGTCGAGATCAAAGCTGTCTGCTTGCGGATGCATTTCAGGATAAGCCGCCACTTCAATGTGGAAATGGTCACCTGAATGCTCACGGATAAAACGCACAAGATCAGTTGCATAAGGCAATTCGCCTAAGCCCACTTGGCCAGACGGTAAGTCGCCGCGCAGCGCAACAATGCGGTCAATACCTTGTGATTTATACAAATCTAGCAATTCAGCAATACGTTCTTTGCTGTCACCGATACAAGACAGGTGAGGAGCAACTGGCGTGCCTTTGCCGTTGAAATCGTTCAATGTAGACAAAGTACGTTCACGGGTAGAACCGCCTGCACCATAAGTCACAGAGAAAAATTCAGGATTTAATAATTGTAGTTCTTGGTGTACAACTTTAAGTTTTTCCGCGCCCGCATCAGTTTTGGTCGGGAAGAACTCAAAGGAAATAGGAATCTGTTTTGACATGTTCAAATCCTTTTTTATAAATACTATTTATTTAGACCTCTCCCTAGCCCTCTCCTGAGAGGAGAGGGAACGTCCATTATAAATTTACTTAATAATGAAAAGTCCCTTCTCCCTGTGGGAGAAGGCTAGGATGAGGGGGAATATAAAACTTAGTATTTATAAGCCTCAGCTTTGAACGGGCCTTCAACTTGAACACCGAGGTAATCCGCTTGTTCTTGAGTCAAAGTCGTCAATACGCCACCGAAACCTGCAACCATTGCAGCAGCAACTTCTTCGTCTAATTTCTTAGGAATAAGTTCTACACGGATTGCAGCTTGTTTTTGATCTTCTGGAAGATCAGCAAATTTCTCAGCGAATAGGTGCATTTGACCCAATACTTGGTTAGCAAAAGAACCATCCATAATACGTGATGGGTGACCAGTTGCATTACCAAGGTTCACCAAACGGCCTTCAGAAAGAAGGATTAAGTAATCGTTTTCGTTTTCTGTACGATACACTTGGTGAACTTGTGGCTTAACTTCAACCCACTTGTAACCGCGTAGGTAGTTTGTGTCGATTTCAGTATCGAAGTGACCGATGTTACAAACTACAGCGCCAGCTTTTAATGAATCAAGCATTGCAGCGTCACATACGTGGTAGTTACCAGTAGTCGTTACTATAAGGTCAGTGTTTTGAAGAAGGTCAAGGTTAATGTCTTCTTTTTTGCCAGTTTGAACGCCGTTTTTGTACGGAGCAACAACTTCAAAACCGTCCATGCATGCTTGCATTGCGCAGATTGGGTCAACTTCAGTTACACGTACAATCATGCCTTCTTGACGAAGTGATTGAGCAGAACCTTTACCTACGTCGCCATAACCGATTACAAGCGCACGGCGGCCAGATAAAAGCATATCTGTACCGCGTTTGATTGCATCGTTTAATGAGTGACGGCAGCCGTATTTGTTGTCGTTTTTAGACTTAGTTACAGAGTCGTTTACGTTGATTGCAGGAACTTTTAAAGTGCCGTCGCGGTGCATTTCGTAAAGACGTTGAACACCTGTCGTTGTTTCTTCAGTAATACCGTGGATTTTAGCGATTACTTCTGGGTATTTTTCGTGAACAAGTGCAGTTAAGTCACCGCCATCGTCCAGAATCATGTTGGCATCCCAAGGTGTGCCGTTTACGTTGATTTGCTGTTCTAAGCACCAAACGTATTCTTCTTCAGTTTCGCCTTTCCAAGCAAATACTGGAATACCGGCAGCCGCGATTGCAGCAGCAGCATGGTCTTGAGTAGAGAAGATGTTGCAAGAAGTCCAGCGAACTTCTGCGCCTAATTCAACTAGAGTTTCAATTAAAACTGCAGTTTGAATCGTCATGTGGATACAGCCAAGAATTTTCGCGCCAGCAAGCGGTTTAGCCGCTGCATAGCGTTTGCGAAGACCCATTAGGGCTGGCATTTCTGCTTCTGCAAGTTTGATTTCTTTACGGCCGTAGTCAGCTAGTGAAATATCGGCAACTTTGTAATCTGTAAATGAAGCATTAACCGCGTTCATCACGATCTCCTTAATAAAAACAATTGATCATTCAGTTCGCGGATGCCGTTGTTGATTGGAGCGATTGTCCAACCGAATCGTCGAGCCTAGCGATCTTATATTTAGTGCCTATAAGAAAGTCGCAGCATCCCTCGACTAGGGCAGTATTGTACTTGGAAATAGAGTGAGTTCCAATCCGAAAATGCTTAATATCTGACTTATAGGTTTTTTGATCTGTAAAATTACGTCGCGAATATTTAAATTTCATAAATCGCTTGGGAGTATAAGAATAATGATTAAACCCGTAATGGCTTTATTGATGTTTTGGCCTGTTATTGTCGCGGCCAACGACTCAACAGGCTACGTGGCAACAGGCGGTGTACAGTATCTGAAAAGTAAAGACATTCAAATGTTCAGTGAAGACCTGTTTATTAGTAAAAAAAATCATTAAGGTCGATTATCAGTTCAAAAATTTAAGCAATAAAGATGTGACTGAAACGGTCTTATTTCCGTTGCCAAAAGTTGAAAACTTCTTTGAATCTGATTTTGCCAATACAGAAAAGCTGCTCAAAAGTTTTAAAGTTCAAGTGAATGGAAAAACGATTCAGCCTGAAATGCACGTACGCACTTTTATTCAAAAAGATGAGAAAACAGCGCCGATTGATATGACTGAGAGTTTTAAGCAATGCGGATTTACGGAAAAAGACATGCTGAATCCGTGGAGCAGGCAAGATGTTGAATATAAAACTTTTGAGGCAAAGCTTAGAAACTGTAAAAATGCAGCGCTGCAAAAAGTATTGCCCAAAGATTTGAGTGAAGTCATTTCATGGTCATCTCAGGTGATTTATAGCTGGAAGCAAACGTTTAAAGCCAATGCGCTCACACGTGTACAGCATCAATATGCACCGCTAGTGGGTGGGTCTGTGGCTTTATATCCTGATGAATATAATAAAAGTTATTGTATGGATCAAAACTTTAAGGCAGGACTCAGAAAGGCTAAATCACAGCATGCACCATTTCAAGCGCTGGGCTATATCTTAAAAACTGGTGCCAATTGGGCAAAGCCTATTCAAGATTTTAAACTGACTATCGAGCGTGATGCAGGAGAGTTGGTTTCTTTTTGCTGGGCAGGTAAAGTGAAGAAAATCAGCGCTACGCAGTTTCAAATGGTTGAAAAGAATTTTGTGCCCAAACAAGATTTGGACATTATTTTTGTGCATGTGAAATCAGGTCTGGATTAAAACTTGCAGGCAAAACTGCTGCGATTTGTTTATCATCGTCCATAAGCAATTTTGAGTTTTGATATATGTCGATGGAAATACCTGATGAGTTGGCAAATTTAGAAGCCAATGGCGGCATTTATGCAGTGTGGATGTTGCTGCAGCACTTAGGTATAGATGCAGACATTCAGCAGCTCATCGAAGTTTGCGCTTATGAAGCTGGCCATGGCACAACAACCATTGGTTTGGCTGTAGGACTGAAAAAGTTTGGCTTTCTAGTAAAGTTTTACACAGAGCATGATCCTGAGCTGCAAGACAGTGAAAAACGCAGCTATGCAGAAGCGGACCAATTGGAACTACCTATATTGCCTGCAATTGGCTATGCACAAATTCAGCAGGCTTTTGAACAAAATCAGTTTGTGATTGTGTATTACGATACTCTAGAGGGCGAGGGGAACCATTCTTTGGTGTATGACATTGATGAAACTGAAATTAGTTTCTTTGACAGCTTTGATGCCATGCCAGCAGAGGTATTTGAACAGCAGCGTGGAGCAGAAGGCATTTGCCGACAAGTCATTACGGTGGATGTAAATAACTATGTGGCGAGCTGAGCCATTTTGTTAAAAGCAAAAAGCCCATCATGAGATGGGCTTTATTTTTTAGAAAATAATTGGATTACTGCTCAGCCACATTGGCTTTTTCATTCCAAAAATCTGCTTTTTCTTCATCAGCGTCGATGCCTAATCCATTGGCATAAATAAAAGCTAAATCACGCATGGCTTGAACTTCACCTAATTTTGCAGATTGTTCAACCAGTTCAATGGATTTAGCGACATCTTTTTCCACCACATCGCCGCGACGGTAAAAATTGGCCAATTCTAAAATAGCAGCAGGATGGTCATGCTTCGCCGCTTGTTCTAACCAGCGGTGCGCATGTTCAAAATAGGTTTTAGATTCTTCCGGATCTTCTTCGAGCATATCTTTGGCATAGACTGCATAGCCTTCACCCAGCCAATACATTGCTTCTACATGACCTAACTGAGCTGCTTTGAGTGCCCATTCTTCTGCAAGTTCAACATGCTCATCATTTTCACTTTGCATATAAATTTCAGCCAGTTCAAATTGAGCATCTTTATTGCCTGCCATGGCACGGTTATATAAAGCAGGAGAGATCGAAAGTTCAGACATGTGTAATCCAAAAGAGCAGAATAGGCATAGCCTAATCGGTTGGCATGAAAAAAGCCAATCCGAAGATTGGCTTTCAATGTTTAGAGAAGCTTGTCTAATGAATTAAAATTTCAATAACACTGCTGACAATACAAAGATGACAACCAATGCACCAATAATTTTCCAAAAATATTCAGCGATATAACTAATACATAGCCCGACAAATAAAGCCGCAATAGTCAGCGCGCCAAAGCAATAACTGATGTTATTGCTCGGCGTGCCAAGAGAGAGGCAAATTATCAAGGCAATAATCAATAGCGCCCAGCCGACTAACGTGGCTAAGCGTGTTTGGCCCACACTAAACTCTTTGCTGTAGAACTGCTTTTGATGTTTAGACATGCTGCATGCTAAGGCAAAAAAACCTAAGCTACTCAGTGCCCAAATCAGGAGAAAGAACTTCATGCTTCAACCTCCTTTGTGCTACGTGCTTTTTTAACAGGCAGTCCTTTATGCTTTTTCACTTTGTAAAATGAATAGGCAAACAAAACAGCTAATAGCCACATTGCAAGGTCAAAGGATGCAATCATCCATTGGCCATTTGCCATGGTATTCCAAAGCGGTTGACCACCAGTCATGAAGTTTACAATCGGCAGTAAGGCAAAAATTGCTGTGGCAAAAGCTAAAAGTTCTAGCCACGCTTGACGATGCGTACGGAACATCGCATAAATAAGCGTTAGTAGCCAAACAATAAAGAAACTACGAATTTCTAATTCCGAACGGTTTTCAAGTTGTGCGGGAATAAAACGGTTGGCATAGAAAAATGCTGCGCAGGCAATCGGCAAACCAATAATCGCTGCAATATTGGTCACTTCAACCGTGCGGTAGCCAAATGATTTAAAGCCTTGTTTTTGCTGTTGCGGCGCACGTTTTACACACCACAGAATGAGACCTGTAGCGATCATCAGTGTGCCTACAATCCCTGAAATAAACAGCAGCCAACGTAGTGCTAAATCTACACCGCGTGCTTCATGCAGCGTAGTCACTACATTGTAAATACCCATAGGTACAGAAGGGTGCTTTAACTTAGCACTTTCGTCAGTTAAGTCTTTACCAGTTACGCCATCAAATTGTTTGCTTGCATAGACATTTCGATACGCGACACTTTCACCATGTAAGGCTCGTAGTTCAATTTTAGCTTGGGCTGTATTCGGTGCAATGATGCTAACGGTACTAATAGGATTAGTTTTCCATTCAGTCTGAACCGCAGTCACGATAGGCGCTAAATTGGTCAACGGCGCAGCAACGACAGGTTGCTCTTCACGTTTAGAGCGACGATCTCCTCGACCTTCACCACGGCCCTCAGCACGATTTTCGCCTTGGTTTTGTGCAGAATTGGCACGGGCTTGCTGTGGGCGTTCGCCACGTTCTTCGCGTCCTTGGGCAGATTCACGTCCTTCAGGTTTATTTTCTTGAACTAGGGCACGATTTTGTTCTTGTAAAAATTGTCCCCGGTTTTCATAAATACGCTCAATCCCCCAAGGCATGATCGTAAATAACAGCAGCAACAGGCCACTAAAGGTGATCATGATGTGGAAGGGAAGCGCAAATACTGCGGTTGCATTATGTGCATCGAGCCAAGAACGTTGTCCTTTACCTGAACGGAAGGTAAAGAAATCTTTAAAGATTTTTTTATGAGTAATCACACCACTAATGATGGCAACTAACATCAACAGTGTCGCTATCCCGACAAACCATCGCGTCCACATACGTGGCATACCATAAAGTTCGAAATGGAAACGATAGAGAAAATTACCACCACGCGTATCGCGCGGCTCAAGCACTTCACCTGTAGCACTATCAATGTAGATTTGTTTACCACCACGGCGTGCGCGAGGGTCTTCACCTTGTTCACGAACGGTAATTAATGTGGCATTTTGACGCGTATTTGGCAGCAAAATATTCCAAGCACCTGCATTCGGATGATTTTGCTGTAAATAATTCAGTGCGACTTCAGTTTGTTGGACTTGTGAACTGGCTGGAACAGATTGATGCAGCTCAGGTGTCATCCAGACATTGATTTCATTTTTAAAGAAGCTCAGGGTTCCGGTCAGGAAAATAGCATACAGCAACCAACCTAAGATTAGGCTAGCCCATGTATGCAGCCAAGACATGGACTGGCGAGGCCCCTCTACTTTTGCATCAACACGCATTTTAGCTTCCCATCATCATGTAAATGGCATACAAACACACCGCAGGGATCACAATGCCTAAAGTTGCTTTGAGGGTTTTATTCACCATAAAGACCCAAATAAATGCACAGCTCCACAGGATAAATGCAATTAAAGTTGCACTCATGGCTGCACTTCCACGGTCTTCGCTAAATACATCTGCGATCACGATGGCAGATAGCATCACGACAACATATCCGCCCACTAAAGCGAGGGCAAAGCGATAGAAAATCATCAAGCGATAGGTCAATAGAGAGGGGGTGTCTTTACGCGTTTTAGGCAGCGCAGATGTGAGGGGGGTCACGAGTGCCTCAGGTGGTGAGCTATTCATAAAATACTTAAGCGCTTGGAAATTGTATTAAAGCTAATCTAAATGATAACAATTATTATTAATAATTATAATAATGTATTCACAAAATTATTGATTTTTCAGCATGCTGAGTTGAAGTTGAATTAAAAAAGAGGGAAATAAAGGCAAAAAAATAGCGACCGGAGCCGCTATTTTAGAATGCATGAATGCTTAATTGTCTACATTATTGCTCTTGTTGAATGCCTGCAACTAACCAGTCTTGATCAGAACCCGCAGGTTTAACAAAATGCCATACTTCAGCAAAAGGCTGTGGCAGGCTATTTAAGTCTTCACTTACCGTACCTGTAAAACGCACACTTACAACGTATTGACCATTTTCGTTAGCAGAATCGACCACCATAGCATTTAAGTTAGAAAACTCAGCAACGTCTTCATCTTTATTTGCCATAATGTCGTTATACATCGACTGGTAAAGATCAGGCGTTAAGTAACGCTGAATTTCAGAAATGTTGCTTGCTGTATTCATCGATTGAATGTGATTAAAACGCTGACGTGCAACACGTAAAAATGTTGCTGGCTCTGTACCATCAGGCAATTGATTACCGCTGTTGGTATAGGCAGCACCAAAAGGCGCGTTCGTTGCTGCAGTTGCACCAAATGGAGCATTTGAAGCTGCTGAATTACCGCCTACAGAATTACCAAAAATATTCGTATTGTCATTACCTGCACGAGGTGCAGCATTTTGCTGGCCAAACGGTGCATTGTTTGCACCGCTGTTTGGCGCATACGGATTGTTAGCGGCTAGTTTTTTTTTTGCGCCCATCTTACGGAAAATGAAGAAGGCAACAGCAGCGGCAAGTAAAATCCAGATCCAGCCTGGAATACCACCTTTCTCTTCCTGTTGTTGAGCTTGAGCTTCAGAAGCTGCTTGACCGTTATTGTCATCTGCCATCGCATTTGCAGCGACAGCACCAATAGCAGCACCAGCCACACCAGCAGCAACCATTCCGCCCACATTCGAGCCAGATTTTGCTGGAGCGCCAGCAGTTGCAGGCTGTTGAACAGGAGCAGATTGACGAGGTTGCTGATAAGACTGAGTTGGAGCAGCTTGACGGCTCATACCATGGCTTTTACCACCACCGGCACGTTTCGCTTCTGCAATCGGCGCTACCAAAAGGGCTGCTGTTAAAAGAGCAGTCATCAAACCACGCTGTCGAACTTCCATCAAATTTTCCTATATCTATATAAAGTTAAAATAGCCATCTAGTTATGCCGCCATTTGTACTGAATTTCAATAGAACATCGGTAAAAAATTGAAAATTCATTCAAAATAAACGATTCAACGTGACTAAGACTCATCGGTCAGCGTAATTGCCTGACTCAATGCCTCATGTAAACGTGCCACAGAAATAATCTCTACACCTGAAATGGGTTTTTGCGGTGCATTCCCACGCGGTAAAATAATGGTTTTGAAGCCATGCTTAATGGCTTCTTTGAGTCGTTCCTGTCCATTGGGTACAGGACGGATTTCGCCTGAAAGTCCAACTTCGCCAAATACCGCCAAATGCTGTGGCAGGGCTTTAGCTCTTAAGCTAGAGGCGCAGGCTAAAAGTACCGCAAGGTCAGAACCGGTTTCAGTGATTTTTAAGCCACCGACGACATTGACATAGACATCTTGTCCAGCGGTTTGTACGCCACCATGACGGTGCATAACCGCTAAAAGCATGTTTAAACGGTTTTGTTCTAAACCTAAGGCCACGCGTCGAGGCTGTCCGTGCGCATCATCCACCAAAGCCTGAACTTCAACCAAAAGTGGGCGTGTACCTTCACGGCTAATCATGACAATGGAACCCGGAATGGCTTCATCATAACGACTAAGGAAAATAGCGGAGGGGTTTGATACCTCGCGCAGACCTTTATCGGTCATGCCAAATACACCAAGCTCGTTGACTGCACCAAAACGGTTTTTCACCGCCCGAATCATACGGAAGCGAGAGTCAGACTGACCTTCAAAATACAAAACACAATCGACCATGTGCTCAAGCACACGAGGGCCAGCCAAAGAACCTTCTTTTGTTACATGACCGACAATAAACAATGCTGTACCACTATTTTTGGCAAAACGGGTCAGGAGTGCAGCCGATTCACGAATTTGGGAAACACCCCCCGGCGCAGACTGGAGTGTCTCGGTGTATAAGGTTTGGATCGAATCTAAAATGGCCACGGCAGGGCGTTCATGTGCCAATACTTCACAAATACGCTCGACACAGGTTTCGGCCATGACTTTGAGTTGATCGGTCGGTAAATCTAAGCGCTGGGCACGTAGCGCCACCTGAGACAAAGATTCCTCACCAGTGACATATAAGGCAGAGCTTTTACTCGCCGCCATATAGGTTGCGGTTTGTAGCAAAATAGTGGATTTACCAATGCCGGGGTCACCACCAATCAGCACTACTGAACCTGTGACCAGTCCACCACCGAGCACACGGTCAAATTCACCAATACCTGTTGCCATACGGGTTTCATGCGAAACGGAAACTTGATTTAAGGTGGTCACAGCAGCAGCTTGACCTGCATAGCCACCGCCCATTTTAGGCTGTGCACGGTGTGTAACGGCGGGTGCAATATTGACTTCGACTAATGAATTCCATTCACCACATTCGGTACATTGACCGGCCCATTTGGGATGATCAGCACCACATTGTTCACATCGATAGACACTTTTTGCTTTCGCCATAATATTTACTGTGCACAAACTCAAATTGAGTCACAGCATAGCGGTGAATACATCGAAAAACCAAGTTTTTATCGCATGAAATGACTGTTGAAGGTCAATTGATGTCGTTTTATTTTCAACAGATGCACTTTTACATGGTAAGCACTTTATAATAGCGCATTATATTTTTTGAAATGGGTCACCACATGACTGAACTATTACGACATATCGATGCCATCGCACGTGAAAAAAATCGTGATGTGTTATTTGTGCATTTTGAAGAATATGATCATCAACATCCTGAAAAAAATACGGTGCGTAATGATGTTATGCACTGGTTTGACCTGCAAAATATCGACTATTTCCCTTGTATGGGGCTAGAAGGTGAGTCTTTAATCGATAGCTATACAGGTGATTTATACCTTGACGTGCCTTTTGATGAAAGCAGCCCTGCATATAAAACCCTCAGTGAATACCTTGAAGATGAACAAGGGAACATGAAAATTCAGGGGGTATTGTTCTTTTCTTTATCTTTGGAAATTGCCCTAGAAATCGAAGCTGATCTGATGGAAGCCAGTGCTGTAGATTCTGAATATGCTGAAAATGAGTTTGGTGACCAATTTGGTGAAGGCTTTATTGAAGATACTGAATCAGATCCAAAAGATGAAGCAGCCAATGAAAGCAACACGAAAAACGACAAATTTGATGATGGTCAAATTGGTACGATTCAATAAGTAAATATTGATTTTCAGTCCGAAAAAAAAAGCCACGTGAATTCACGTGGCTTTTTGTTTAGCAGGGGATTAGTACAATTCACCTGATTTACGACGTTCAATAAAATCTTTCGATTCTTTTACAATGATGCCTGAGAGCAATAACAGTGCAATACAGTTTGGTGCAGCCATCAAACCGTTAAAGGTATCGGCAAATAACCAAACGAGATCGAGTGTTACGACACAGCCGACAAAGACTGATGCGATGTAAATTAAGCGATAAATCAGTACTGACTTTTCACCTAAGAGGTATGTACAGCATTTTTCACCATAATAGCTCCAACCCAGAATGGTTGAATAAGCGAAGAAAATAATACCGAAAGTCACGACCCAACCACCGAAGCCAGGAAGTAGTTTGTCAAAAACACTAATCGTCAGTACGGCACCCGTTTGATCACCAAAGCTTTGTCCCGCCATGATGAAGCCCATCACCAGTACGATACCTGTAATTGAGCAAACAATGATGGTGTCTAAGAACGTACCTGTCATAGAGACAAGACCTTGACGTGCTGGGTGGTCAGTTTTTGCAGCCGCAGCGGCAATGGGTGCAGAGCCCATACCTGCTTCATTAGAGAATACACCACGTGCCACACCATAACGAATCGCAGCACCAATCGCACCACCCGCAGCAGCTTCGCCCGTAAATGCATAGCTAAAGATCATTTTTAGTGCAGGGATCACCAATTCAAGGTTGGTGAAAATAATGATTAAGCCACCCAATACATAACCTACCGCCATAATTGGAACAATAAATGAAGAGGCTTTAGAAATGGATTTGATGCCGCCTAAAATAACGAGGGCAGAGAATATGGTGATGACGATTGCAGTGGTGAGTGTGCTGATCCCTAAGCTGTTTTGCACAGCAAGCGCGACAGTATTAGACTGTACTGAGCTACCAATACCAAAGGATGCCAAAGTACCAAATAGGGCAAATACCACTGCCAACCATTTCCACTTAGGCCCAAGTCCACGTTCGATGTAATACATCGGACCACCGTTCATTTCGCCATTTTCATTTTTATGACGAAACTTTACAGCGAGTACACCTTCACCATATTTGGTTGCCATACCAAAGAGCGCGGTCATCCACATCCAAAACACTGCGCCCGGACCACCGAGCACACAAGCGGTGGCTACACCGGCAATATTACCTGTACCAATGGTGGCAGAAAGTGCGGTCATAAGTGAGGCGAAATGAGAAATATCGCCATCATGTTGATCTGCTTTAGGATGCTTGCCAAAGACTTGTTTGAATGCGAAAGGCAACATGCGAAATTGCCAGAAAAGTAGTCGGAAGGTGAGGAATACACCTGTTCCGACAATGAGGACCAACATGTATGGGCCCCAGACCCATCCACTGAGTGTTTCCATGATATTTTGAATTTCTTGCATAGTATCTTCTTCTTATCGGCCCTGAGTGAGTGAATGCTACATTTTTGATATCTGTAGCAATTGATATGCCATTGTTTGAAACTTCCATGATTTTTGGCATATTTTTTTTTTCGTTGGTAAAATATTTTTTGCATAAAATTTAAGTTATTACAAGTAAATTGTTGTTTTATTGGTCGCTTTAAAATGTGAACTGGCGCTAAGATTTTTATATATAAGAAAAATAAATTAACTTTGTCACTTAATCCGAAAATATAGATGATGAAAAATAATTTTGTATTTTCTGAAATTTTTACGTTAATTTGTCGCAATTGGAACGCGAAGTTGAATTAAATAATGTCAAATGAAATTCATGGATCGCACGCTGATAGTGGCGATTTGAAACGAAGCTTGTCCAACCGACACCTGCAATTGATTGCGATTGGTGGTGCGATTGGTACAGGTTTATTTATGGGGTCAGGAAAGACCATCAGTTTAGCTGGTCCGTCCATCCTTATTATCTATATGATTATTGGTTTTATGGTTTTCCTCGTCATGCGTGCATTAGGCGAGTTATTACTATCAAATCTTGAATATAAATCTTTTATCGATTTTGCAACTGACTTAATCGGCCCGTGGGCAGGTTATTTTGTGGGTTGGACCTATTGGCTGTGCTGGATCACTATAGGGATTGCAGATTTATCGGCCATTATTTATTACCTGCAATTCTTTAATGGAGGTAACCCGTTCTCGCCCGAAGAAGGGGTGATGATCAGTGTTGCCGCCATTGTATTTATCATGGGTTTAAACCTTGTTACGGTTAAACTTTTTGGTGAGTTAGAGTTTTGGTTTGCACTGATTAAGATTATTGCAATCGTGGTGCTCATTGGTGTCGGTCTTTGGATGATCTTTACTGGATTTACTTCTTCGACAGGTGAAATCGCATCATTCACGCATTTATGGTCACATGGTGGTCTATTCCCAACAGGAGTAACCGGCTTCTTAGCAGGTTTCCAAATCGCCATTTTTGCCTTTGTCGGCGTAGAACTCGTCGGTACTACGGCAGCAGAAACCAAAGATCCAGAGCACAACTTGCCTAAAGCTGTGAACTCGATTCCGATTCGTATCATTATTTTCTATGTGCTGGCACTTGTGATTGTGATGTCCGTTACGCCATGGAATGCCATTGACCCAAGCATTTCACCATTCGTGAACTTGTTTAGCCAAGCCGGTATTGCTGCTGCTGCGATTATTATGAACTTGGTTGTGTTGTCATCAGTTATGTCATCGATGAATAGTGGTGTGTTCTCGACTTCACGTATGTTGTTTGGTTTATCTCGTGAAGAGCAAGGTCCAAAAGCGTTTGGCCGTCTAAACTCACGTGCAGTTCCGGCAAATGCGTTGTATTTCTCGGCAGTTTGTTTACTGTTGGGTGCGGCATTACAGTATTTCGTACCGAACACGGTTGAAGCCTTCACTTTAGCAACTACACTGTCGACGATTTTATTTATCTGCGTATGGCTCATGATTATCTGGAGTTATATCGTTTACTATAAAACTCGTCCTGAGTTGCATGCGAAATCAACCTTTAAACTACCGGGTGGTTTATATACCTGTTGGCTCGTGATTATCTTCTTCATCGGCATGATTTATGTCTTGTCGCTAGAAGCAGATACCATGAAAGCGCTCATGGTGAGCCCGATTTGGTTCATCATATTGATTATTGGCTATTTCGGTTTTTATAAGAAAAAGCACCATTAATTTACATTTTTGATCTGATGTAAAAACATAAATAGCTGCTCCTGAGGGGCAGCTTTTTATTTGGATATGGATTTATTTTAAGTTAAAACAGACTGTTTATTAGCGTTTCGATTTGTATTAAACAGCATTCAAATTGATATGCTATTTCAGTGAAATCAATAGCCTGATCGAGCTAGAAATAAAGACAAATAAGGATTGAAAACAGCACCATCAAATTTTGCTTAAATTTAGTGCAGAATGGCAAAAAGCTCACTTGGAATTACAGGGCTTTTCTTTTATCCGCGGGTTGATCACGTTATACTCGGAAAAATCTTTTCATTAGGTACGTTTATGTATCGTTTTATGAATTATAAAATTATTGTATTAGCAAGTGCTGTGCTGCTGACCGCATGTGGTCAGTCTGGTGCATTGCATTTACCTTCAGATGCCAATGCAGATAAGCGCGCTAAATATCTGATTTATCCAGATACGCCTGCACAGCAAAAGCAGGAAAAACAAGCGGCTCCTGTTGCAACTGAATTGGAATCATCAAATTCTAACCCTACACCTTAATGCTTTTATAGAAAGGATACTTTCATGAGTTTCACCCGTACGAATGGGGTATTGCATGCAGAGCAATGTTCTTTACAACAGCTTGCACAGCAATATGGCACACCGCTTTATGTTTATTCAAAAGCTACTTTTGAAAAGCATTATTCAGATATGGATCGTGCATTTAGCTTTATCGACCATCAAATTTGTTTTGCGGTAAAGTCAAACTCTAATCTTGCGGTGTTAAACGTACTTGCCAAGCAGGGCGCTGGTTTTGATATCGTGACGGGTGGTGAACTCGCACGTGTATTAAAAGCCGGTGGTGAAGCTTCTAAAATTGTATTCTCTGGTTTGGGTAAAACTGAAGCTGATATTCAAAAAGCGTTGGACGTGGGTATTGCATGTTTTAACGTTGAATCACATGCAGAGTTGGATCGAATCCAAAAAGTTGCTGCGGCAATGGGTAAGAAAGCACCGATTTCATTGCGTGTAAATCCAGATGTGGATGCCAAAACCCATCCTTATATCTCTACGGGTTTAAAAGAAAATAAATTCGGTATTCCATCAGACAGCGTTTTTGACACCTATGCATATGCAGCGTCGTTGCCTAATCTTGAGATTATCGGGATTGATTGCCATATCGGTTCACAGTTGACTGAAACTCAGCCTTTTGTTGATGCACTTGATCGTGTCATTGTGATGATCAATCAATTGAAAGAGATGGGTATTCAGCTAAAACACATTGATATTGGTGGTGGTTTAGGTGTGACTTACAAAGACGAAGTTCCGCCAACTGTTGAAGAATATGCTCAGGCAATGCGTCCGGCTTTAGAAAAATTAGGCCTTAAGGTGTATATGGAACCGGGTCGTAGTATTTCTGCAAATGCAGGTGTGTTGTTAACTAAAGTTGATTTACTCAAACCGACCAATCATCGTAATTTTGCCATTATTGATGCTGCAATGAATGACTTAATCCGTCCCGCTTTATATGAAGCATGGATGGATATTCAGGAAGTAACACCTCGTACAGATACAGAAAAGAAAGACTGGGATGTTGTTGGTGCGATTTGCGAAACCGGTGATTTCCTCGGTAAGCAACGTCAGTTGGCGATTCAAGAAAATGACGTGCTTGCAGTATTGGGTGCGGGTGCTTATGGTTTTGTCATGAGCTCAAACTACAACAGCCGCGGACGTGCTGCTGAAGTAATGGTTGACGGTGATCAGTCTCATTTGATTCGTGAGCGTGAAACCATCGAATCCTTATGGGAACGTGAACGTTTATTGCCTTAAGGAGAAATTCGAGATGTTATTAGAATTTACCAAAATGCATGGCCTTGGCAATGACTTTATGGTGGTCGATCTAATTAGCCAACGGGCTTATTTAGATACAGTGACGATTCAGCGTTTGGCTGACCGTCATTTTGGTATTGGTTTTGATCAGCTTTTGATTGTAGAGCCACCTGATTTGCCTAATGTCGATTTTAAATATCGTATTTTTAATGCAGATGGTTCGGAAGTTGAACAATGCGGAAATGGCGTACGTTGTTTTGCGCGCTTTGTGCATGAACGTAAGTTGACCAGCAAAACCAAAATCAAAGTACAAACCAAGTCAGGTATCGTAGAGCCTGAATTAGGTGTAAATGGTTGGGTGCGCGTCAATATGGGTTATCCACGCTTTTTGCCGCATGAAATTCCATTTATTGCGGAAGAGCCTGAAAACTTATACGACATTGCATTGGCGAATAATGAACAGCTCACCATTGATGTAGTGAGTATGGGTAATCCGCATGCAGTAACGATCGTTCCTGACGTTATTACTGCAGACGTCGCTAAAATTGGTCCACAAGTCGAATCGCATGAGCGTTTTCCACAGCGTGTAAATGCAGGTTTTATGCAAATTGTGGATGAGAAACATGCACGCTTACGTGTATTTGAACGTGGTGTCGGTGAAACTATGGCCTGTGGTACAGGTGCTTGTGCAGCGGCAGTATCAGGTATGCGTCGTGGTTTATTAGCCAATTCGGTCGAAATAGAGTTGGCAGGTGGTAAGCTGCAAATTGAGTGGCAAGAAGGTGGTGTGGTTTGGATGACTGGACCAACTGCAACAGTTTACGAAGGACGCTTAGATTTAAGTTACTTCCAAGGTTAAAATCAAAGCCCTGATTCATTCAGGGCTTTTTTCATAAAATAAAAAGTGAATAAAAAATTATAATTCAATTGGATTGGAATCAACATGGAACAAATAAACGAAGAAATAAAAGAAGAAATCTTAGAACAACTTTTTCATAAAGCCTTACATGAACCCGCGTATCGACCCGAATTTTTAGCTCAGTTATTGGCAGCCAATGTGTATTGTGTGGGAACAACAGGGGGACGTGATTCACGTATTGCCGAAGATTTGATCTTGGATGAAGGCGACCGTATTCAATTGAAATCATGGGAAGATGAAACATATGATTGCGTCATTCCATTTTTTACGTCCTTGGAAAAAATGCGTTTAGCAATATCTGAAGAGGAGTCGTATATCCGGCTACCAACCAAGGCATTATTTGAAATGACTTTAGGAGCAAGGCTTGTATTGAATCCACAATCACCTGATGCGACGAAGGACTTTGTACCAGAAGAAATTCAACATTTGCTGAACGGGCAGTATATTCAGCCCTCAGAAAACTATGAAGTTACGGAAGATACGGAAGTTTTAATTGGTCAGCCGGCGGAATATCCGCAGTTTATGATTGATCAATTAAGCATTTTTTTTGGCACAGAGCGTGTGGTAAAAGCTGCTTATTTGGCGCAAATGCTGAATAAAGTTCGAGATGATTCACCAACTTTGCTGATCGGACTAGATTTAGAAGCAGGATTATCTGAACAACAAATTCAAGATTTACACAGTAAAATTGGTCGTATCACACAGGACAGTTTAAAAGAGCAATGCCCAGTGGATTTAATCCATGTCAATACGCACAGTGTGGATGGTGTAGAAGGGTATTTGCTTAATGAAACGCAAGCTTTTTACCAACGTGTTGATGGTAAGCCTAAGGGGTTCTTTGCTAGACTCTTTTCATAAAACAGATATGTAAGATCGCTTTAGAGAACGTACCACAACGCTAAAGCACATGTTGAAATGGGAGAAGACAGGTGACGATGGATCAGAGTCAACTACTGGCTATGTGGTTGAAGGAACGTGAAATTCAAAATCAGTCTAAACATACCTTGCAAGCGTATGAGCGTGATGTCAGTGATTTTCTCCAATTTTGTACAATACGCAACTTGCCACTGCATGATGTTGAAAAGTCAGATCTGCGTGAATTTGTTGCTCATAAAGTGGAACAGTTTCAGCTCAGTCCAAGTAGTTTGCAGCGCATGTTATCTTCGATACGCCAATTTATGAAATGGGCAGAACAAGGGGATTATCTTAGTTTCAACCCCGCAGATGATTTTCAGCTCAAACGCCAATCACGTCCTTTACCTGGATTGGTCGATATTGAAACCATTAAACAAATCATGGAACAGCCTGAGCCAGAAAGTGAAACTCAACGGCAGCTTTGGATACGTGATAAAGCGATTTTGGAGCTGCTATATTCAAGTGGTTTACGTTTGGCTGAAGTGCAGGGCTTAACCATTCGAGATATTGATTTTAATCGCCAACTGTTACGTATTACGGGTAAAGGGAATAAAACGCGCATTGTACCTTTTGGTTCTAAAGCCAAAGAGGCTGTGATGCATTGGTTGCAATTATATCCTGCATGGCATGGTGATTTTGTCCCAGAAGCCCAAGTTTTTATCACTCAAAAAGGTAATCCACTGGGGGTAAGACAAATAGAAAATCGAGTTAAATTTCAAGCTCGACGTGCAGGTGTAAATGTCGATTTACATCCGCATTTATTACGACATTGCTTCGCTAGCCATATGTTGTCCAATAGCGGTGACTTGCGTGCTGTACAAGAAATGTTGGGTCATAGTAATTTAACCACTACACAAATTTATACCCATGTGGATTTTGATCGATTGGCACAAGTTTATGATCAGGCCCATCCAAGGGCACAGCATAAAGATTCGTAACAATTGCAAAAACGACTTTGGTACTCAGTGGTCTAAATTTTGCTTAAATTCACAGGCTAGATTTCACATTTTGCATCCTAAAGTGGTCTACTTCATGAAAATTAAATAAGGATGTGAAAAAATATTGGTAAAATTGACCGACATTTTGAACTATTGTCGCATTATAAAAATTCAAATTATCGGGTATAAAAATTGTCCATTATTGAATTGACGTAAGTGCTGAAGTGAAATTCGCCATTTACTAAATTGCTGTACCGTTAAAAATATATAGGCCATACCATGATTTCAGATATTCAAGAAAAATATGACCAGTTAAATGGTCAGCAAAAAGAAATTTTTGCAGGATACGGCTTACGCCAGATCAAACACTTTGTTGAAATCAGTTTGCCTGAAGTAGAAGCTGTATTGCCTGAAGGTGCGCAGCTACAAGGGATTAATGCCGATGGAAAAGTTCAGGCGTTTAATGCGGCGACGGGCCAATACTTTATTTGGATTTCGGATAAACAATGGCAGCTTACCAATAAAGCAACTGCTAAATTTGACAGTAAAGAAGATGCCCTCACCATTTGGCGTATTTTTGATTTGGCACAATATGAACTTATTGACCTAAGCCACATCCATCGTGACTTTTTGGAAAATCAGCCAGCCTAAACCATTGGTCAAATAAACAACTCATGGGCTATCTTCATTGGTTTTGGATGTTTAGCCCTTATATCACCCGCACCATGACATGTTGTGATGCTTATGAGCAGAGCGTTAAAGTGTCTACCTCGTTTGGTTTTAAGCTTTCAAATAAACATTTGAGATAAGCTAGTGGACGTCTTTGCAAAACTTATGATGCTAAACAAAATCTCTAAATGTAAACCCATTTTGCTGTTCAGTAATCAATTCGCTCAGTTTTGATAGCGAGAGCCTGTAAATCCAATCAGTCGTATTCTTGTTTAAGAAATTAAGCTCAAAGGCTCCTTAGATTGTGTTCGTTCATTTGCCGCAAATCATTATTTTTCTTTGCTTAAAATATAAGTAAATACCGCAAACTAGGTATTTGCATTCGAGGCTGTGAGGGTAATCCGTCACTACATTGCCAAGCGTGTAGTATCGGCCTTGTTGTTTTAAATGCTTGAGTTGTTTCTTGGCAGATCAATTGTGTGGTTATAAATCTTCTAACGGTAACTGGAAGCTTTGTTTGATGATTTGGCTTGGTAAATCAGTCTTTACACTGGTGATGCCATTTTTCTTGGTTAAGTGAGTAGACTGAAATTTACGGTAACTTTCTAGGTCAGGCACCACAACTTTGAGCATTGCATCGCACTCACCCAAAATAATATAGCACTCCATGACTTGAGGAAGTTCTTTCATGGCTTCGATAAAAGTATCGATGGTTTCAGCATCTTGCCCAGTTAACCAAATACGAGAGAACAAAATTAATTGAAAGCCAATCTTTTGTGGATCGACCACGGTGGTGTAATTCTGAATCACACCTGCTTCTTCGAGTAATTTGACCCGACGTAAACAAGAAGAAGGAGAGAGTCCAATTTCCTTGGCTAAGTCATTATTTTGCATACGACCATTATTTTGAAGTGCGCGAATGATATTTTTATCAATACGATCCAGTTTAACTAGAATTGACTTAGAAGGTGTCTTCATAAAATAGAATATAATTCTAAAAATAATATCTATTATAGAATATTTGATATCCTATTTTAAAGCGATTCAAACATACTAATTTCACTTTCAGGACATAGAAAGGGAAAATTGAAATGTCTGTATTTGCTTTATTTGCCTTAACGGTAATTCCCCTTATTTTCACACCAGGACCCGATATGCTTTTTATCCTGTCACAAGTGATGGGTAAGGATGCAAAAGCAGGCATGATGGCTACAGTAGGTGTGTGTTCAGGTTATTTGGTTCACTCGATTTTGGTGGCATTGGGTATTGCTGCGATTATCGTGTCATTTCCACTACTGTTTGAAACAATCCGCTGGTTGGGGATTGCTTATCTTTTATATTTGGCGACGCATTTGCTACGTTCAGTATTTAGCAGTAAAAAATTAAGTATTGAGAAAAAGTCAGCGTCAAACCCGATTAAAAAAGGCTTTTTTACGGCTTTGCTGAACCCGAAAGGTATGTTGATTTATTTTGCAATTTTGCCGCAATTTATCGATAAATCAGCGAATACCGTGAGTCAAGGTTTGATTTTGTCCTTCATTTTTATTGGGCTGATTTTTGTGGTGTATTGTAGTTTAAGTGTGGTCTTTGCACGTATTACACAAAAAACTGAAATTGATGAACGCAAACAAAAGTGGGTTGATGGTACATCAGGCGGTTTATTGGCTCTTGCTGCGACATGGTTAATTGCCAATTAAAAACAGCAAATGTAAATAGAAATAATTGCCTTAACTAAAACCTTCGTGAAGGCGGAGGTTTTTTTATATGTGGTGAATATCGACACATATTAAGAATAAGAAAGAGAGAAAAACCCACCAATTAGCTTCGGAAAAGTGAAATTAGCGCTAAATTCATTATGCTTCTATCTTAAATGACAAGTTTAGATATGTTGCCGAATGTGTAGAGGGAAAGCTCTATTTCAGAAAGATTGATCGAAAATTGATATTAAATCAGATCTTTTGATGAGCTAAATCAAGTAAAAAAATAATAAAAATCAATGCTTAAAAAATAACTGAATAATGCGTTTTTTTGGATAACTGAACCATTCTCTAAAAAATGTGAACGATAAGTTCAAGGAAATTACGCTTTTTTACAGGTCTTTCGATAATTGTGACTTGACCGAAATGCCGTACACATTGCAAGATAGGGCACCTAAAAAATTTAAAGTGAAGAGTTAATATAACTTTTCTCAACATTTACATTTGCTAAAACAGCCGAGGATTACATGAAGGCTCTTGTTGCTGTAAAACGTGTGGTTGATGCCAACGTTAAAGTTCGCGTTAAGCCGGACAACAGTGGTGTTGACTTAACGAACGTTAAAATGTCAATTAACCCATTCTGTGAAATCGCAGTGGAAGAAGCGGTTCGTTTAAAAGAAAAAGGAACTGTTTCAGAAATCGTTGTTGTTTCTATTGGTCCTAAAGAAGCTCAAGAACAAATCCGTTCTTCTATGGCGCTTGGTGCAGACCGAGGTATCCTTGTTGAAGCTGACGACAGCCAGTTAGGTGCACTTGAAGTTGCAAAAATCCTAAAAGGTGTTGTAGACGCTGAACAACCTCAATTGATCCTTCTTGGTAAACAAGCAATTGATGACGACTCTAACCAAGTTGGTCAGATGCTTGGTGCGCTTTTAGGTGCTGGCCAAGGTACTTTCGCTTCAGAAGTTAAAGTTGAAGGCGATAAAGTACAAGTGACTCGTGAAATCGACGGTGGTTTACAAACTGTTGAACTTGCACTTCCTGCAATCATCACAACTGACTTACGTTTGAATGAGCCACGTTATGCTGCTCTTCCAAACATCATGAAAGCGCGTAAAAAACCGCTTGATACTAAGTCACCTGCTGATTATGGCGTTTCACCTGCGACTAAGCTTAAAACTGTTAAAGTTGAAGCTCCTGCAGAACGTAAAGCGGGCGTACAAGTGAAGTCTGTAGACGAGCTTGTAGATAAATTGAAAAACGAAGCGAAAGTGATCTAATACAGAAGGATAAAAATCATGAGTATTTTAGTTATCGCTGAGCACGACAACAAAGCACTAAATGGTGCAACTCTTAACGTTGTTGCTGCAGCGCAAAAAATCGGTGGTGATATCACTGTATTAGTAGCTGGTTCAGGCGCTCAAGCAGTTGCAGACCAAGCAGCTAAAGTTGCTGGTGTAAGCAAAGTATTACTTGCTGACGACGCTGCTTATGCTAATCAATTGGCTGAAAACGTTGCTAAATTAGTTGCTTCTATCGGTGCGGGTTACACTCACATCCTTGCTGCTTCTACGACAACGGGCAAAAACGTACTTCCACGTGCTGCTGCGCTACTTGACGTAAGCATGATCACTGACATCATTGCTGTTGAAGGTCCTAAAACTTTCAAACGTCCAATCTATGCAGGCAACGCGATTGCAACTGTAGAGTCTGGAGAGTCTGTTGTAGTTGCGACTGTTCGTGGTACTGCATTTGATGCTGTTGCAAGCGAAGGCGGCTCTGCTGCAGTTGAAGCTGTTGCATCTACTGGTGATGCTGGTATTTCTAAGTTCGTTTCTGAAGAAATCGTGAAATCTGAACGTCCAGAATTAACAGCTGCGCGTATAGTTGTTTCAGGCGGTCGTGGTGTTGGTTCAGGTGAAAACTATCACACTGTTCTTGATCCATTAGCGGACAAGCTTGGTGCTGCGCAAGGCGCATCTCGTGCTGCTGTTGATGCTGGTTTCGTACCAAACGATATGCAAGTGGGTCAAACAGGTAAAATCGTTGCTCCTGACTTGTACATCGCTGTAGGTATCTCTGGTGCGATTCAGCACTTGGCAGGTATG
Organism: Acinetobacter sp. YH12219; assembly: GCF_013417875.1. NCBI lineage: Bacteria > Pseudomonadati > Pseudomonadota > Gammaproteobacteria > Moraxellales > Moraxellaceae > Acinetobacter > Acinetobacter sp. YH12219. The sequence goes on from NZ_VPDC01000008.1 coordinate 69,666, forward strand.
AAAGAATCTAAAGTGATCGTTGCGATCAACAAAGATGAAGAAGCGCCAATTAACTCAGTAGCTGACTACTGGTTAGTGGGTGATTTGAATACTGTTGTTCCAGAATTAGTATCTAAAATCTAATTTCTGAACACAGTTCAAGACGCTCCTAAGCTTATGGCTTAGGAGCGTTTTTTATTGCGGAATGAATAGTCTGGTAGATCTTCTTGATCATGCTTAATCGATTAACCATACGTGAATGTACATAAATATGCATTGCACTTTTATTTTTCATATTTATGAGAGTGGTGGATTCTTAATTTCGTACTTCAAAATTCTTACGATATTATTTCTTGTTGTCAGTATTAGGCACTACTGTAGCGTAAGCTAAACGTATGTTGAAACTTAAATGGTAAGTAAGCAGGCGCAATCGCTTGGTAATAGGATGGAGATTAATAAATTATAAAAAATACAAAGATTTAAAATAAAATAATAAAAATTTATCCTTCAAGTTTGAATCTTAAACTTAAAGCAAGCTTAAAGGATTGTATGTTTTGTGTTAACATTGCTTTTTTATTGAACTTGCCCTTTAGGCGGAGTCTCCCTTTGAAATTTGATTTTCAGTTACCAATCAGTGTATTGGTGCTGATGATCTGCTGTTTACTTTTTCCTGTTTTACAAAGTATCTCTTTTCCTTTATTTGATGGAATGACTGTTACAGCAGTTGAATCGGTCCAAGCATTGTTATTGCTGTTTTTTGCGATTTTTACTTTTTTCTATATTCGACCACTTGAAATGCAAGATGGAAAGAAACAATTTTGGTTGTGGGCTGTCGCATGGTGGTTGTTGCTATTTGGTCGTAGCATTAGCTGGGGGCGCGACTATTTTCCTGATGTGCCTAAACCGTATTTTCGTTTAATTTCTGTATTCATGATTGCACCTGTTGTCTTTATGCTGTTTTCGCCTTATTTACGCCAAGAAATCGCACGTAACTTAAAAACCTTGGCTTTACCAATTTGGCCATTGGGCTTGGTGATATTGGGCTTATTTATTTCTGATGCAGTTGAGCATAGTCGAAGTCTCAGTTTTTTATTTTTGTACGATTTGGCTTATAAAGATTTCATCGAAGAAGTTTATGAATTTCCGCTTATTTTAGGTTTGTTTCTAACAGCACACCCATGGATGCAGCAGGATCATGTACCTCAAGAATTAGAGGTCATGCAATATCATAAAGAGTGATTTTTATCACATTTATGCGTCTAAATTTGAAGCTTCAAAAAGAATTTTTTTGAACAATAAACAACCTCTATTCGTAGAGGTTTTTTTCATAGCAAATAAAATCAAAATGCTTAAAATAAATACAAAAAATCATGGTTCTAGTGCAAGATGATTGGCACAAAAATCAGGGTTTTTATGCTATACTGTCCGACTTGATTTTTGATATTGGTTCAGTGTTTTTTGAACTAATTTTTACAGATTTACGATATATAAATGCGGGCAGAATTCTGCTTGTATAACAAGGAGTATGCATGAGCGTATCGGAAATTAGACCGATTGCCATTGAGGATGAACTGAAGAGCTCATATCTCGATTATGCAATGAGCGTGATTGTGTCACGTGCGTTGCCAGATGTCCGAGATGGTCTCAAACCTGTTCACCGTCGTGTGCTTTTTGCAATGCACGAATTGGGCAATGACTACAACAAAGCTTACAAAAAGTCTGCCCGTGTAGTCGGTGACGTCATCGGTAAATATCACCCACATGGTGACTTAGCTGTATACGAAACCATTGTTCGTATGGCTCAAGATTTCAGCTTACGCTATCAATTGGTTGATGGTCAGGGTAACTTCGGTTCTGTCGATGGTGACAGTGCAGCAGCAATGCGTTATACCGAAGTTCGTATGCGTAAATTAACCCACGAACTTTTAGCGGATCTTGAGAAAGATACCGTAGAGTGGGAAGACAACTACGACGGTTCTGAACGTATTCCACAAGTCATGCCAACACGTGTGCCTAACTTGTTGATTAACGGTGTAGCTGGTATTGCTGTAGGTATGGCAACCAACATGGCTCCGCATAATATGACAGAAGTCATTAATGCATGTCTTGCTTATGCCAACGATCCGCACATCAGCATTGAAGGGTTAATGGAACACATTTCTGGTCCAGACTTCCCTACAGGCGGCATCATTTACGGTAAATCAGGCATTGTCGATGCGTACCGTACTGGTAAAGGCCGTTTGCATATCCGTGGTAAATATCACATTGAAGAAGACCAAAAATCGGGCCGTAGCACGATTGTCTTCACTGAAATTCCTTATCAAGTTAACAAAGCAAAAACCATTGAGCGTATTGCTGAGTTGGTCAAAGAGAAAAAACTTGAAGGTATTTCTGAACTTCGTGATGAATCAGATAAAGAAGGGATGCGTATTGCAATTGACTTAAAGCGTGGTGAAAACGCTGAAGTGATTGTAAATAACCTATTCCAAAATACCCAATTAGAAAATTCATTCAGCATTAACATGGTCTGCCTCGATAATGGTCAGCCTAAGTTAATGAACTTGAAGGATATTATTGCAGCGTTTATCCGTCACCGTCAGGAAGTGGTTACACGCCGTACCATGTTCGAACTGCGTAAAGCACGTGAACGTGGACATATCTTAGAAGGTTTGACGGTTGCACTCGCAAATATCGATGCGATCATTGAAACCATCAAAACATCTGCAAACCCAAGCGAAGCGCGCGAACGTTTACAAGCGGGCGAGTGGGCAGGCGGTGGTGTTGTTGCCTTGCTTGAAAAAGCAGGCGCGGTATCTGTCCGTCCAGATGAAATTGAAGGCGAAGATCCAGCACGTCCATTTGGTTTAACAGGTGATATTTATCGTCTGTCTCCAACCCAAGTAGGTGCGATCTTAGAACTTCGTTTACATCGCTTAACCGGTCTAGAACAAGACAAGTTACAAGCTGAATATACAGAAATTCTTGGTCAAATTGCTGAATACACGGCAATTTTGAACGATTTCAACTTATTGATGAACGTAATTAAAGAAGAATTGGCTTTAATCCTTCAACAATATGGCGATGCACGTCGTACCGATATCGTGGAATCACGTATCGACTTCTCTCGTGAAGATTTAATCCCTGAAGAGCAAATGGTACTGACTGTTTCTAAATCAGGTTATGCAAAAACTCAACCATTGTCAGACTACGCTGCACAGCGTCGTGGTGGACGTGGTAAGTCTGCAACTTCAATGAAAGAAGACGATTACATCCAGCATTTGATCGTGACTTCAAACCACGCAACAGTGCTTTGCTTTACCAATGTAGGTAAAGTTTATCGTCTGAAAGTGTATGAAGTGCCTCAAGCATCTCGTGGTGCGAAAGGTCGTCCGATGGTGAACTTATTGCCATTAGATGAAAACGAAACCATCACCGCTATTTTACCAGTGGTCGATGCGCCGAAGAAATTTAAAGAACGTTTGGCTGACTTTAAAGTATTTGTAAAAGCCAATAGTGCACAGTTACAAACCAATGAAGTGATTAATAGTCATTTTGCGGGCTTAGAAGCTGCACTTGCTGAGACTGAAGATGGTGCAGATGATTTATCTGACGCACTTCGTATTCAGTTGAAACAATTGGGTCTAGAGTTATCTACGACTGATCTTGATGATGAAATCATCAATGACTTTGCACAGCAAGCGGAAGCCGTTCGTAAAAACTTCTACGTATTTATGGCAACAGAATACGGTACGATTAAACGTGTTGAGTTAGAACAATTCTCGAATGTTCGTTCAAACGGTCTACGCGCGATTGAACTCAATGGTGATGACACCTTAATCGGTGTTGCCATTACCGACGGCGAACAACAAATCATGTTGTTCTCAAACGAAGGTAAAGCCATTCGTTTTGCAGAAACTGACGTGCGTTCAATGGGTCGTTCTGCCAAAGGTGTTCGTGGTATGCGCGTGACCATTGGTGCAGCAGCTCAAGCTGAAGACGCTGAAGATGCGGATGTAGAGTCTGATGATGAAGATACCTCTGATTCAGCTCTCATTAGCCGTATAGTGTCATTGGTAGTTGTTCCTGAAACGGGTGAAGTACTTTGTGCTTCAGCTAATGGTTATGGTAAACGTACACCAGTAGATGACTTCCCAACCAAGAAACGTGGCGGTAAAGGTGTTATTGCAATCAAAACATCTGAACGTAACGGTGAACTTGTTGGTGCGGTAGCGATTGATGCGTCTAAAGAGCTGATGTTAATTTCAGATGGTGGTACGCTGGTTCGTACACGTGCATCTGAAGTGGCACAAACAGGTCGTAATGCTCAAGGTGTTCGTTTGATCCGTTTAGGTGAAAGCGAAATCTTAGTCGGTGTTGTGGCGATCGAAGCAGTTGAAGAAGACGAAACTTTTGAAGAAGTGGAAGCAATCGAAACTGAGCAGCTTGTAGATGACTCAACAATTATTGATCAAAATGACAATGAATCAGATCTCAATGAGCCTGAAGAAGACTAATTGAAGATTGAGAAAAGAGGGCGCTACGGCGTCCTTTTTGATAGATGAATAGTATTAACAAAAATTTATATAAACAAGAATAGTGACTTAAATGTATTTCAAAAAATTAATTAGAACCAAAGGAATAGTCATTTGTTTTGCATTAATGGGATGTAGTGAGCCGACGTCTGTAGAGTTTAATGAAGGTATAAAAAAAGAATCATCTATTCCTTATAAGCTGACACCTTTGCAACTTAAACACATTGAGCAATTGTATGTTGCTATACGTGATAAAGATTTAGATCAAATCCAGAAAATAACAGATGAGAAGTTTTATCAAGCTTTGTTAGAAGATCCAACATTATTACCAGAAATATCTTCATATATTCCATATTTTGAAAAAGTTTTAGATTATAAAATGTTGGAATATAAAAGTATTAAAAATAGTGTGCATGGTGAACTAATTGAAGCAAACTTTAAGTATGAATACGAGCAACAAACTGTATTTTACACCGTATTATTTAAACAAGATGATCCTTTGGCTAAAATTATCGGTAGTCATCTAAAGTTAGTACTTAAATAAACCCTTAGAATTTTCAGTGGTACTTTATTTAAATACATTAAAAGTGAAGCTCATTTACCTTGCGTAAGTGAACAGAGTTTAATTTAATGTACTGTCAACAAGTTGGAAAGAGAAAAGTTAAAGATATATCTTAATTTTAATATCAACTTTGAAGTTTTATATATACTCAAAAGCTTAAATTAGGAATAAGTGTGGTTATGAAGGCAAATTTTTTGTTACTAGGTTGTGTTATAGCGTTGTCAGGTTGTGACCAAATTGGTCAAAAAGCCTTAAATGCAATCCCAGACCCAAGTGCTGAACAGACTGAAGTTGCCCAAGCTGCCTATGATCAGTTGCGTGAAGGCAATTTTGAAAAGCTGTACACCTACTTTGAACCAGAACTCAAAGCCAAGTTTGAACAGAATGAAAAAGAGCTGCGTAAATTTGCACGAGGTATTCCGAAACAAGATTACTCACGCAAAAATATAGTGGCAAAGCACATTGAAAAATCGACTGAAAAGCCGTCTTTATATACGGTCACTTATGAGTACGGTTATACCAATAAAAACCTTGTACAGTACGATGTAAGTTTTGATAAACCCGAAGGAAGTAACAAAATTCGAGATTTTAATATTTCAGTTTTTGGTGAAAAAAATAAATAAAGTTTGGAAAAATAAAACAAAGCTGTAAAAAAGGACGCCGAAGCGTCCTTTTTTATGACATAAAATTAAGCGGCATCTTTTAGATTAGCAGCATAATTTTTTTGTTTTTCAGTATCAAATTGGCCTTCCCATTTACTGATCACCAGTACCGCAAGCGCGTTACCAATCACATTCAGTACAGTACGTGCCATATCTAAAATACGGTCAATACCTGCAATGAATGCCAGACCTTCGAGAGGAATACCGACACTGCCGAGAGTCGCCAGCAAGACCACGAAAGAAACGCCAGGTACACCTGCAATCCCTTTAGAGGTAATCATCAAGGTCAGTACTAGAATCACTTGTTGGGTGATTGTCAGATCAATCCCGTAAAGCTGAGCAATAAAGATAGCTGCAATACTTTGATATAGGGTCGAACCATCGAGGTTAAATGAATAGCCAATTGGAATCACGAAACTGGTAATCGGTTTCGGAGCACCGTAAGCTTCCATTTTTTCCATAATACGGGGGAGGACAGTTTCAGAACTTGCAGTTGAATACGCGAGAATCAATTCATCTTTTAAGATCTTGATAATGGCCCAAACACTGAAGCCACAGAACTTGGCAACGGCACCTAATACTATAAAAATAAAGAAGAATATTGCACCATAAACTAAAACTGCGAGCTTAAGCAGTGGCACAAGAGAGCTGAAGCCGAAATTCGCAACAGTCGCTGCAATCAGGCCGAATACACCAATAGGTGCAAACATCATGATCATGTGCGTAACTTTAAACATCGTTTCAGAAACAGCGGTCAACACTTTAATTAAAGGTTGTTTTACTTCCTGATCAAGCGCACCTAAACCTACACCAAACATCACAGAGAAAAAGATGATTGGGAGCATTTGACCACTCGTCAAAGCTGCAAAAAAGTTAGATGGAATAAGTGAAAGTATTGTTTGAATCAAACCATGAGAATGTTCACTGACTTCATGTGTTGTTTCTTGATACTTTGAAATATCGACTTGCGTCAATGCAGACATATCAATGCCGGCACCAGGTTGGAATACGTTGGCTGCAACTAAACCGACTAAAATAGCAACGGTGGTAATGATTTCAAAATAAATAATCGTTTTGAAACCTAGTTTACCTAAGTTACTACCGTGACTTGTATTGGCAATACCTAAAATAAGCATCGACACAACAAGCGGAATAACGATCATCTTAATGAGGTTAATAAAAATTGAGCCCAAAGGAGTCAAAAAGTTATTAACTAAAGCATCACGATATTCAGGAGAATAGTGTAGGAAAGCACCAACAAGTATACCTAGAATGAGAGCAATCACGATTTGCCAGGCAAGGCTCACCTTAATCTTTTTCATACATCAGCTCTTATGTCAGATTTGGGAGAAAAAAGCCCACAGTCATCCACGAACAAATGTTGCAGACAGACTGAATCCGCCATGACAAAAAGTTCTGAATAATTTGGGAGATAAATACGATAATATTTTGCAGTTTATATGAGAATACAGCCAACCATTTTGATCAAAACCAAACTGTTTGATCGATAAATTATCATTTTTAGTTGTATAAGCGATTCGATTATTAATTTTAATTTATAAAACGAATAAAATTGAGTTATTAATAAACGCTTCACGAAATCTCTGATTTACCTAGAAAGATCGAAAAACTAAATGTGAGCCTGTATTTTTCATTTTTATATAGTAGTTTGCTTTATACTTGTGAGGTAGATAAATCAGTGAAAATTCTATAAATCACACAGATTATCCGAAATAAATTTTAACTTTATATATTTTAATAATAACCAGAGGGCTTTTACGGTGTTGAAAAAATTACTCGTCATCATCACTTTAATCTTACCTATAACGGCTTGTGAAAAAATTGGCGATTTCTTGATTGCAAAATTCGAATCAAGCCTACCAAGTGAGACAAGCTCACAGCGTGCGAAGTCAGAAAAATTATTCGCAGCACTACACGAACCCCATCAAGACACCTTTTTGGCATTGGTTGAAGAAAATGTTCGTGATGCGATGCTGGCAGATCCAGAGCTGTTTTCACGTATGAAAAAGCTGATTCCTGCAGGTCAACCTAGCGCTGAAGCGCAAGTGATTCAGCGAATGGCAAATACTCGGCTGGGAGAAGGTAAGACCACAACAATTGTGTATAAATATGATTATCCGCAAAAAGAACTGTATATGAGTGTGGTCTTTGCAGGTCATGATGGGGACGATAAAGTGAAAGGATTCTGGCTTGAAAACGCTGCAGAAAAAGAATCAGATGATTTGGTTACTGAGATCACCTCAGATGCAGATGATTTTAATATTCAAGTGGATGAAGCATCGACTGTGACGCCAAATGCATACAGTTAATAGATGACAGCAAGCATTAAAATTTGAGACATGCTAAGAAGCAAAGCGTTCGAGTCCATGATGAATAGATTTGAACGCATTTCGCCTGAGATCAGACATGTCTTACAGCACAAAAAGCTTTATCTTTTGGCAAACTTTAAACGCCAGACAGCAAGACATAAAAAAATCAGTCCAATACTTGTGAGGTAAAGCAATTTAGGGATGACAATTGCTGTAGGTACACCCATCTGATTGAGTTGAAGAAACATTTGAATGCCTTGAGTTGACGGCAACACCTGAGCAAGTATTTGCATCCATTCAGGCATAGCTGCATGTGGCCATGCCGTTCCCGAGAGTAGAAAAAGCGGAATAGAACTAAAAACGATGACATGTCCTGCACGTTCTGGCAGGTCAAGAAAAGTTGCGAGATAGAGGGTCATCGCAATAATACAACTGAGGAAGATGGGCACAGCAATGAACATGCCCCAAAAATTTCCACCCCGTGGATAGTCATTCAGCCAAAAGGTAAAACCAAATAAATAGAAGCACCCTAAAGTTCCTATGGTCAAAATACACAAGAAGATGCCAGCTAATTGTGTATAGCTCGGACGCCATGCTGTGTTTTGTCGATAGGTCGCAATCAGCATGCACAGACCCAATAAAATCGTCTGATGAATAATTAAGGGAGCAACCGCTGGGAAAATATAGCTGCCGTAGCCTGAAAGTGGATTAAACAATGGAATCTTATGGATAGATAAAGCTGGGCTAAAATCGGATATGTTCTGGAATTTTTCTGCATATTCGCCGAGAGCATTTTCCATCGAACTGGCTAAACCTAAGCCAATTTTTTGCGTCTTTAGAAAGTTTGCAGCACTGAGATATAAACCAATTCCACCGGTTTCACCACGGCGAATGCTATTTGAAAGATTACTCGGCAACAGTAAAATCCCGTCAGCTTGCTGACTTCGGAGCATATTTTCAGCTTCCGCAAAATTACCAGTCACAGCTCGAATTTCTACATTGGGACTATTGGTTACAGCACCAATAATCGTATTGGTGAGTATGCTTTGTTCCTCATCCACCACAATAATGGGGAGCGATTCTGCGTGTTCCGCTTGATAAGCAATGGGATAAAAAAAACTGTAAAGAAAAACAGAAAGCACTAAGGTGGTAAAAATCGAACTGTGCTTAACAATATCTTTAAAGGTTTGAATATAGTGTCTGAGCAAAGTTGATAGAAATGACACGATTTTATTCATATGCTTTGCTCCTTTAGTACTTTACGTAAAAAGAAGCTAGCAAGAACCAAATAGAACAGACAGTAAATGATCAGGGTGACAAGCGGTGTGATTGAAATGGAGATTGGGCTACCAATGACCCATTGTTCTGTTTGTAATTTGGCATAAGGCGTATAGGGAATAATATTGGCCCAGAATTTTGTAAACATCGGCGCGTTATTCAGCGGCAATGTCACCCCTGCAAAACTCAGTGATGAGCCACCATATACCGCAATAAAACCAAAAGATTTGGTGAGATCACGTGTCGCCAAAACTACAGTAGAACTGATAAAGGCATAGGCTGTATAAAAAAACAATTGCCCGAGCAAAATTAGCAGTAATGAACCCTGAACAAACCACCCTCGAAACACGATTAGCCAGAACATCCATGCCCATGTCCAAGCGGTAAAAATGAAAACATAACTGAGATTTTTAGCGATTAAAGCTTGAAAGACAGAAGTCGGTTTCACCCATTGATTTACAGTGCCATATTTGATTTCTTGACCGACTGAAAATGCGACACAGCAACACAGTAATAAATGCAGAATCGCAGGAATCATGTACGGCTCTAAATAGAACTCATAATTTAAACCTGGATTATATAAAGGTGAAATTTTGACATTGGGTGTCGGTGCATCGAGGTAGGGAATTGTATTTTCTAAATACTGATGACCACTAAAATCGGCCATGGCTTGCAATGTACTTAGCAGCATGGCTGATGAAATACTATTGCCGACACTAAAATAGCTTTGGTTATAGGCAATGCTGACTTCTGCATCTTTTGCTTGAACCAGTCGTTGCTCTGCACCAGCAGGAATATGAATATAGCCCCAAATTTGAGTCTGATTTAAAAGCTTTTCAGCATCATCCATACTGGGTGTAATGGTGGCTACTTTTAAGGTATGGTTCAGCTGCGCAAAATGAGTAATGTTACGGCTTAAACTGCTTTGATCTTGGTCTATGATCGCGATGGGTAAATGATCTGGTTTGCCTTGAGCAAACATATTGGTAAAGAGCAAAATCACAAGGGCAGGGGCAAGTGTGACCATACACAAGTCCCATTTATGCTGCATCAAATAGCGAAACTCACGCAGAATGCCCCTAAACATTATTTACGCTCTTCAATTTTAAACAAAACGCTCATACCCACTTTTAAGTCAGCAATCGGCTGAGCGGGTTTCAGTTGGACTTTAAAACTACGAATGTCATAGCCGCCCGTTTGTCGCGTGGTTTTGATTGTTGCAAATTCACCTTCGGCTTCGATGTGATCAATTTTAAACTCGGCAGATTTGTTTAGCGCCGGTATAAATCCTTGCATGGTCTTGAGTTGATACACTTGAGCATACTGGTCTTCACGGACATTTAAGCTAATCCATAAGCTATCATCTTGAATCAGGCTTACAACGGGCACACCCATCGCAACTAATTCTGAAACTTTGCCATAGGTTTTTGAAATGGTGCCATTGGACGGTGCAAACAATTTGGTTTCAGCCTCAAGTGCATTTGCTTCGGCCAACGCGGCTTGCGCAATCTTGACTTGGGCATCTGCCGAGCTTTGTTGTTGCGGTGTACTGCCACGTTTTGCACGCGCATATTGTTGATAAGACGCTTCTGTCATTTGTGCAGCAGACACTGCGGCAGCTTGCATTTCATCACGGCGTTGTCGTGAAATGACACCTTCTTTATAGAGGTTTTGACCACGTTGGTAGGTGGTTTGCGCCAATTGTTGCTGTGCTTTTAGACTTTGCCAATTGGCATACAAACTATCAATATTTTCTTGTTGAGAGCCGCGTTCAGCTGTGGATTGCAGTGCTTGCGCAGATTGGAGTGCAGCTAAAGCCTGTTGTTTTTTTGCATCGACTTCAGGGCTGGTTAAACGAACCAGTGCTTGACCTGCTTGTACTTTTTCACCGTCATGCACAAATAATTCTTCGATACGGCTAGGTACTTTGGTACTAATGTGGATGGTTTCAGCCTCAACTCGACCTTGTAATTCAACCTGTTTGGGCTGATAACTTTTCCATAAGCCAAATGCAATCAATGCCAAAAGCAGAATCAAGACAATGCCAATCCCGAACTTGATCAATGCAGCTTTATTGCGACTTTGCACAGAGCTATTTTTCGTCTCTCCATCGGTATTAGTCGCCACTTTTTCTTGAGTATCGTCAGCAGTATTTGCTGTAGATGAAACGTCTGAACTCGAGACATTGGATTGGGATGTTTCACCTTTCGCAGAGGCATCTTCTTGGTGATCAGTTGGTTCCTGATTCATATGTTTTCCCCTCGGCTAAGCTTAGCGAATATAGTCGGTGTGTGATTGATTGATATAGCTTTGGAACTGGTCAATGCTCCCGTGACTTTGTAGCAGTGTTGCGAGTGACATCACGTATTTATAAGCATTCAGCGCCATTTCACTTTGTAGCCCACTCAGTGCATTTTGTGCATCAATGACTTGTGTGGCTGTTCCCATATCTTCCTTAAATGAAAGCTGTTGGATTCTTAAATTTTCTTGAGCAGCTTTTAGGTTTTGCTGCAACAACAGGTGACTTTGTTGAGCGCTGGTGACTTCATTAAATGAGCTATAAATCAGGCTTTCAATTTCTTGTTTGGTACGCTCAGTCATTAACTCAGATGCATAGCGTTGAAGTTCGGCAGCTTGTACGGATTTGTTTTTATCAATACCTGAAAATAAGTTGTAGCGAGCGGCAACACCAACAATCCAGTTTTGTTTATCGTCGAGACTATATTCGCCAAATGCAAAGACGTTGGGTTTTTTTGCTGCGCTTTGGGCTTTCACATTAGCACCAGCCAATTGACTGTCCAATTGCATTTTACGCACCAAACTAGACTTATCCTGATAACTTTTTAGTAAGGCGGTTATATTTTGATTGTGTTGCTGATTGATAAATAATGGCGTTGAAAGATCAGTAATTTGGCTGCTTTGCATTAAGTTGTTTAACTTAAATAAGCTAGAGCGGAGATTCGCTTCAGTATTTTGAAAAGTTCTGAGCGCATTATTCTTCGCCACTTCAAATTGCATACGCTGGCCTTTGCTAATGAAACCCTGTTGTTCCATTTTGAGTGCATTGGCATAGTGTTGTTGCATCGCATTTAAATTGAAGCGGCTGCTTTCGACTAATTTTTTTTGTAATTGAGCATTGAAGTAGGCTTGGATTAATTCAAAACGTTGCACATCTTGTTGTTGTTCACTGCTAATCGCGCTGCGTTTGGCTTGGATATTGGCAATTTCCTTGGCGCTAGACGTTAACCCACCGGTATACAGCGGCATCATTACGGAAACGGTAGGGCGGATCACTTGATCATCTAAGACCACTTGGGAAGAATCTGGAATTAATCCGACACCATCACGGATTGGCTGTTGCAGACTGTCTTTTAATGGGTCTGCCAAATCACTCGGTAAGCTTTCATCAATTTTATTATTAATGCCATTACTCAGCGTTTGTTCTAAGTTGTTTTTTAAGGCGCCGAGAGGAATATCGAGTTCATTATGAAAGGCATAGGCACGGACGTTTAAATCCACACGAGGTAAACCAAGGCCTTTCATGGCCTGAGCTTGAAGTTCGGCAGATTGTTGTAGTGCTTGGTTGGCCTGAGTACTATACGAGCTGGTGAGTAGACTTTGTTCTGCTTGGCTATAACTGATACTTTGCGCAAGTACGGTGGGGCTAAAAAAGCCACTGAAACAACCAAGGCCAAGCAGTAAACCTGAACGAAATGTATGTTTAATTTTTATAGAATAATCTGTTCGAGGTAAAGGCATAAAAACACACTCACAGCTAGGATGGGTTCATTATAGTCATTGTGATGAAGTTGGGTAAATTCACTAAGTTGTTGTATTGTTTCATATACATATGTAAATAAATTTTATCTTCGCAGCGCACGTCATTTTCGCACATCAAGACCTTAAATTAGCATCAATTCAAGGGATAAAAAATATCAGTAAATCTAATAATTTGAATTAAGAAGAATTAATTTTGATCTTTATTGAAATTTTGACTTTAAATGTCAGACAGCATTGGAATATTTTCAGCTTTAACTACTGCAAGCACGCGTCAGATATGGTTAAATGCCATCATTTTATTGTGTTTCACTTTGAAAGGAAAACTCATGCGCGCGTACAACTTCTGTGCTGGTCCTGCTGCATTACCCACTGCCGTTTTAGAAAAAGCTCAAGCTGAAATGCTTGACTGGCAAGGCAAAGGCCTTTCGATCATGGAAATGAGCCACCGTAGTAAAGACTATGTCGCTGTGGCAGAGAAAGCAGAAGCTGATCTTCGTAAGCTGATGAATATTCCAGACAACTATAAAGTGTTATTCCTTCAAGGTGGCGCATCACTTCAATTCTCTGCGATCCCATTAAACCTATTGGGTAAAAACAGCAAAGCAGACTATATCCACACTGGTATTTGGTCTGAAAAAGCGTTGAAAGAAGCACAGCGTTATGGCGACATTAATGTTGTTGAAGCGGGTACCACCATTGACGGTAAACTTGCGATTACTGATCAAAGCACCTGGAACTTATCTGATGATGCGGCTTATGTGCATTATGCAGATAATGAAACTATTGGTGGTCTTCAGTTTGCCAACATTCCTGAAACGGACAAACCATTGGTTGCCGATTTTTCATCGAGCATTTTATCTGCACCATTAGACGTATCTAAGTTCGGTTTAATCTATGCAGGTGCTCAGAAAAATATTGGTCCTGCTGGTTTAACTTTGGTGATTATTCGTGATGATTTATTGGATCAAGCGAAAGCAGATATTCCAAGTATCTTGAAATATTCAGCTCAAGCGAAAAATGGTTCAATGGTGAATACACCTTCAACTTATGCATGGTACTTATCTGGCCTCGTTTTTGAATGGTTACTTGAGCAGGGCGGTGTAGACGCAATTTATAAAGCGAATATGGCAAAAGCTGAATTACTTTATGGTTATATTGATTCAAGCGATTTCTATGCAAATCCAATTGCAAAAGAATTCCGTTCAATCATGAACGTACCATTTACTTTGGCGAATCCAGAATTGGAAAAACAATTCTTGAAAGAAGCTGAAGAAAACCACTTGCTGAATTTAGCTGGTCACCGTTCAGTGGGTGGTATGCGTGCAAGTATTTATAATGCTGTTCCGCTAGAAGGCGTTCAAGCACTGGTTAACTTTATGGATGACTTTGCAAAACGCAACGCATAATCCTAAAGGCATAAAAAAACCGGCAAATGCCGGTTTTTTTTATTGAATAGATTAAAAAATAAAAGTATGTAACACGTATGCACAAATCAGCATACCTAACATAAAAAATAAGCAGGACATTGGCTCGATTTGATATCGAGATTCCATGTGATGGTCAACTTGCGATAAGTTTTCTTCTTGCACGACTTTCATAGATATTCTTTCCGATCTATTTATCGTTAATTACTATTTCTTAAACGCATTTTTAACATAATTATTTGATTAAATAAAGTACTATCTACCATAAACTTACTAAACTATTTATTTTATTTAAAAATAAGCAACTAAATTGCTAAATTTAGTTTCATAAATTTCCTATCTTATTTATTTATATTAGATTTTTATATTTTATCTTTTGCAGATAGATTTATTTTTTGGCATTATTTTGAATTTAATATTGTGGGTAAGTTATTTTAATTTGAATTTAAAAGTAGAATAAATCGACCAGCTTGTGGATAAAAAATATTCAATTATTTAAATATGCAGTGAATACACATGATTAGTGAGAAATAAAAAAACCACACTGAGGCGGCTTTTTTTATTTCTAAGTTCCTCAAAAGCAGTAGCTTATAACCATGCCTGGGTATCATCTGCAACAGCAGAACCATGAATGACATGCATAATCATCGAATGGGCGATACTGCCTTTGAAAGGAATTTCAGGTAATGCATCAAATTTAAAGAAAGCTGCATCACTGATTTCTTCTTCTTGTAATTGAAGTTCACCAGCAGCATATTCTGCTTTAAAGGCGATCATTAAATTACTTGGGAAGGGCCAAGGTTGGCTGGCTAAGTATTGAATATTTTTGACCTTTAAACCCACTTCTTCTTCAGTTTCACGACGAACCGCTTCTTCTAAAGTTTCACCGACTTCAACAAAACCCGCGATCAGTCCATACATGGCACGGACATTTTTTGCATTTTTTGCCAATAAGATTTCATCTTCACCACGGGTAATGACGGTAATGACACAGGGGTTTACACGAGGGTATTGGTGATAACCGCAAGCAGGGCAAACCATGGCATATTCTGTGGCGTGGACTTGAGTTGCAGTACCGCAGTGGCTACAAAATTTATGATTACGGCGCCATTCTAAGAGTTGAATAGCACGGCTGGCTTGTTCAAATTGCTGAACATTCCAAAGTTGTAAAAGTTGACGAATAGGGATGAGCTGTAAGCCTTCAGGAATTGGCTCATTTTCAAGTAGATCACGGGCAATCACTCGATCACCCGTGCCGATATTTAAATCACTTGCGAGTTGCTCAACTTCGGGAAGTTGAAAGTTTTCATCGACCAGCAATTGCTGTTGTTTGAAGATATACGCAAGTGACAATTTAGACATTAGGCTGCTGCTGATTTCAGTTTTTCGCTACTGTCCAATGCTACCTTAAACATGCCCTGTAAAACAGGTTGTTTGTTCTTTAAATTGTCAATCAACATATCTGCGCTTGCCAATGAATCTAATGCTTGATTCACTTCATTTGCTTCAATGGCTGTTGACGATTCAACTCGTTTCAAAATGAATTGAGCTGTTGAGTTCAGTGCATTTTGAGCCGCATCTGCATTGAGGAACAACATTGCACCACCAATTTCGCGGAATTGAGTTGCAGTCGCTTCAAGTTGTGTCAAATCTTGGTTTTGTAAATACTGAACCAAAGATTGGCTAGCAGCATCAATTAAAACCTTGGTCTCATTTAACAGAGCAGCGTGTGCTTCATCTAAACGGTCGAGTGAAATATTCATATTATTCACACGAAGTTGTAAGCGGCTAGAAGTGTGATGACGCTCAAGCACACCAATCGAGTTCATGGCAGACAAGATATTGTTCATCAACTGCTGGGCAAAGCTTTCATCTTGTAAAATCTCAGCATTACCTAATGACGCAGCTTGACGCGACAGGTCGTTATACGCTTCATTTAAGTTCAAGACTTTGAAAATATTTGCCAATTCGTTCAATTTCGCTTGAAGTTCTTGGGTTTTTTCAGGCGTCATATTTTGATAGTTAAATTCAATATCATTACGAATTTGCGTCATTTCAGTCGTAACCAATTCACCAATGGTATGCATGGTTTCGAAGTCAGGACCATATAAATGACGACTGAAAACTTGCAATTGGGTGTCGGTAAGAAGGTCTTCACCGATATTTAACTTGCCACGAATATGATGAGAAATGTCATCTTCTTGGCTAATGCTTAGACTTAAGACATTGGCTAAATCAGAAATGGATGCTTTAAAGCGCTCAGTTCCTGCAAAATATTGAGCCATATTGCGTTCAATGCTTACCAAGGTACGTAAACGAGCATCGGTAATTAAGATTTGATCAATTTGATTAAACGCAACAAAAACCAAGTTCCAGTATTGTTTGCTTGGATGTTTGTCTGAAAGACCTGCTAAATACGTACCGACCAATTTAATCGCTTGCAAATCCAGCTCAGTTTCTTCTTGTTTAATCAATTTATTCAACGCCAACTTATACAGACGGTGAACGTATTTTGATTTTTCAAGTGCAGGAGCTTGAGGTAAGTCAAAGTCAGGAGTAATACAATCGAGTAGGGACTCAATGTGTTGGCCTTCCGACGTTAGAGGTTTACCTAAAGATAGTTCTAGACGATTAAGACTGTCCAGCAGGAACTGTGGAATTTTAACTTCACGCAAGCAGATAAATTCGATATAGCGTTTCAGCATGGTCGTGCCTTCGCTCAGTGCGATGACCTCTTGAGTGTTAATTTGCGCAGGATTGCCCATGATCTTGCGCATTAACTCTGCTGAATATTGAGCGATTTTTGCCAAACTTGGCATATCAACTAAAGCTAGTACTTGAGCACATTGTTCAAATTGAATCAGTGCATCATCAATCCCGAAAGGTAAAGTTTGATCTTCAACTAAGGTGCTGACTGCTGATTCGACTAACTTGATTGAGTTATCAACCTCATTTTTTATTATCAGCAAAGCCGTTGGATCAAAATGGATAGAGGTTTGGTAAGACATGTATCTGCACCTTTCCTAGATGTTTTATCTTGTTTATTAACCGCCCCTTAAGGCGGTCCATGTTTATGGTTTTACTATAGCGTATGTAAGAATTGTTTATATACAAAAAGTAACACGAAATTTAGATTTTATTTCGCAAAAAGGCAAGGTGTACCATGTTTTTCTTCAAATTGTTTGACCCATGTCTCATGGGCTTCAAGTTCATCTGCTGAAGGTAAAATCACTGGTAATTCTATTTCAACAGCGGCGCGGGTTTGCGAACCATCTTCATTTTGCGAGTGGGTCAGGGCATCGATATCAAAGGATACCTGACCACCCGTCATTGCTAAGTATACGTCAGACAGAATTTCCGCATCGAGTAAGGCACCATGGAAGGTACGGTCACGTTGTGGAATTTCGTAACGACGCACTAATGCATCGAGTGAGTTTTTCTGGCCTGGATGCTTGGCTTTGGCCATAGCCAAGGTATCGGTGACTTCGCAAACTTCAGATAAGGCCACAAAACCGGCACGTTTGAACTCCATATCAAGGAAGTTCATATCGAAGGTTGCGTTATGCGCAATGATTTCTGCGCCTTTTAGATAGTCAAATAAGACATCAGCAATTTCAGCATACAGTGGTTTGTCTTTTAGAAAGTCATCACTGATTCCGTGAATATTTTCAGATTCACCGACAGGTTTTTGCGGGTTGATATAAATATGGATTGAGCTGCCGGTTAGTTTGCGGTTAATCATTTCCACCGCACCAACTTCAATAATGCGGTCTCCATCTTGGAAATAGAAACCCGTGGTTTCCGTATCCAAAATTAATTGTCGTGGGCCAGATACATCAACTGTTGCTGGTGTAATGACAATCATTGGATGGATTTCAGCAGCTTGCTTAGACTGTGTAGAAGCATCTGGACTCAACGTTGAAGCAGTGTCTGTTGCTTGTTGTTCTATCACAATGTCATCAATCTGCTCTGCGTCAATAGCTGACTCAGCTGAGATTTCTTCTGCTTCATCCTCGCTATCAGCAAATTCGAGTCCAAATGGATCATTTAATAGCCAGTCGGGTTCAGCTTTTTTTTTAGGTGCTTCAGCTGTAGTTGATGCCGCTAGTTTGATCTGTTCGAGGGTTTTTTCTGCGCCTAGATTGGCCAATTGATCGGCCATTTCATTTCCCGGATGGCCTGCATGCCCTTTAATCCAGTTCCATTCAATTTCCCGACCCTGACAAGTTGCATCCAGTAATTTCCACAGATCAGGATTTTTAACATCTTTCCAGTTTTTCTTTTTCCAACCATGTATCCACTCGGTAATGCCTTGTTTGACATAGTTGGAGTCTGTCCAAATAATCAGTTTTGCATCGGACGGACAGTGTTGAATGCCTTCAATAGCAGCAGTCAATTCCATACGGTTATTGGTGGTTTCAGCTTCGCCGCCGCAGAGTTTTTCTTCTCCAGTTTCACGGATGATATACGCCCCCCAACCCCCTAAGCCAGGGTTGCCTTTACATGCACCATCAACATAAAGCGTGATTGTTTGAGACATAAATCAAATCCGGAGAAAAACGAGCATTCAGAACCGTATATTGTATAACGCAAATGACAAGGAGAAATCCATTTCTGGCGATTTTTTTAATTTCTTGTAACATTTATACTGAAATAGCGGTAAATTAACGCCTTGTGTCTGTGTCCTGCTTCACTACAATGGCATATCTAAAAAATAAATTTTATATGAGTTGTCTGGATTTTTTTATGTATAAATCAACTGCGACTATCTGGCAGCCTACGTTACCACAAATTTTTAAATTTACAGTCTTGGGTTCTGCGCTCGCAGCTCTTGGTCTGACGGGCTGTTCTTCATCGCAAACGACTAAGCAGAACTCAGCAAGTAAACAAGTTGGCTCAAACTTTCTCGATGCCAATAGTTTAGATTCACTCGAAGATTTACTTTCTGCAACAGACATGCGTGCCGTAGAGGGCGATCGCCTTTTAGTACTGAAGCACGGTGATGTCTGGAAGCGAATGACCGTTGGTTTCAAAATGGATTTGAACCATTGGGATACGCGTATTGAAGCCCAGCGTGGTTGGTTTATTTCACGTCAACCATATATTGACCGTTTAAGTGCGCGTGCGTCCCGTTATTTGTATCACACGGTTAAAGAAGCTGAACGTCGTGGTTTGCCGACTGAGTTGGCGTTATTACCAGTGATTGAAAGTTCTTATGACCCAGCAGCAACCTCAAGTGCAGCCGCAGCGGGCTTATGGCAATTTATTCCAAGTACTGGACGTATTTACGGCTTAAAACAAACCTCAATGTATGATGGTCGTCGTGACGTAGTGGAATCAACGCGTGCAGCTTATGAGTTTTTAGGTGCGCTACATAACCAGTTCGGTTCGTGGGAATTGGCTTTGGCTGCATATAATGCAGGGCCGGGCCGCATTCAACAGGCGATTAACCGTAACCGTGCGGCAGGTTTGCCAACGGATTATTGGTCACTAAAACTGCCCCAAGAAACCATGAACTATGTCCCACGTTTCTTGGCTGTTGCTCAAATTATTAAAAATCCAAGTGCTTATGGCGTAAGTTTACCGCCAATTGCCAACCGTCCACACTTTCGTGAAGTGGCTGTAGGGCCTGCAAATTTAAATGAAATTGCATCTATTACCGGTTTAAGCCGTGCAGAACTCTATGCACTAAACCCTGGTCATCGTGGCGATGTGATTGATAGCAGCAGCCCAATGCGGATTTTAATTCCTGCGGATGTGAGTCCATCAGTCGATGCACGTTTGAAAAAATTACAATCAGGTAGTTCATCAGGTTATTGGGCAAGTAATTCAACTTATAACTTACCGAAAAATAATGTTGAAATTACGCCGTCACGTGTCACTCCGCCAGATTTAAACAGTAAAACCATTCAGCCTGCAAAAGTGACACCGCCTACGCTGACCACTCAGCCGACAGTGACAGCTTCTGCCAAACCACCTGTAGTTGCTGCAACGGTAACGCCAAGTATTCCATCAGGAACGAAAGGCAAAACGCCAATGGGATCATCTGCTTTAGCTGCCTTTGCATCGAATAGTGATATTCCAAGTGCGCCGCGTATTCCAGTCGCTGTAACACCTTCGACTCCTGTGAAAACCGTGTCTGTCGAGCCACCACTCAGCGCAAATGAGCGTGAGCAAATCATGGCGGCTATTAAAGCTGAAGGTGAGACCAAAACAATAGATGAGGTATTAAAACCAGTAGCGACCAAAGCAGAACAAGAAGAAGTCGTTCAGGAAATTAAAGCTATTGCGCCGAAGGGCACTGAAATTGTCGATCCTTACGATGGTAAGATTAAGTTAACTGCGATTCAGACCAGTCAGTCGATTGCAGATCAACAAGGTAAAGAACTGACGAAAGGGTTCTCTTACCCGAAAAGCGTGGCTGAAAATACAGGTGCAGATTCCGAAGAAGCCAAACGCAACCAAGGTAAAAATGTCATTCGTACAGATTCTGAAATTGTAGTTGTACCACCTAAAGGTAAACGCAGTACTTATACAGTTTTGGCGGGCGACACATTAGCGTTGATCGCGATGAAAAATGGCGTGAATTGGCGTGATATTGCAGCTTGGAACCAAATTTCGCCAGATTCGACCTTGTATGTCGGTACGACCATCTATTTATATGATGCGAAACCGATTGTGCAAAATAATGAAGAATCGAAAGCTAAGCCTATTGCAGATAGCTATGTGGTGAAAGCAAATGACAGTCTTACAGCTGTTGCGAGTCAATTTGGTTTAAGTACGAAGCAACTCGCCGATTACAATGGTTTAACCACCACGAGTGGTTTATATGTTGGACAGAAATTATCCTTAAAAGAAACGCCAGCATCTAAAGCAAAATTGGAAGCTGACAAGAAAGCAGCTCAAGTTGTCGAAAAATCTGCAAAAGTTCAAACCAAATCCTACACGGTAAAACGTGGTGAATATCTAAAACTCATTGCAGATCGTTATGCGCTGTCAAATCAAGAGTTGGCAGATTTAACAACTGGTTTAACGGCTGGCAGTAGCTTGATGGTGGGACAAAAAATTAATGTGCCATTACAAGCTGTAGCAGAAGTTGAGAAGCTCGAAAGCAAAGTCGTGAATCGCATTGAAAATGTCAAAGTTGATCCTGCGTATAAAGTTGAAAGCTATAAAGTGCAGCGTGGTGATACCCTTTACAGTATTGCGACGCGGTCAAAAATCAGTTTGTCAGAATTGGCGAGTCTAAATGATATGTCGGTAAATAGTGGGCTGATGGCTGGGCAAAGCATTAAAGTTCCTGCAAGTTCAACTGTTCCGGATACATATGTGGTGCAGTCTGGCGATACACTGACAGGCATTGCTAGTCGCTATGATTTAGGCATGGACTATGTCGCAAATTTAAATGGTATAGAGCGTAGTTCTGGTCTACGCGTTGGGCAGAAATTAAAATTAACAGGTGATGTCGCACCGGTTAAAGTAGAAACCAAAGCTGAGGCGACCAAAATTGAAAGCAAAACCAATACACGAACGAATTCCGTTGATGCGACCGATATTCATGTGGTGAAATCAGGTGAAACATTGGGTGTGATTGCGAAGAAATATCATCTTCAATTACGTTATTTAGCTGAATTAAATGGCCTAAATACCAATAGTGCGATTCGTGTAGGGCAGCGTTTAAAAGTAGATGGTGAACTACCTGCTGATGTAGCTAGTAAAGCAACTGAAACCAAAAAAACGGAAGCTAAATCCTCTACGAGCAATGTGAAACCAACAAATACTGAAAGCTATACTGTGAAATCAGGCGAGTCTTTAAATTCGATTGCTAGTCGGACAGGTTTAACTGTGGCAGCATTGGCTGAATTAAATAACTTGAATCCGCGTGCTGGGCTTCGTGTCGGTCAAAATTTACAAGTCCCTAAAACTATCAGTGAATACCGTATTAAACGCGGCGATACATTGATTGGTTTAGCAAGCCGTTATGGACTTGATACATCAAAACTTGCTGAAATGAATGATATACAACCGTCTGCTCAGTTACGTATTGGTGAAGTCATTAAAGTACCAAACTGAGTCCAAACATTAAGGAGTTAAGTTGAATGTATTCTGCTTCAACTTCGCGTTACGTGTTTGGTGTGACTTTGAGCATACTTTCAACAGGGGCGTGGGCTGCGTTGCAGACCACGCCTTTTCTTGCCATACATAGTAGCCCTCAATATCATCAATTACAGGCAATGCCCTATGCCAATCCTCTTGCCAATAAAGGGGGATATATCACGACCTCGAGTATTGGGAGTTTTGATAATTTAAACAGCATGAATGGAAAAGGGCGTTCTGTTGAAGGTATCAATTATCTTTTTGATAGCTTGATGAGTTCATCTTTAGATGAACCGGGTGTGATGTATCCATTGCTTGCCGAAAAGGTGACATTTGACCCGAAAAAAACTAATTTTGTTATTTTTCATTTAAACCCAAAAGCACGGTTTAGTGATGGTTCTGAACTCACTGCTGAAGACGTTAAATTTAGTTTTGATACCTTTCAAACTAAATCAAATCCCGGTCTACAAATGTACTTAGCGGATTTGGACAAAACAGATGTTTTATCTAAATATCAGGTGAGGATGAGTTTTAAATCTGGACACAACACTGATATGCCCATGATTTTGGCGCAAATGCCGATTTATTCCAAAAAAGATTGGGCAAAAAAAGATTTTACTCAAATTACATTGCAGCCCATATTAGGCTCAGGCCCTTACACAATTGAGACGATCGATGCAGGTAGGAGTATTCGCTACAAGCGCAATCCTGAGTATTGGGGGCAGAACTTAGCTGTTAATCGTGGTCGATATAATTTTAACCATCTGAAATATGTATATTACCGCAGTCCTGACATTGCCTTTGAAGGCTTTAAAGCAGGTCAATTTACGTTATATGAGGAAAAGACTGCACGTAATTGGGTGGGAGCGTACAATTTTCCTGCTTTTAAAGACGGTAAAATTGTCAAATATCGCTTTAAACATGAACGACCGATTCCCACAAAAAGTCTCGTATTTAATACTCGTCGTGCGCCATTTAGTGATATTCGCTTTCGACAAGCTTTAACCTATGCTTATGATTTTGAATGGCAAAATAAAGCATTATTTTATGGGCAGTATCAGCGTTTGCAGAGTTATTTTAGTAATAGTGTGCTAGAAGCGAAGGGGAAACCCTCTATCCAAGAGTTGGATATTTTAAAACCGATGTTATCGCAACTTGATCCTATTCAAAGACAGGGGGTCTTATCCAATTGGCAATATCCCATTTCTGATGGCAGTGGATTTAATCGAAAAAATCTGCTGCATGCACGCCAACTGTTATTGAATGCGGGTTATCGTTATCAAGACGGCAGATTGGTGGATGCAAAATCTCGGCCTGTGAAATTTGAACTTTTGATTCAGCAACAAGATTTGCAGCGAACCTTAATGCCATTTATACGAAATTTGAAACGTTTAGGTATTCAGGTGTTATTACGACAAGTCGATGGGCCGCAATACACCGAGCGTATGCGAAATATTGACTTTGATATGATCGTGGATGAAATGCCTCAATCGCTCACTCCAGCAGGTGAGCAAGCTCAACTTTGGGGCAGTCAAGCAGCCGATCAAGTGGGTAATTATAATTATGCAGGGATTAAAAATCCTGTGATCGATAAGCTCATTCAACAGGTGATCAATGCTCCAAATCGGGAGGAATTGATTATTCGTACGCGTGTTTTAGACCGCCTGCTCAGAGCGGGTTATTATCAAATTCCAATGTTTGGGCAAAGTGAAAACTGGTTTGCCTATTGGCATATGTATAAGCAACCTTATGTCAAACCTAAACTTTCTGCAGGGATTGACTATTGGTGGAGTGATGCAGCTCAAGCCAAGCAAATAACACAATATCTACGGCAGCAATAAATACACCTGAATGACAAGGAATATGAAAGCAACATGGGCACATATATTTTAAAAAGATTGCTCCTGATTATTCCAACATTGTTTTTCATTTTACTGATTAACTTTGTCGTGATTCAGATTGCGCCGGGAGGACCTGTTGAGCAAGCTATACAGCAAGCAGAATCCTTTCAAGGCATGGGAAACACGGGTGGTGGTGAAACTGCGACGACAGGCAGTAAATACCAAGGTGCTAAAGGCCTCAGTGAAGAAATGGTGGCAAAAATCGAAGCGCAATATGGTTTCGATAAGCCATTATTCGAACGCTTTTGGCTGATGTTAAAGGGGTATGTGACGCTAGATTTTGGTACCAGTTTTTTTAAAGATAAGCCTGTGACCGAGCTACTTTGGGAAAAGCTGCCTGTATCCTTATCCCTTGGCTTATGGAGTACCTTGCTGATCTATATGGTGTCTATTCCATTAGGCATTAAAAAAGCCCGTCAACATGGTCTGTTATTTGATAAAAGTACGTCTATTTTATTGGCTATCGGCTACGCCATTCCTGCTTTTGCCTTTGCCATTTTACTCATTGTATTTTTTGCAGGTGGTTCATATTTTCAGTGGTTTCCTCTACAAGGTTTAGTTTCAGAGAATTTTGCTGAGTTAAGTGTATTTGGCAAAATTTCAGATTATTTTTGGCATATGGTGTTGCCTTTGTTTGCTATGGTAATTGGTGGTTTCGCTGGCTTAACTTATCTGACCAAATACTCTTTTATGGAAGAATTAAATAAGCAATATGTTCTTGCTGCTCGTTCTAAAGGTTTGACCGAATCACGTGTGCTGTATGGGCATGTATTTCGTAATGCAATGCTCATTGTTATTGCTGGTCTACCAGAAGCATTAATTGGCATCTTCTTTGTGGGAAATCTATTTATTGAAATTATTTTCAATCTAGATGGTCTGGGATTGTTGGGGTTTGAAGCCATCGTACAGCGCGATTATCCAGTGATTTTTGGCACCTTGTTTATTTTTACCTTGATGGGGCTGATCTTAAGATTAATCAGTGATGTCTTATATCAAATGATTGACCCACGAATTAATTTTGATTCGCAGGGGGCAAAATAATGTCTCCGATCATGCAAGCGCGATTTCAACGTTTTAAAGAAAATAAATTAGGCTTTACATGCTTTATCAGCTTTGCCTTGATTTTTATGTTGTCCCTAGCTGTCGAGTTCATCGCCAATGATAAACCGCTCTTGGTCAAATACGATGATTCTTTATATGTACCCGTACTAAAAAGCTATCCAGAAACAGCTTTCGGTGGGGTATTTGAAACTGAGGCAGATTATAAAGATCCTGTGGTGCAGCAACTGATTGAAGAGAAAGGCTGGGCTGTATGGCCACTGATTAAATTTTCCTATCAAACACCGAATTTAGAACTGGCTGTGCCCGTACCATCTGCACCAACTGCACAAAATTGGCTCGGTACCGATGACCAAGGGCGTGATGTGCTGGCGCGAATTTTATATGGATTACGTGTGTCGCTCCTGTTTGGTTTTGTATTAACTTTTGCTTCAGCAATATTGGGCATCATGGTTGGGGCGATACAAGGCTATTATGGTGGGTGGATAGACCTCATTGGTCAACGGATTTTAGAAGTCTGGGGTGGGCTCCCGATGCTATTCATGGTAATGATTTTAGTCAGTATGTTTACACCGAGTGTGTATTGGCTCTTTGTCATTATGCTGTTGTTTGGCTGGCCCACTTTAGTCGGCTTGGTTCGTGCAGAGTTTTTACGTGCTCGTAATTTTGATTATGTCCGTGCAGCACGAAGTCTTGGCGTCACAGATAGTACGATTATGTTTCGGCATATTTTACCAAATGCGATGAGTTCCAGTCTTTCACAGCTACCTTTCATGCTTACGGCAAATATTACTGCACTGACAGCCTTGGATTTCTTAGGTTATGGCTTACCGCCTGATGCAGCGTCATTAGGTGAGTTATTGCTTCAAGGGAAAAACAATCTGAATGCACCATGGCTAGCCTTATCGGGGTTTTTTACCTTAGCGATCGTGCTGTCTTTATTGATTTACATTGGGGAGGCGACACGTGATGCATTCGATCCTAGACGTCAATAATCATCAAGTTAATGTACCTCCCATCGTGTTAGAGGTGGAACATTTACATATTTCACATGCAGCACAGGTCTTGGTTGATGATCTAAATTTTAAATTGCATGCAGGTGAAACGATAGCGATTGTTGGAGAAAGCGGCTCAGGTAAATCGATTAGCAGCCTAGCTATACTCGGTTTGTTGTCGAGTGATCTGCAGGTCACAGGCAGCGTCAGCCTGAGTGGACAGAATATTCTTGGACTGAGTCCTGAACAGCACCGAAACATTCGTGGACAGAAAATTGCAATGATTTTTCAAGAGCCGATGACAGCTTTAAATCCCTTACATCGGGTTGAAAAGATTGTTGGTGAGTCACTGTTGTTACAGGGATGGTCGAAGGCAAAAACTCGGCAGCGGGTTATAGAATTATTAAATGATGTTGGTATTCCTGATGCTGAAGATAAGTTAAGACGATACCCACATGAGTTATCTGGGGGGCAGCGACAACGTGTCATGATTGCCATGG
Organism: Acinetobacter sp. YH12219; assembly: GCF_013417875.1. NCBI lineage: Bacteria > Pseudomonadati > Pseudomonadota > Gammaproteobacteria > Moraxellales > Moraxellaceae > Acinetobacter > Acinetobacter sp. YH12219. The sequence continues at coordinate 96,765 of NZ_VPDC01000008.1, forward strand.
CATTGGCCTTAGATCCTGATATTTTAATCGCTGATGAGCCAACCACGGCCTTAGATGTCACTTTGCAAGCGCAAATCTTAAATTTATTAAAGTCGCTACAACAGCAGCGTAATATGGCCATGATTTTAATTAGCCATGACCTGAATTTGGTCAAGCGCTATGCCGAACATGTGATTGTGATGAATCGTGGACAAGTGGTGGAACAAGGAGATGTTCAGGAAATTTTTGAGCAACCGAAGCAGGCGTATACCAAAAATCTATTAGACCATGATTTTGGTAAAGCAATACAGGTTTCACAAACGCAGACACTTTTAAAATTACACCAATTAGGAGTGAAGTTCCCAGTCAAACAAGGCTTATTGAACCGCATCAAAGATTATGTCGTTGCGGTAGAGGCTTTGGATTTAACAGTGGCTGAAGGTGAGTCGATCGGTATTGTTGGAGAGAGTGGTTCAGGGAAAAGCTCCCTAGCATTGGCTATTGCTCGGCTCATAGAAAGTGATGGCGAAATTATGTTAAATCAACACGCCATCCATCAACTTTCAGAAAAACAGCTCAGACCTTTACGTCGTGAATTTCAAATTGTCTTTCAAGATCCATTCAGTAGTTTAAATCCACGGCTAAATGTAGAGCAAACCATTGGCGAAGGTCTGGCCTTACAGCATTTATCTGCAAATGAAATTGCACAGCGTATAGATGAAGCATTGCAGAAAGTCGAATTAGCCAACTCGTTTAAGCAGCGTTATCCACATGAGTTATCCGGTGGGCAACGGCAGAGAGTCGCCTTAGCACGTGCGTTGGTATTACGTCCTAAATTATTGATACTCGATGAACCCACATCTGCACTAGATCGGACGACACAAAAAGCCATCGTGAAGCTACTACGTCGCTTGCAGCAAGAATTTAATATGAGTTATTTATTTATCAGTCACGATTTACACGTGGTCAAAGCCCTGTGTCAAAAAGTGTTGGTACTGCGCCATGCCAAAGTCTTGGAGTTTCAAGACACCGCAGATCTATTTGCACGACCACAAACGGACTATACCCGTAAATTAATTGAAGCCAGCCGATACTAAAATCAAACTTATGGATATTTTGACAAGTGTCATTGTTAAAATATCCTTGACCTTTAGAAAATAGTAATTAGAGTAAATACTCAGGACTTATTATTTCATTTTGGACATTGTCATGAGCCATTTAGCTGAAAGCTTTAAAATTCGTAATACCACATTTAAAAATCGCATCATCAAAGGTGCAATGAGTGAAGCATTGGCCAATACCGCAGGCCAACCCAATCACTTACATTTTGGGTTATATGAAGCTTGGGCGAAGGGTGGTTTAGGCTGTGCCATTACGGGTAATGTCATGGTGGATTTTCGTGCTAAAAATGAGCCGGGGGTTGTGGTCGCTGAAACAGAGCGAGATTTGGCGCAGTTAACACAGTGGGCTGAGTTAGGTAAGAAGCACGGCATGGTGCAATTGGTTCAACTTTCACATCCGGGTCGTCAATGTCCAAAAGGTTTAAATAAAGAAACGGTTGCACCATCTGCTGTGCCATTTAGTCCGATGTTAGCTACAACTTTTGGAACACCGCGCGAACTTCGTGAAGATGAAATTTTAGATATTATTCAGCGTTTTGCACGTGCCGCACACATTTGTGAAAAGGCAGGCTTCGAAGGCGTGCAATTGCATGGTGCGCATGGTTATTTAATTAGTCAGTTCTTGTCGCCACTGACCAATAAACGTCAAGATCAGTGGGGTGGTTCAAATGAAAATCGCATGCGCTTTTTGCTTGAAATCTATAAGGCAGTTCGTGCTGCGACGACAGATGATTTTATCATTTCGGTCAAACTGAATTCTGCTGATTTCCAACGCGGCGGAATTAGCGAAACAGATGTGATTGAGGTCTTTAAGGCAATAGATGCCGCAGGGATTGATATGATTGAAATCTCGGGCGGTTCCTATGAAGCGCCAGCGATGGCGGGGGCCAAAGAAGAAAAACGTAAAGCCAGTACCATTGCTCGTGAAGCTTATTTCCTCGATTTTGCGGACAATATCCGTAAAGAGGTAAAGTGTGCATTGATGGTTACAGGTGGGTTTAGAACAGTACAAGGCATGAATGCTGCACTAGACAGTGGAGCTTGTGATTTCATTGGTATTGCACGTCCATTCGCTGTTGAAGTCGATTTGGCTGATCGTTTATTGGCGGGGCAGGATGTTCGTTACGGTGTGGACAAAATTAAAACTGGCATACCAATGATTGATAAAATGGCGATTATGGAAATTATTTGGTATGCCGCTCAGTTTAAATCGATTGGTGAAGGCAAACAGCCAAATCCTAAACTTTCACCGTTAAAAGTGTTTTTTAAGTATCTTAAAGGAAATTTAACAGCGGTCATTAAAGGGCAAGTCAATTCACGTAAGTCGGCTTAATCAATCATTGAATTTTTAGAATCAGGGCAACCGACATATATTCATGTTATGGTTGCCTTCATTCATATCAATATTGCTTACAATAAAAATGTCTAAAATTTTAATATTAACGGTCATTCTTTCGGGGCTCAGTTCTGCCCTCTATGCTCAGTCTACATTTCAGACGGGAGATATTATTTTTCATATCTCAAAGTCACAGCAAAGTTTAAGCATTCAAAAGGCGACACATTCGCCCTATAGTCACATGGGTATGATCGTAAATAAAAATAACCAAACGTGGGTGCTTGAAGCTATTCAACCTGTGCAATATACCGCTTTAAATCAATGGATCACGCGTGGGGAAAATGCTCACTATGTGGTGAAAAGGCTCAAACAACCCTTAAATGTGCCGCAGAAAACGAAGCTGGTACAACATGCGGAAAAGTACTTGGGCAAACCCTATGATATTTATTTTGAATGGGATGACCGTGCAATTTACTGTTCTGAAATTGTTTGGAAAGCTTATCAGCATGCTTTGGGAATCGAACTTTCTCCATTACAACAACTGAAACAATTTGATTTAAAACAAAATGAAGTGCAGCGTCTAATGCGGCAGCGCTATGGTCAAAATATTCCGCTAAATGAGCAGGTGATTGCCCCTAAGTCCATTTATGATTCAAAACTTTTAAAAGAAATATTTAGAAATTAAGGCAATAAAAAAGCCCAAGTCGCAATGCTTGAGCTTTTTAATGAGTGATTAAAACCAACTCGAATATGGCGTCCCTACGGGGATTCGAACCCCGGTTACCGCCGTGAAAGGGCGATGTCCTAGGCCTCTAGACGATAGGGACAGTACAGAAAGCAAATTTTAAAACCGTTTATTTCAGTCTAAGTTTTTAGACTAAATAATGGCGTCCCTACGGGGATTCGAACCCCGGTTACCGCCGTGAAAGGGCGATGTCCTAGGCCTCTAGACGATAGGGACTTAATAAAATGTACTTCTGAAAATTGGCGTCCCTACGGGGATTCGAACCCCGGTTACCGCCGTGAAAGGGCGATGTCCTAGGCCTCTAGACGATAGGGACGTTTCAGAGGTGGGCGTATATTAGGGTGAAAATCGGGGAGTGTCAAACGCTTTTCTATAAATAAATTCAGTTTTTGTTGTTGAGTGCATAAAATTAAAACAATTTGCTAAAAATGTTTGAAAAATACATTATTTATGTCGGTTTTTTCAACACTTGTAAAATTGTAGCAATAACTTCTGGATGTGTTAAATATCCTGCAATATCGTGTGGGTGTTCAATCGATGTCTGAATTTGCTGGTTCATGATGGCGGGTTGAAAATCAAATGGTGCCTGACTCAGCGGAAAAGCGCTGAGAAAATCATCATGTGAATAAAAGTTTAACCAATCGCCTGAAATTGCATCAGGCCGCTGTAAAGGTTGAGGTAAGTGGGCTTGGATGACACGAAAAGCCAAAGGTGAGCCTAAGGTGATAAAGCGCTGTATGTTGAGTTCAGGATGTAACAGTGAAAAATGATACGCAATCACGCTACCTAATGAATGTGCAATCAACAGGGTAGGTTTAGTTTGGTGTAATTGCTCATGCAGACGAGTGTGAACTGCCTGAATAAAGTGTGGATTGGATAAATAGAGATAAGTTTCGACCAAAAATTTATGCAAAAGTGTGGCATGTAATTTTGGGAAATAATTCATTAAAACTGCAAAATCGCGTAGCGCAAGATCTTTGCCGAGTGCGGTGATCGATTTGAATGACTGGCTCAATCCAATAGCATCATTGAGGGTGATGTCAGGTAGATTGTTTTGTACAGCGTGATGCTCAAGTACTTTAGGTGATTTTTCTGGGAGTTCAGTACGATGGATAAACGGAAAATGTGGCCACGTTTGAGGCGTCAAGGTGCTGGCTTGAAGCATATTCTGCAAATGATAACGCGTGAGTAAGTCTCCATAAAAAGGCATGCGCATATGGTGCTGTATATACGATAAAAAAGTCTCTTGATGGCTTTGCTTTAAGCCTTGAGACAACAGTGCAAGCCAATGCTGTTCGAGCGAACGTGCAGTTTGTTGCTGTTGATTCATGCCATGGATAAAGATGATCTGCATATTGCACCTCATCGACGGACCAGTTTTTATTCTACTTTTATTAAAATATAGCCATAAAAAAAGAGCAACCGAAGTTACTCTTTTATCGTGTTTGGTATGACAACGCAGATCAATCTTTGTTGTGATACAAGGTGTAGTAGCTGATATAACACGCCACAATGAAGATCATACAGCAGATAAAGCCAGTTAACATTTCTGGGTCAAATACCATACTAATACAGGTAATAAGACAAAATACAAAACCGAGTATCGGCACGATTGGGAAGAGTGGTGCAGCAAAAGCTAAATCTTTGGCAGTTTTGCCTTCTTTATACCACTGACGACGGAAGTTGAATTGGCTTAAACAAATACTCATCCACACTACCACCATGGTAAATGCCGCAACACCTAACAAGTTTTTGAAGATGGTTTCTGGTGCAAATTGCTCAGAAAGTAAGCCCGGCATACCACCGATCATGGTCACAATTACTGCAACATAAGGAATACCGCGCGAGTTCACTTTAGAGAACACTGCAGGTAATTGCTTACTATAGGACAATGACCACATCATTCGAGATGCAGCAAATAAACCTGAGTTTGCAGCAGAAAGTAGGGCTGTGATAATCACAAAGCGGATGATGTCTTCTGCATAAGGAATACCAATGTGCTGGAATACTGTTACGAAAGGTGAACTACTTACACCTTCGGCAGATAAGCCAGCTTCTTGATGGGGTAATAGTGCAGTAATAACAACAATAGTACCCACAAAGAAAATCAATAAGCGGAAAATCGCCGTGTTAATGGCTTTAGGCACATTTTTCGCTGGATCTTTGGTTTCACCCGCAGCAACACCAATCAGCTCAGTACCAGAGAATGCGAAGTTAACAATCAACATTGTAGCGAATATTGGGAACAAGCCTTCAGGGAACCATCCTTGTGCAGTGAGGTTGCTAAACAGCGGTGCAGCTTCATAGCCTCGATAGCCTAAAACACCAAAAATGGCCAATAGACCTAAAATAATAAAGGCAACAACGGTAATCACTTTGACTAAGGCTAGCCAAAATTCAGATTCAGCAAACCATTTGGTTGAAATCATATTCAAGCAGAATACAAAAGCACCAAAGATTAGGGTCCACATCCACATAGAGCTATCTGGGAACCATTCCTGCATTAAAAGTGCAGCAGCAGTAAATTCAGTTCCTAGCGTTACTGACCATGTCAGCCAATACAGCCAAGTGATGGTATAACCCGTACCCGGTCCGATATAGCGTTTAGCATAAGCGCCAAATGAACCAGATTCTGGCATATGTACAGCGAGCTCGCCTAAGCAAAGCATCACCATATAGGCGATAATACCGCCTAAAAAATACGAAATAATGGCACCTACAGGCCCCGTTTGTGCAATGACTTCACCCGAACCAAGAAATAAACCAGTACCGATTGCGCCGCCAAGCGAAATCATCACCAGATGTCGAGTACTCATAGCGCGTTTTAACGGCGCAGAATTGCCCTGATGCGAAGCATCATTCGGAGAATGTGATGACTGCATAGAGAAAAAGGAGAATCAAATAATGAAGCGAGTAATTGTAGAGAAGAATGCAATGATGATGCAATCAATTAATATAAATTATAGATAAATAAACTTTAAGTTTGTCAGAGCTGACAGAAGAGTTGGCGTCCCTACGGGGATTCGAACCCCGGTTACCGCCGTGAAAGGGCGATGTCCTAGGCCTCTAGACGATAGGGACGTTTTGAGGTGGGTGTATAGTACATAGCCCATCTATATTTGTCAAAATAGAGTTTCATTGTTATATTCTAAATGTATATAAATGAAACAAAAACAGAATTTTTTTAATGAAAAATAATTTTAATGAGTTTATTTCTGGAATTTTATTTGAAATCAATCAATTTAATGTGGGCAAAGTCCATGAAAGATTCTATATAGTTTTATTGAATTATTTGCATTGGTTTGAAATTTATACAAATAATTTTTCTTCGTATATTAGTAAATCAGAGTTTGAAAGAATTATTGATGAACTTTTATTTAGGGATTTAGATGGGGAAAGTAGAATTACGTATAATCACCTCAAATCTTTAGATGATTCTCATTATTTTTTAGATATCCAGAGCTTTTTTAAATTATATTTAATCTTAAAGGTTCGAAGATATCAGTTGTCTAGTGATGATGTAGAACTTGAAAAATTAGAAAAAAAATTGGATGTATGTTTTGAGCCAATGTTGTGGAGTAAAGACAAACAAGATTTATTGGTTATTAATCGTGATTTTCCTGAATTTAAAAAACAGATGAATTCAAGTCGGGTGCTTTTGCCACTTTCATTAATAGTTTTTAACTTTACTTTTGTTGAATTAATATCTAATACAAGTTTGAGAGTATCTATCCAAATATTTCTAGCAATAGTAGCTGCGTGTCTTTTAGCTAATGTTTCTAAAGGGGCAAAATCCGAAAAGGACTCATTAGAGTTGAAAGTATGGGATTATATCTTGGTGTTGAGCGAGGATAAAAACTCATTGACGAAAAGCAGTTGAACGATTTCCTTAAATTATAATTTGTACAGTGGTTTTTGTGGATTAAACTGCTCCCACAAATCATTTTTGAATTTATATGGAAACCCTAATTTTTCTCTCATAGGGAAGAGAAATAGTTTCATAAAAAAAGGTGGCTAATGAGCCACCTTAACTATTTTATTTATCGTGATATAACCAATAATAACCTGCATAACATGCTGCCATAAAGATCAGGCAGCCAATAAAGCCTGAAAGCATTTCAGGATCTGCAGCCATACTTAAACCTGTTGCGGTACAGCAGACAAAGCCAAGAATTGGAACCAGCGGGAACCATGGTGTACGGAATTTAAGTTCTGACACGCTATGACCTTGTTTCAGCCATTGGCGACGGAAGTTAAATTGACTCCAGCAAATACTCATCCACACGATCACCATGGTGAAGGCAGCAACCCCCATCAAGTTCTTGAAGATCACATCTGCCCCAAATTGTTCTGACAATAGACCCGGTAAACCACCGATCATAGTGACCAATACAGCAATATAAGGCACACCAGTTTTGCTTAATTTGCCGAAAGCGCGTGGTAATTGTTTTTGTGCAGATAGCGCCCACATCATACGCGATGCAGCATATAAACCAGAGTTAGCTGTAGACAGTAAAGCCGTAATAATAACGAAACGAATCAAGTCTTCTGCATAGGGAATGCCCATCAGGTTAAATACGGAAACGAATGGACTGCTACTTAAGCCGCCATGTCCACCGACATTTAAACCTGCATCGGTATAGGTCAACAGTGAACTGATAACGATAATAGTGCCGACAAAGAAAATGATTAAGCGCCATACCGCAGCATGAATGGCTTTAGGCACATTCTTTTCAGGGTTTTCAGTTTCACCTGCAGCGATACCAATCATCTCCGTACCATTAAAGGCAAAGTTCACGATCAATAGCGTTGCAAACAGTGGGAACAAACCATTTGGCAGCCAACCATGTTCAGTCAGATTGTGGAACATTGGAGCTGATTCATAGCCTTGGAAAGGCACGAAACCAAAGATGCAGGCAAAACCAAGGATGATGAAAATCAACACTGTTGCAACTTTCACCATTGATAACCAAAATTCTGACTCTGCAAACGCACGTGTAGAACTTAGATTGGAGATCAGTACGCCAGCTGCAAAGATCAGTGTCCATAACCAAATAGAGGTTTGTGGAAACCATTCCTGCATCAAAATAGCCGCCGCAGTAAATTCTGTACCTAAGGTGGCAGACCAGCCCAACCAGTACATCCAAGACACCATATAACCGGTACCCGGGCCAATATAATTAGTCGCAAAAGCACCAAAAGAGCCAGAAACAGGTAAATGTACGGCAAGTTCACCCAAACAGAGCATGACCATGTAGGCAATCAAACCGCCAATAATATAGGCAAGAACAGCGCCTAAAGGCCCAGCTTGTGAAATAACTTCACCTGAACCCATAAACAAACCAGTACCAATTGCACCACCAAGTGAGAGCATCACAAGGTGTCGAGTCGTCATCGCACGTTTAAGCGATGGACTTTTACCTTCAGCAGACGAGTGTTGCGAAGGTTCAGAGGGAGATTGCATAGTGAAATGAAAATTGAATGAAAGGTATATTTTATGATTGAATACAGTGAAATGATTGATAAATCGAATTTTTCTTATAATGTGATAATACTGATCTAAAATTTAAATCTTTAGCACTGACCATTAGATTAATGGTCAGGAGTTTGATATTCGGCTTCGGAGGTTGCAGGTACTTGAGTTTGTTCGGTTACAGGGGCTTTGTTGTCATCGCGGCTCACAATATACAGATAGAGTGCAGATGGAAATAAGATGGCTAAAACCAAGAGCAACTTTTTAAACATAGGGTATTCTTACATCAAAATAGATCAAGCTGAAGTATAAACAAAACCAGTCAGGCTGTAATTAATTAAAGTTTACGGTTTTTCTGTTCTAGATTGGATAGGATGACTTGGTAAATGTCGGGGTAGTGTTGTTTAAAGTTCCGTTGTTGCATGATTGTGATGGTTGAAGCATTTGGCTTGATACCCAGTTTTAAAATTTTTTGGGTTAAAGCGAGTTGAGGGGAGCGACCATCAAAATGTGTATTTAGTAAGTTACCATCGGTATATTTTACTGTGAGTCCGATATTCAGGAGATAATCAAAAACATCAGGCAAACCAAAACCGGCAGCTTTGTAGAGTAAATTATATGTTTCTGCACGATAGCCACGGCCGTATGTTTGATGTGTTTTTAATAATCCTAATGCATTATAAAATTCTAATTTAGCAATAATTTCTTGTTCATTAATAGAACCATCGCCATTTTTTAAAGTCCTATTGATGGTATTAAAAGTGACATCGTTTGAGCTGGGTTTGCAATTAGCAGCAATCAGTCGCTTGATATCTTGAAGTGGAAGTATAAGATGCGCTGTGTCACACATTTTTTTAACTTCTTTATTTTTCATTTTACTGTTTTGAATATTTTTATTTTCAAATTCCTGCACTATGGCTGACCAACCATATATGTTTATAAATTTATAATAACGAGATGCATCATTTGTCATCCCTTTGATCTTTTTAAAGTCGTGAATGTTTTTCACTGATGGTGCATTGGTAGCGTGATTTTGTGGCACTGGAGCATTTGCAAAGCAATGCATACTCATTAGCAGGCAGCTGGTAATAACGATGTTTTTCATGGTTTGTGTGCTTTTAATAAATTGTAAACGTCAGGATATTTGGTTGAAAAGTCATTCTGTTCCATTTGTTTATAAACGTTACTATTGGGCTCGATTCCTGCATTCAGTAGTTTTTGAACCAAACTCACAGAAGGGTTACGGCCTTTGATATTGTCTAAAATTAAATTACCATCCACGCCCGTGTAATCGACTCCAATACTCAGCAAATAATCAAAAACGTCTTCAAGCCCCCAACCAATTGTTTTAGATTGCAAAGAGCTTTTTTCTTCATACGGGCCAAATTTATACGTAACGTGTGTTTGTAAAACATTTTCCGACTTGTAGAGTTTTAATTTTTCAATGATTTCGTTTTGATCTATTTTGCCTTCTGTATTGGTTAATGCGCCATTAATAATCATAGAGGATGAACGGCCATTGAGTGGTTTGCAATTTGCTTTAAATAAGCGTTTGGTTTTATCGGCAGTGCTTTGACTCAGTGCAATTTCGCAAAGTTTTTCTATTTCCCCTTTAGGCATTTTACTTTTTAGGATGGTTCCATTTTCAAAATCACGAACGATTGACTCCCAACCGTATTTACTTGCTGTTCGGTAATACTGTATTGCTTCTTCGCTCAATTTTTTGGTTTTTTTCGCTTGTATTTGAGTGTCATGATCGTTGGTTTCGGGAATAGAAGATTCTTGGTCATCATTCAATGCTGTTTGATTTGTCTGATTGGCATCGTGCTCAACAGTATTTGAAAGATTTGTCGGTAGGCTGGCTTCGGGTCTAAAAATGTAGATGAAGATACCGAGACATACTATGCACAGGCCAAAGAGTAAGATTATTTTTTTCATGTTTTAGTCTATTTTAAAATGAATCAAGAGCGTTTTTAAGGCGCTCTTGATAGGGAAGATTAAAATTTAAATGTGACATCAGCAATGAACTGTCGCCCAATTTCAGATCTAAGTCTGTTGGTCGACTCACTAATACCTGGGGTGGTATAGATATTATGTCGATTGGTAATATTGTTAATGGTTAAACCGAATATTGCTTTGTAGTCTTTAGAGAAATTCAAATCATAAGTGGTACGCATATCCCAACTAAATCGAGGTCTAATCGTATCTGTAGCATAGGCTTCCAACAGGACACCATCATGCTCAACTTTGTTTTTTAGTTTATACGTATCTTTATATTCAGATTTGTAGCTTAAGAAGTTATTAATCTTTAATGGTAAATTTGAAAACTCAATGTCCCAACCAAAACGAGCAGTCCAAGGCTGATTGAAATTTTCAACAGGACGTTCATTAAATTGGATGAGGCTGCCGTTAAAGATAATATCGCGATCTTCAGCAGTCGTATTACTGTTAACGTTATATGACTCAGAATAGTCTAAATAATTTTTTTCTGATTCAGTGTAATCAAAGCCAAAGTTAAACCCGTGCAGAGAGTTTTTATATACGACTGGCAGCGTATTTCTGAGTGTGAGTGTGTAAATGTCAGCTTTTGCCTTACCACTATTACTATATTCAAAATGATCGATGGTGTTGCTGGTTGTTGGATCAATAAAACGATTTTTTGTGATTTCATCTTTGCTATCACGATTCACCCATTTCAGACCAAGGTTCCAGTTTTTAACTTGGCTATTAATGGCAAACACAATTTCGTCAGCATAAGGGGTCTTTAAATTGGCACGTTGAACATTGGAATTAGCTAATATTAAATCTGATAACCCAGTTTGAGTCCAATAGTCTTCAGTTTGATTTTTTGTGCGTTTTAAATTGTATTCCAAAAATGCAAGTTGATCTTGCAGTTCAGTGGCTAAGGTATAGTTTGCATAATATCGATTCCATCCCGTAGTGAAGGACAAAAGATCATTTTTTAGCGGTTTATAGTTAAAGGCAGTACGAGGTGCAATATTTAAATTTTTCGACAAGCTTTCATAATCTGCACGTAAACCTAAACGCGCTGAAAAATTATCCCAAGTCGATGTGTTTTCAATGAAGGTATGCACACGTTGTTGGTCAATATTAACTTTACCTTTTTGATAATACTTGCCATTTGTTTGATATTGGCCTTGATAGTTATTTTCATCCGTTGCTTCATCACAAAGAATATCACCTGCCGTACAGCTAATGCCTGAACTAGATGTAAAAGTCTTAGGCTGATTATACATATAGGCATCGTTAGGTCGTTCCCATGCAACTTTAGAATAGTCATAGCCCATACCAAAGCTTAATTGTTGCATGCTGTTACCAATCTGAACGGTATCAAACGCATTTTTTAGACTATACGAAAATGTATCTTGGTGTAATTCAATATCACTACTTGTGGCACCTTCACCAGGATTGGAACTCCAGTTTTTAGTTGGTGTTTGCTTCCAAAGAATGCCGGTAGTTGAATCATTTTCACGTGCTTGGCTTAGCGTTTGATAGCTAATATTTTGTTTTAATGTTGAATTATTGAGTTTACTTTCTAATTCACCAAAAAATGTCAGCGTTTCTGTATTGCTAATACTTTTTGAATTTATTCGCTTATCAACTAAATTTAGACTGTCCAAATCCCCTAAATCAAAGCCAAACTTCGCTTTGGTTGTGTCCGAAGGTGTATAAAAAAGGGTAGTCCCTAAGTTGATATTATTACGCTCGCTTTTGACTTTACTGCGATCTTCTAAACCACTCATTACTGGAACGATGGATTCACGTTTAGAGGCATAACTATTGATGCCCCATTGTTCAGAGAGTTTGCTGTATAGATTCAGGCTTAGGCCGTGTTTTTTATATTCTTTATTATTTGATGATGTTGGATCTTCAAACTCTGCAGCTTCTTCTTCATCGGTAAAATGATAACGTGACCAATCACTTTCCGTGTAGTCGTAAGTAACGGAGCCGTGGATTTTGCCAATTTCAGTATTTGGGGCACAAGTTTCAGCATTAACTACACCACCTGTAAATTCGCCGTATGCTGCAGAAACATTACTATCGATCAATTCTAATTTACAAATTAAATCGGTATTTAGGGCCATCCCTTGTGAGCCACCATCAAGCTTGCCTGAATAGGAGTTGCCGCTTGCCAGTGGGTCAAGGTTATTGGTGGTATTGACGCCGTTAATTACAAATTTATTTCGGTAAGTTTGCGCGCCATTAATAGATATCTCGGATGGTCGTAGCTCAGCCTGTGAATCTGCAGAACGTTGTTCACGGCTAAACTGCACATTTGGATTAACTTTTAAAAAGTCAGTGATGTTTTTAGAGCTATTCGGCGTTTTTTCTAAATCTTCTTTGGTGTAGATGGTTTTACCTACTTCTGGCTTGGCTTTGACTTCAACTTCAATCGGCGTCATTTTGAGGTTATTGCTTTGAATAACTTGAGTTGAATCAATTTCATTGGCATGAGCTTGAGATGCTAAAGCAGTCAAAATTGCGATATTGAGGTGAGAATAGGCAAAGCGCATGGCTGTCAACAATTATGCAGATAAAAACGATAGCGATTATCATTAACTTTACGGGAATAATCAATAGAAATGAGAATTATTTGCAATAAATGTTTTTTAATACACAGAAATTCAGTCAATGAGAATTAAGATAGAAATAGTGATGATTTAAGAATATTCATTCGTTATGAATATTAGAAAAAAGAAAAAGCTTGATAAGAAGTATTGGCGTCCCTACGGGGATTCGAACCCCGGTTACCGCCGTGAAAGGGCGATGTCCTAGGCCTCTAGACGATAGGGACGTTTAGAAGATGGCGGTATCTTATTGATCCGCCATCATAGTGTCAAGTAGGTGAGGGCCGAGTTTGTTCAAAATATAACAGAACAGTTCAGCGGTCTTCTGAGTATCGTAAAGTGCAGAGTGTGCTTCTTTACCATCAAACTCAATACCAGCTTGAATACATGATTTTGCCAGCACAGTTTGTCCAAACATTACAGCGCTCAAAGTCACTGTATCGAATACGGAAAAACTATGGAAAGGATTTTGATTTTTTGTCCCTGTACGTGCAATCGCTGCCTGTACAAAACCTAAGTCAAAATGGGCATTATGACCAACTAAAACCGCGTGTGTGCAGTTCTGTTGGCGACGTACTTCATTTACTGCTTTGAAGATACGTTTTAATGCTGATTTTTCATCTTCAGCCATGGCCATACGCATCGGATTAAATGGATCTACACCAATAAAATCCAGTGAACGACGGTCAAGGTTGGCACCTTCAAATGGATTGATATGTGCATGGTGGGCTTCACCCGGTACAAAATTACCTTCTGCATCATACACAATAGGAATCGCTGCAATTTCCAGTAAGGCATCGGTCTGTGAATTAAAACCTGCTGTTTCGACATCGACAACAACAGGTAGGAATCCACGGAAACGTTGACCAATGACTGGTCGAGTTTCATCTGTCACACTTTTCTCCATTGGATGGTCTTACCCGCATACAACGGAATAATTTTTTCGCCATCCAAATAGTCTAAACTTTCAGGGATCACTTGATCTTCTTTTACCAAGGTAATGGTATTGGTATTTCGAGGGAGTCCGTAGAAGTCTGCACCAAAATGGCTTGCAAAACCTTCTAAACGGTCGATTTTACCGACTTGATCAAATGCTTGAGCGTATAGCTCAATTGCTGTTGGTGCACTATAACATCCTGCACAGCCACATGCATTTTCTTTAGCATTTTTTGAGTGCGGCGCACTGTCTGTACCTAAGAAAAATTTAGGGTTTGCACTGGTCGCGACTTCAAGCAAAGTTTGCTGATGGGTTTGACGTTTTAAAATCGGTAGACAATAGAAATGCGGTTTAATACCACCCACCAACATGTCATTACGGTTAAATAATAAATGTTGCGGTGTAATTGTTGCAGCGACATTACGGTCTTGTTCTAATACAAAATGCGCAGCTTCACTGGTGGTGATGTGTTCTAGTACCAATTTTAATTTAGGGAATTGTTTTAACAGTGGAGACAGTACTTCATCAAGGAAACGTTTTTCACGGTCAAAAATATCGACATGGTTGTGCGTAACTTCACCATGTAACAGTAATGGCACTTGATGTTCTTCGAGTTGCTCAATTACACCATAGACTTTACTAATGTCACTGACACCACTGTCCGAATTCGTGGTTGCACCTGCTGGATAAAGTTTGATGGCATTAACATGCTCAGATTCTTTAATTTTTTTAACTTCACTCGCTGGGGTGTTGTCTGTGAAATAGAGCACCATACGCGGGTCAAAGTGAACACCTTCAGGAACATGTGCCATGATACGTTCACGGTATGCATTTGCTTCTTCAACGGTTTTTACCGGTGGTACGGTGTTTGGCATACAAATCGCGCGAGAGAATTGTTGTGCTAAATCAGGAACTGTACGCTTTAGGGCTAGACCGTCACGTAAATGTGCATGCCAATCATCTGGCTGAAGAAGAGTAATCGTGTTCACAGCGATTCCAAGCTTGGAAATAAAACAAATGATAATGCAAATAATGTGAAAATGGTAACGAGATTTCTGTACAAATGACTGAACAGATATAAATTAAGAATAAAACTGTGGTATTTTTAAATGACTAAAAGAATTAGATAAATGCTTGGAAATGGAATACAAGTATAACCTTGCAAAGTTGCAATACGATAAAGAAAAAATAGAGGAACTGATTACACGGCAAACTCGTCGTGTAGGGGAAATGTTTCCTAAAAAACTGGAAACGCAATTTTGGACTTTAAACCTCGATCGTGCGCAAACCAACATACGTCATTTTTTTTGGATGGGGGTGTTGATCTACTTTGTGCTGACCATGCTGATCATTCCTGGAGATTATTGGATTATTGATCAACAGCATTTTGTGCATGATTTTATTCATTGTTTGGTCGGACAGCTCAATGGTGCGCTGTGTCTTTTGACTTTATATGCCTTTGCCCGTTACGACCGTCTGAAACCTTATTTTTCACATGCCAGTATGTTTGTGGTGTTCTGGGCAGTTATTACAATGTCTTGGCTCACCATGACCGTGTATACCGAAGCACTTAAACATCAGGCCATGATGATCCTTTGTATGATTTACATCTTGAGCTACATTTTGACGGGGGTGAAACCGGTCCAAATGTTGATGTCTGGCTTGTTGGCTGCTGTGGTCACCATGTTGATGCTTTTTTCATTAGAAGTGAAATTTGATATGATGGTGTTGGGGCGTGTACTGATTGGAAGCTGTGTATTGGGTTTTGCAATCAGTAAGATGCTCTGTGCGCGTGAAAGGATGATTTTTTTGAATATGCTGCGCGCGGATATTAGTGAAAAAATCCATCGTATTCATACCACAGAGCTTTTGCATTTAAGTCAGCATGATGAATTAACCAAGATTTCAAATCGACGTACTTTTGATGAAATGCTTGATACCTTTTATGAGCAATCTCGACGTAATAACACCTCGCTTGCTGTGCTATTTATCGATGTTGATCATTTTAAAAACTATAACGATTTCTACGGTCATCAAAAAGGCGATGATGTAATTTCAACCATTGCCAAAACCATTAAAAATGCCATTCGACATATGGATTTTGTAGCGCGATATGGTGGTGAAGAATTTGTGGTTTTATTGCCTGAAACCGATGCGCATGGTGCTTATGCGGTAGCGTCAAATATTTATAAAGCAATCGATCGTTTAGAAATTCCACATGCCAAATCACAGGTTTCAAATCACGTCACTATTAGTTTGGGTATTACGGTATATCGTGCTGAAAATATGACGAAGGATGAACTGTTAAATATTGCCGATCAGGCGTTGTATCGTGCGAAACAATTAGGCCGGAATCAAATTTACTATCAGTCGATTCGTTCAGCACATGTGGCTTAATGTTTAATAAAATTGAGAACTTCTCTGAAATCGGCAATAAAAAACCGCGCAAAATGCGCGGTTTTTTATGACTCAACAAATCTTATTTGTTTTTGTCTTTTAATTGAGGCACTGCAGAACCTGTACCTACTGCAAGTAAGCCAGAGTTTGTGTAGATACCTAATTTAGCGCGAGTATCTGTGATATCCAAGTTACGCATAGTCAATTGACCGATACGGTCAGCAGGACTAAACATAGAGTCACCTTTCTCCATAGTTAAACGCTCAGCTTCATAAGTGAGGTTAGGAGATTCAGTGTTTAGAATAGTGTAGTCATTACCACGACGAAGTTCTAAAGTCACAGTACCAGTGATTGCTTTAGCAACCCAACGCTGCGCAGTTTCACGAAGCATTAATGATTGAGAATCGAACCAACGACCTTGGTAAAGAAGACGACCTAAACGCAGACCGTTAATACGGTATTGTTCGATGGTGTCTTCGTTATGAATACCAGTCACTAAACGTTCATAAGCGATATGAAGAAGTGCCATACCCGGAGCTTCGTAGATACCACGAGATTTTGCTTCAATGATACGGTTTTCGATTTGGTCAGACATACCTAGACCATGACGACCACCGATACGGTTAGCTTCAAGAATGAACTCAACTGGGTTTTCGATGCGTTTGCCATTTAATGCAACAGGGAAGCCTTCTTCGAAAGTTACAGAAACTTCTTCAGCTTTTACTTCTACGTCATCTTTCCAGAACGCAACGCCCATGATTGGGTCTACGATTTTGATACCCGCATTAAGGTATTCAAGATCTTTTGCTTCGTGAGTCGCACCTAACATGTTTGAGTCAGTTGAGTACGCTTTCTCTTTTGACATTTTGTAGTCAAAACCATTGTCGATCAGGAACTGTGACATTTCTGCACGGCCGCCTAGCTCGTCAATGAAAGTTTGGTCTAACCAAGGTTTGTAAATTTTTAGCGATGGGTTAGTCAACAGACCATAACGATAGAAACGTTCAATGTCGTTACCTTTATAAGTCGAACCGTCACCCCAGATGTTTACGTCATCTTCTTTCATTGCGGTTACAAGCATCGTACCTGTAACTGCACGACCAAGAGGAGTCGTGTTGAAATAAGGCATACCACCAGTTGAAATGTGGAAAGCGCCACATTGAATAGCCGCAATACCTTCTAAAGCAAGTTGTAAACGACAATCAACTAAGCGAGCTTTAACTGCGCCATACGCTTCCGCTTTTTTTGGAATCGCATCGTAGTCGTCTTCATCAGGTTGACCTAAGTTTGCTGTGTAAGCATAAGGTTCTGCACCTTTTTGTTTCATCCACAAAAGCGCAGCTGAAGTATCTAGACCACCAGAGAAGGCAATACCAACTTTTTTGCCAACTGGGACATTCTGCAAGATAGTTGCATTATCAGTCATTGTTAATCCTAACGATATAAATATAGGCACCGAGAATGGGTGGCCTGAAAGAATACATATATGTGCATGATTGTAGCACTTTTCTGCGGGGTTTTTCTAAAAAATCATGAGATACAAGCGATGAGGTGGAAAAAAATGATCGTTGAAATCTATTGGTGAATACTTCATCCAGTTTTTGCGGGCGGAAAATGCGTTTTCTGAATGGAATAGGATGTAAATATAAAGAAATCTATTTGATTTAAATTAATGGTCATACCATTATTGGGTTAATTTGGTTTTTATGCTTTTCATTGAAATGAGACTGAGGTCAAACAAAGCGTGGTTATTAGACTAAAGTATATTTTATAAAGTTTAGTTGTAAATAATAAATACAAAACAGATATTTAAAAGTTGATATGGAGATTTTTAAACGGAAAAATAATGTTTTTGTATTTTATATTGGTCATACCAAAAACAAGAAAAGCTTGAATGATTGAGTTGAAATAATTAAAAATTGCGGAGTATTTCAGCAATAGTATGAGTTTTTATGTGTTTAATATTTATATTGGTCATACCAATGATAAAAAGACCACATGCTGATATTGCTCAATAATTAAATCTTAGTAAGCATTTCAAGGAGATGACAATGCTTCAATGGCAGCAAATATATGACCCAATGGGGAATATATGGATATCAAGTTTAATTGCGCTCATTCCGATTATCTTTTTTTTCTTGGCGCTTGCTGTATTTCGTTTAAAAGGCAGTGTGGCAGGTACGATCACCGTTGTACTGGCACTGTTGGTGTCTTTATTTGCCTATGACATGCCTGCGCTTATGGCATTGGCTTCGATGGTCTACGGTTTTTTCTATGGTTTATGGCCGATCGCATGGATCATTATTGGTGCGGTGTTCCTGTATAAAATCTCAGTCAAAACAGGGCAGTTTGACATCATCCGTTCTTCGATACTTTCCATTACTGAAGATCAACGTTTACAGATGCTATTAGTCGGCTTTGCTTTCGGTACTTTCCTAGAAGGTGCTGCGGGCTTTGGTGCTCCTGTGGCGATTACCGCAGCACTATTGGTAGGTTTAGGCTTTAAACCTTTATATGCGGCAGGTCTTTGTCTGATCGTAAATACAGCGCCAGTGGCTTTTGGTGCGATGGGTATTCCAATTATCGTTGCTGGACAAGTGTCTGGTGTAGATACGATGGAAATCAGTCAGATGGTTGGTCGACAGCTGCCATTTATGGTGCCGATTGTACTGTTTTGGATTATGGCGATTATGGATGGCTGGCGCGGTGTGAAGGAAACTTGGCCTGCGGTTGTGGTTGGGGCGAGTAGCTTTGCGATTGCACAGTACCTAACCTCGAACTTTGTCGGTCCTGAATTACCCGATATTACTGCGGCGATTGCCTCTTTAGTGTCATTAACGATTTTATTTAAATATTGGCAGCCTAAACATATTTTCCGCTTTGCAGATCAAGATGCGACGATGAGTGAAGATGTTGCTGCACAAAAACAGCAAAAATATAGCTTGGGTCAAATTGCAAAAGCGTGGTCGCCATTTGCGATCTTAACGGTGATGGTCACGATCTGGAGTATTAAACCGTTTAAGGATTTATTTACCAAAGACGGTGCTTTACATGATTTGGTTATTTCGATCAAAGTGCCATTCTTACACCAATTAGTTCAAAAGATGCCGCCAGTCGTACCTGAAATGAAGGACTACGATGCCATCTATAAATTTGATTGGTTTTCGGCAACAGGTACGGCAATTGTCATTGCTGCGATCATTACCATTATTTTCTTAAAAATGAAGCCGAAAGACGCGATTGTGACCTTTGGTGAAACCATTAATGAATTAAAAATTCCAATTTATTCGATTGGGATGGTGTTGTCTTTTGCTTTTATCGCCAACTATTCAGGTATGTCTTCGACCTTGGCTTTGGCCCTTGCACATACAGGTCAAGCCTTTACCTTCTTCTCGCCATTTTTAGGATGGCTTGGTGTATTCCTCACGGGTTCAGATACGTCAGCCAATGCACTATTTGCTGCATTACAGGCAACTACTGCACAGCAAATTGGTGTGCCAGAAGTATTACTCGTTGCTGCCAATACCAGTGGTGGTGTGACTGGAAAAATGATTTCTCCGCAGTCAATTGCAATTGCATGTGCGGCAGTTGGCTTGGTAGGTAAAGAGTCTGATTTATTCCGTTTTACCGTAAAACACAGTATAACGTTCACAATCATGATGGGGATTTTAATCACCCTACAAGCTTATGTGTTCCCTTGGATGATTCCATAACACGCATTGTGTAACAACGTTAAGGAAAGCAGATGAAAGTCTCTGATAAAATTGTTCAAAGTCTTCGTGTATTGATTGAAGAAAGCAATATGCAAGTTGGAGATCGTCTGCCTGCTGAACGGAAACTGTGTGAACAACTTGGCGTCTCACGCACCTCTTTACGCGAAGCGATTTCTCAATTGACCAGCATGGGCGTGTTGGTCAGTAAAGTCGGTGCGGGGACTTTTTTAAAGCAATTACCTGCGACTTGGTCGAGTTATCAAATTGTGCAGCCCATCAGCAGTTTGATTAGTGAAGACCCTGCCTACCGTTTTGATGTGCAAGAGGCGCGCATTATTTTGGAAGGTGGTACCGCATGGTATGCGGCACAACGTGCTACAGCAGAGGACTTGGCACATATCCGACATTATTATGATCAGATCAATCATTTTCAGGCTTTAGGCAATGACGATGAAGCAGCGCGTGCAGATGCCAAATTTCATTTAGCAATTGCTGAAGCATCACATAATTTAGTGTTGATTCAGATGATGCGTGGTCTATTTGATCTGTTGCAATTTAATGTCGTTTTAGGTCGTCGAAAAGTTTATAGCGAAGCACACCGATTTGATCAATTGCATGATCAGCACTTCCAAGTCATGAATGCAATTGAACGTCGTGATCCTGAAGCTGCACGTAAAGCAGTCTGTGGACACATTGAGTTTGTAGTACAACAGGTGCGCATGATTGATGAAGAAGAAGCTCGTCGTCAGCGTGCCAGTCGATTAAACAGGATATAAGCATGATTATTTCTTCTGCCAATGACTATCGTGAAGCGGCACGTCGTCGTTTACCGCCATTTTTATTTCATTACATCGATGGCGGGGCGTATGCCGAATATACCTTAAAGCGTAATGTAGAAGATTTATCAAAAATAGCGTTGCGTCAACGTGTGCTGAATGACATGTCACAGCTGAGTTTAGAAACCCAACTGTTTAATGAAACCTTATCAATGCCTGTGGCTTTATCACCTGTGGGTTTAACCGGGATGTATGCACGCCGCGGCGAAGTTCAAGCAGCAGTAGCCGCAGATAAAAAGGGCATTCCATTTACGCTGTCTACCGTTTCAGTATGTCCTATTGAAGAGGTGTCGCCAGCGATTCAGCGTCCCATGTGGTTTCAGTTATATGTGCTACGTGACCGTGGCTTTATGAAAAATGCCTTAGAACGTGCCAAAGCTGCAGGCTGTTCAACTTTAGTGTTTACCGTGGATATGCCTGTTCCGGGCGCGCGTTACCGTGATGCGCACTCAGGGATGAGCGGGCCAAATGCAGCCATGCGCCGTTATATGCAGTCGTGTTTCCATCCACACTGGGCATGGAATGTGGGTTTATTAGGTCGTCCGCATGACTTAGGGAATATTTCTAAATACTTGGGCAAACCAACAGGTTTAGAAGATTATATCGGCTGGTTGGGTAATAACTTTGACCCATCAATTTCATGGAAAGATCTTGAGTGGATTCGTGAATTTTGGGATGGACCGATGGTTATTAAAGGCATACTTGACCCTGAAGATGCCAAAGATGCTGTGCGTTTTGGTGCAGATGGCATCGTGGTGTCAAACCATGGTGGCCGTCAGCTCGATGGGGTTTTATCTTCAGCGCGTGCATTGCCACCAATTGCCGATGCCGTAAAAGGCGATATTAAAATTCTTGCGGACTCAGGTATTCGAAATGGTTTAGATGTGGTGCGTATGCTGGCTTTGGGTGCGGATACCTGTATGCTCGGTCGCGCCTTTGTTTATGCGCTCGGTGCAGCAGGTGGTGAAGGTGTTTCCAATCTTTTAGAACTGATTGATAAAGAAATGCGTGTTGCGATGACCTTAACAGGTGCAAAAACCATTGCGGATATTACATCTGATTGTTTGGTGAAGTTAGAGAAAGAGTTGGCTGGGTGATTTTTTGAATCGATCTCTTGGGAAAGTTATTTGTCATCAAAAAAATTAGCAATGAAAGTTCCCTCTCTTTGCAGGAGAGGGTTAGGGAGAGGTGTTTATTGAATAATTCTCCTAACCCTCTTGCGTAGCGTTGCTACTCATCCCAAAGGGAGAAGGGATATTCATTATAGATTTTAATAACAATGA
This sequence comes from Acinetobacter sp. YH12219, assembly GCF_013417875.1. Taxonomy (NCBI): domain Bacteria; kingdom Pseudomonadati; phylum Pseudomonadota; class Gammaproteobacteria; order Moraxellales; family Moraxellaceae; genus Acinetobacter; species Acinetobacter sp. YH12219. The sequence goes on from NZ_VPDC01000008.1 coordinate 119,174, forward strand.
CTAAAAACTTTTGATATGTGCAAATAAACCTACGTTGTTTAAAATTATTTAAATCAATATTTTTTCATTGCATAACAATGCTATTCCTCTTTATCAAGGAGAGAAAATATTGAAAATGGAAAATTCTACGAGCATGCAAACTCAATCATTACAAACCATTCAAAACCTCATCAACATCGTCGGTAAGCAACACGTTTTAACTGAAGATAAAGACACACGTTTATACCGCCAAGGTCGCCGTTACGGTGCAGGAAAAGTATTGGCTGTGGTTACACCGGGCTCTTTGCTTGAGCAATGGCAAGTGCTGCAAGCGGCTGTGGATGCAAATTGTATTGTGATTATGCAAGCCGCCAATACAGGTCTGACAGGTGGTTCAACGCCTTTTGGTGATGACTATGACCGTCCTGTGGTGCTGATAAGTACACGTCGTTTGGTTGGCATCCAAGTGATTAATGAAGGTAAACAAGTCATTTGCCTACCGGGGGCAACATTAGACAAGCTTGAAAAAGATTTGCTGCCATTTAATCGTGAACCTCATTCGGTGATTGGTTCTTCGTGTATTGGGGCATCGGTTTTGGGCGGCGTGTGCAATAACTCAGGTGGTGCTTTGGTACGCCGCGGTCCTGCCTATACAGAGCTTGCACTGTATGCACAAGTGAATGAGTCAGGTGAGTTAGAGTTGGTCAATCATCTAGGTGTCCATCTTGGCAATACGCCTGAAGAAATCCTCACAGCGCTGGAAAATAAAAATTATCAAATCAATGATATTGTGAATAATTCAAGTTGCTGTGCCTCTGATCAGCGCTATTCACATGATGTTAAACAAGTTGATGAAAATACGCCTGCACGTTTCAATGCTGATCCAAGCCGCTTATTTGAAGCATCGGGTTCAGCGGGTAAAGTGTGTGTCTTTGCCGTACGTTTAGATACCTTTGAAAAGATTCCAAGTCAGGTGTTTTATGTAGGAACCAATTCACATGATGATTTGACGGAAATTCGCCGTTTTTTACTAAAAGATTTGCCGCGCTTGCCGATTGCAGGTGAGTACATTCATCGCGTGGCATATGACATTGGGGCTGAGTACGGCAAAGATTCTTTTGTATTTATTGAAAAATTTGGCACGGCAAAAGTTCCAGCTGCTTTTGCCATGAAAGATAAAGTCGATGGCTATTTAGAAAAACTGGGCTTGCGAGGTTTGTCAGATAAAGTCTTGCAGCTAGTGACAAAATTTTTGCCGAATCATTTGCCGAAACGGATGAATGCCTTCCGTGATTTATATGAACATCATTTGATGATTCGTATTGAAAATCAGGATGTTGATCAAGTTGATGCGTATTTGAAAACGTATTTTTTAGATAAAACGGCAGGCAATTATTTTAAATGCACAGACGAAGAAGGGCGTAAAGCATTTTTACACCGTTTTGCGGTGGCAGGTGCTGCAATTCGTTATCGTGATACGCATCGTTCGGAAGTGGAAGATATTGTTGCGCTGGATATTGCGCTACGTCGCAATGATCGAGAGTGGGTAGAAACTTTGCCGAAAGCCATGGATGAGCAAATTATCCATAAACTCTATTATGGACATTTTCTCTGTCATGTTTTTCATCAAGATTATATTGTGAAAAAAGGTGTAGATCCTTTGGTAATGGAACATGCAATGTGGCATTTACTCGATGATCGTGGTGCTGAATATCCTGCGGAACACAATGTTGGACATTTATATGTTGCCAAGCCTGCATTAAAAAATCATTATCAAAAGTTGGATCCAACCAATAGCTTTAATGTCGGGATTGGGCAAACCAGTAAGCTGAAGCATTGGAAATAATGCTTTTAAAAATAACACGCCGTGATGTGAAATATCACGGCTTTTTTTATGGTTAGAGGATTTATATATCAGGCGGTATTGACCATAAAAGCGAAGAATATTTTCTAAACTGTCATCCCAAAATATAAAAAAACCGCTAAAGTATTATGCAACAAGTTGCAAAGCCAAAATAAGGATTCAGCATGACAACGACTAGCTATGCAAATATTTTAAAACCTTTACATTTGGGTTTTACCACGATTAAAAATCGTGTCGTGATGGGGTCCATGCATAGTGGGCTGGAAGATCGTTTTTATAATTATCCTAAGCTTGCAGCTTATTTTGGTGAGCGTGCGAAAGGTGGTGTCGGCCTGATTATTACAGGCGGTATTTCGCCAAACCGTCAAGGTTGGTTGTTACCTGCTGGCGGTACCATGAATACTTTAGGTGATATCGCTCCGCATCGATTGGTGACTCATGCAGTGCATAAGCATGGTGCCAAAATTTTAATGCAAATCTTGCATGCAGGGCGTTATGGCTATCAGCCTTTTGCAGTGTCAGCGAGTCCGATAAAATCTCCGATTTCACCGTTTAAACCGCGTCAATTAACGGACAAACAAATTCTTTCAACCATTGATGATTATGTCAAAACGGCAAGTCTTGCACATAAGGCCGGCTATGATGGTGTTGAAATTATGGGTTCAGAAGGCTACTTGTTGAATCAGTTTTTAAGCCGTCATGTCAACCAACGGACAGACCGTTGGGGCGGTGAAATTGAAAATCGTATGCGCCTTGCGGTTGATATTGTGAAATCGATACGTGCTGAAGTGGGTGAGAAATTTATTATCTGCTTCCGTTTGTCATTGCTTGATTTGGTTCATGATGGGAACACCATGGCTGAAGTCATTACTGTTGCCAAAGCTTTGGAAGCAGCAGGTGTGACGTTGTTGAACACGGGGATTGGCTGGCATGAAGCACGTATTCCGACAATTGTAACTTCAGTTCCGCGTGCGGCATTTGTGGATTATACCGCTGAAGTCAAAAAACATGTTGCGATACCTGTCATTGCGTCAAACCGTATCAATATGCCAGATACAGCTGAAGAAATTTTAGCTTCAGGCAAGGCAGATATGGTGCAAATGGCGCGTCCATTCTTGGCAGATCCATTTTGGGTAAATAAAACGGCGACCAACCGTGTCGATGAAATTAATACGTGTATTGCCTGTAACCAAGCCTGTTTAGATCATACTTTTAAAAATCAGCGTGCGACGTGTTTGGTCAATCCACGAGCGGCATATGAAACAGAATTGGTTTATTTAAAAACCAAAAAACCGAAGCGTATTGCAGTCGTCGGTGGTGGCGTGGCAGGTATGTCTGCTGCAACGGTAGCGGCAAGCCGAGGTCATGCCGTGACTTTATTTGAAGCTGGTGCAGAGGTGGGTGGTCAATTTAACTTGGCAAAAGTCGTTCCCGGTAAAGAAGAATTTCACGAAACGATTCGCTACTTTAAAGTTCAAATCGAAAAAACGGGTGTTGATTTGCGTTTAAACACGCGTGTAAACCGTGAGCAACTTGAACGTGAAGGGTTTGAGGAAGTTGTTATTGCAACTGGTGTGGTTCCTCGCAGCTTAAAAATTGAAGGTAGTGATGCACCGAATGTCTTGTCTTATGCAGAAGTGCTGAAGGGCGCAGCTGTGGGGAATAAAGTTGCTGTGATTGGTGCAGGCGGCATTGGCTTTGATGTATCTGAATTTTTACTCAAACCACCACATCAGCCACAACCAATGCCTTTAGCGGATTGGCAGCGGGAGTGGGGTGTTGATCCAAATCCAAACTATGTAACAGAAGGCGGTATGCAGGCTGCTGAGCTCGAACCTCCTGTTCGAGAAATTTATTTATTACAACGTAAAACAACTGCACTCGGTGCAGGGTTAGGTAAAACATCAGGCTGGGTACACCGTGCACAATTAAAGAAAAATGCGGTTCGTATGCTGCGTGGTGTTCAATACAAAGCCATTAGTGATGAAGGGCTTTGGGTTGAACATGCAGGGCATGATCAATTATTACGTGTAGATACGATCGTTGTTTGTGCAGGTCAGGAATCGGTAAAGCATTTGATGCCCGAACAGGGTGAGAAAACCCTTGCCAATTACCATATTATTGGTGGTGCAAAACTAGCAGCAGAGTTAGATGCGAAACGCGCAATACGTGAAGGTGCGGAGCTCGCGGCTAAACTTTAAGGATTTGGCGAAACAATATTCATTTGAAAGGTTTAGTTGTAATTTTTACTTGTCAGATGAATAAAACCTCCGTATTATGGCGCACATGGAAGCGTGGCAGAGCGGTTTAATGCACCGGTCTTGAAAACCGACGAGGGCGCGAGTCCTCCGTGAGTTCGAATCTCACCGCTTCCGCCAAATTCAAAAAAGCCCCTGTAGTGATACAAGGGCTTTTTTTTGTCTTAGATTTTAATTTGAGACGGCAATCTTACTTACTAGTATTTTAAGCAATGCTAAAAATGGATATCAGACTTAAAATTCAAGTCAGAAATTAATGCAAGGGTTGTCAAAGGTTGAATTAAAAGTAAGAGAAAAGAATGTTTATAGATTGATAGTGTTGAATTTATTTTTAATGGCCTATTTATTTAAATCTTTCACATGCATTGGGCAGAGCTATGATCGCTTATTTTGAAAAAATATCAATTGTATTTTATTTGATCAAATGTTTAGAAATGTCACGCCCCCTTGGCAAGGGGTAAAAAAGTGCTATATTGAAATCACAGTAGGTCATAACCAAGACGCTACTAATAGGTTGGACGGATTAATGACAGCTCGTTGAGTTTAGTAATGTTTAAGATGTTTTTGAATATTACAGACAAGAAATCAGCACTAGCCTTCCAACATAGAGCCCGCAGCAATGCGGGCTTTTTAATGTCTTTCAAAATGTGAAAATATAGTGTTTTTGTCAAACAATAATTAAATAGTCAACCTATGTTATTGATATATATTTACTAAAGTAAAATAAGTTTACATTGCCATGAAATCTAACATTTACAAAGCAGGTTGTTGCGTAAAGGTGTGATATAAAAAATTCAATTATTAAAACAAGTAGAGACGTCACTATGACACAGATGATCGATATTAAAGTGAAGGACCAATTTAGTCAGGTTTATGAAGCACAAGCTTTGGTGCGTAATCCTTCAGAAGAAGATTCAAGAGCGCTATTTCATCGCATTGAACATATCATTATTGCAGGTGAAATCATCCTACCCAGTATCGAACTACTTTTTGAAAGTCAAAAATCGGACAGTATTTACAAGCTTTTAGAAGCTTAAATTGAATGAATAAAAAAACTCACCTTAATGGTGAGTTTTTTTATTTTTAGAGATTGAAATTTAAGCTGTTTGATCTGCTTTAAATTGATTCAAAATATAAGACAGTAACTGATAGCGTGTCATTGGGTTGCTAGAAGACAGTTCAACATCTTGTTTACGCACTTGGATTTCTTGAGTTAAAACCCCAGCTTGAAAACGTTGTACGATCATATGATCTTTTGATACATCATGATCGGTCAGCACCAGTTTTGGTCCAAGGTGCAGATGTCCAATCGCATCTAGACATTGTTCAAGGCTGCTATATAGGTTGAAAAGGATGAGTGCCTGATCATTAGAATAATTGGCTAAATTCATTTTTATTATCCATGGTCAAAAATTATTGAGCAGGAATAGTGTATACGAATTGAGCAATAATAATCTGTATGGATTATTTTTCATTTAATGTCTGTCTAGCTAACTTTGGTTAAATCATTGAGACAGCTTAAATCTTTATGAAAAATAAGTTGGAATTCGCTTTAAATTAAAGCGGCTTGAATACCAATGGGACATCATAACGGGCAAATTCTTCAATGATACTGTTTAAAACCAATTGAGCTTGAGGTTCCGCTGCTGTAAAGGTGAGTTCTTGGTTCGTTTGGCTGTTAAAGCATTCGACTTGTTCTATACGCCAAATTGTTTCAATGGCTGTATTTTGAATGACCACACGTCGAGGTTGTAATTCGTCACTAATTTTTCGTGGCATGACATAGGTAATGGCCAATTGAACATCGGGCAATTCGTCTGGTGAGGTTAAGAATGTAAACACCCAATTGCCAATTTTGCTGAGTTGCATAGGATTATCGAAAGAATCAAATTCTAAACAAAACTGTTGTGACATTGACATGCTCAAACGCTAGGAGATCGGTTTTATTCTTGCGATTTTTTACTGTTGATTGACATTAGGGGAAGGTCGTATAAAACAGCAGTTAAAACCATAAAAGAAATAAGTGAATCGATAAAGTTAATAAAATTCAATTCTTTATATTGATATGTGTGAAGAATAACTCACCTCATTAAGTTGTTTTTTGAATGAGAAGTGAGGAAAAGTCTCTAAGTCAAACCAGTTGTTGCAGATTTTTTATACTGTAATTAATTTGCTGTAATGCATGTTGTAAGAGTTTAGGTTGAATATTGGATTCATTTAGACAGGTGATCCATTGCATCTGACAGGCTTTTAAGTCTGCAATATCCGTGGCCTGTTGAATATTAAGCATTAATTTTTTTGCCATCAGCCCACAATAACGCTGTAAGTAACTGCACATAAAACTCTGCAACTCATCAAAATCATGCTCGATGAAATCAACGGTTTTTTCTGGTAATACAGGATTGTTTGTTGTCGTAGTTTCAGGTGTGGATTGTGGGAATTGATGGGGTGTAGAGCCCATCGCATCCATTGGTAGGGAGGTCGTCAGTGCGTACTGTGAATGAATCTGAGGAACTTCCATCGTAGGAATTGAAACTTCATTAAAAGTCACATGTTCTTGCGCTGTGAGATCAAATGCAGGGCTAAGGTTATTGAGATCGGATGTATTGCTAGGCGCTTTTTTAGGAGTATTAAAAGCAGAAAAATCTGAGCTTTGAAGGCGTAGATGATCATGTGCTGTAATTGGCTGAATCAGCCCAAGTTCCATTAGTTGCTCGAGCAATGTCTCTTCAGCAATCCGCTGCTGATAATGCACTGGCATTTGGTTAAAGTCATCACTACCAATTAAGAGTAGCAGACGACGTTGTCTAGCATTTAATGCGAGCTGTCGGTCTTTTAAAGTTTGAAACCCCAGCTCAGTTTTTTGATAGTTGAACATGCCTTAATTCCATAGCTCAAAAGAATTAAGGCAATCCTATGCAGTGATAATGACAGTAATATTAAGAAAATATTAAACAATCAATGATTTATAAAGTAATGACAGCAGAGTTTTCTAAAGCTTTACGCAAGTACGGGTCTAAGTCATCTTGACGTAATAGCCATTGCACATAGTCCGCAGGTAATTCAGCAATTGCAGTACCACGGTGTTTACCAAAATTAATACTGCGTGGAATGCGTGCATCTTCCGAAGCTTCAAATAATTCTTCGATGCTGTTAATTTTTAAGTGATGGACGATATGCATCAAAATATTGGCAGTTAAAATAATATCCATATCTGCGCGGTGAGCTTTACGGATCATTTCACGGGCTTTTTCACTGCCTTTGGTGATCATATAAATCAAGGCAGAAATATTATGTGCTTCTGCATCAGGCCAAACTCGACGAGCAAGGGCAAGGGTACAAATGGCTTTAATTTTTGAACCATCTACGCCACATTTTTCGAGCGCGCGAATATCATAGTCAATATTATGCCCAATGATGTATGTCGTCTCAGTTGGAAGCTCAAAACTGCTGTAGTGGGGCTGACCTTCAAGATCTGATTCTAAAATATGATGTACAGCCATTGCTGCAAAAGAAATCGCTTCATCACAACGATAAAGTTGATCAAAAATTTTAGATTTATCTAAAGTAATTTTAGCATCTGCCACCTGAATTGGAGCATAGGCAATCTCGATGGGTTGTCCATTTAGTGTATGGGTTTCTGTGTCGAGAATGATGGCTTGCATGTCCAGTTCCAGCATGTTGAATAATGTTTATGAATGTACATGATCACATCCACACTGACAAACCAATGCTGTGATTATTTGTAGGAATATTATGAAGATGGCAGCGTAATGTATAAATAATCTGCTTTTATCGCGTCTGCAGAAATAAAACCTTTATAGCGGTAAAGCTAATTATCTTCTAAATCGACTCATTTTAAAGGCTTTTGTCTATCACGATATTTAAAAATGGCACATAACATATGATCATAATCTAAAATGATAAAACGCTATTATTGGAATGTGATCTCATAGCAATTAAACATCTGTTTTAACAATCTTTGAAAAAAGCTTTGATTTGCACTAAGTTGATTCAGCTCTCGAATACGTCCATTGTCTGAATGATGATGAATTTTGAGTAGTCATTTTTGCTGATAGGTACTTGCTGCAGTCATACGTTTATAAGTGACTTTTGCAGTTTGAGTTTTTCACTTTTGAACCGCGGACAAAATAGCCTAAGACAAAACCTAAAATAGAGAAAATCAATATGTGCTACATGCATAGTCCATAAATCTATTTTGTTAAAAAATCTAATCTAAAAAATTAAATTATAAATTAAATCAGGGTATTATTATGTTGGTGTGATTCTTCATAAATGAATAGGATGATCAATGGCGTTGAAATCGCTTGAACGTATTGAAATTCCATACGATTAATCATTAGGAATGACTTTAAAACAACAAATAGAAGGAACAAGGGATGATGAACCGACTTAAGTTAACGGTATTGGTTAGTAGCACACTCTTTTTGGTCGCGTGTGGAGGAGGAAGCGACGGTGATTCGTCATTTATTATCGATGATGGGATTCCAAAAAATAATATAGCTGCGCCTGTTGTAAAAACACAGGTCTATATTGATGCTAATACCAATGCTAATACCGTTTTGGATACGGTGAGTGCCAATAAAACATTGATGACTTATAAAATGCTTGGCGTGAATGGTGCAGAAACTCAAGCAACAGCGTTACTCTTTACGCCTAAAGGCACCAAACCCACTGGAGGTTGGCCTATTGTCGCATGGGCGCATGGCACTACAGGTGTTGCTGATGAATGTGCTCCAAGCCAACAAGGCTTAAAGGGTAATGAATATTTTATTGCAAAACTTTTAGCAGCAGGTTATGCAGTAGTTGCACCTGATTATGAAGGTTTGGGTGAACCGAGTGGTAAAGAGTTGCATCCATTCTTAAATTTAAAAAGTGAAGCATATTCCATTACCGATGCAGTGGTTGCTGCGAGTAAAAACTTAGGAAACACCACAGAAAAACGATGGTCAGTTGTAGGACATTCACAGGGTGGGCAAGCAGCATTGGGAGCTGCTCAATATGCTTCACGTGCACAGTTAAGCTATAAGGGGGCAGTGGCTGTAGCGCCAGCTTCTAACTTAGCTCTAATTCTCAGTGGAGGTGAACAAAAAGCCGCAGCTGAAGACGATCCGATTAAGAAAATTAATATTCTTGCACCGCTTGATACCTTTACATCGCTAATTACAGCAGGTTTAAGAAACTCAACACCAACCTTACAATATAGTGAAGTGTTTGTCCCGCCAACTGACCAACTCGCTGCTCAAGCTGAAAGTGTATGTTATGACGTTTTAGGGCAAACTTTAGGTGGGGCAATGGGGGCTTATGTACAAAAGAATGGAAAATTAGATGGCTACCCTCGAACGCAAGCTAATTTTATGACCAATATTAAAGTGGTTAAACAATTCTTAGAGCAAGACTCTCAACCGCTACTCAAAAAATTGAGTACACCAATTTTCATTTATCAAGGCAGTAATGACTCAACAGTTCCAAAAGCGGCAACGGATGTGTTGATACAGCTCGCCACAAGTAAAGGAACTAAAATTAATTATGTGACGGATACAGACGATGCCATCACACCAAAATGGGATCATGCGACAGTTTATACCGCGAATTGGGATGAAATTGTCTTAGATGTAAAATCTCTAATGCCAGCGAATTAAACATGCAAATAAAGCCTAATTGATCTGATTAGGCTTTATTTTTAAGACCTCAGTTTCGAATGACTTGTGTTTCCCAGCCATCATATTGCGCATTTTCCTGTTTTGCTAATTCAAAAAGCACCAATGTGCATTGATCAATAGATAATTGATCTACATGATCTTTTCTCGAAATGATCAGTTTATAAGGATAGTTTTCATTTTCTTCTACCGTCGTTTTCTCAACTACAGCAAAGCCAAGGTCTTCGACTTTCTTAATGAAATTACTCTGTTCATTCAGTAATTTAAAGTAAATCCAATGATCTATTGGACGTGCAATTTCAAGACTGTCTCCATTGTTTCGCAGACTTTCAAGGACTTTACTATTGGACATCATTTGTAAATTCACTTCATTTGGATAAAGGTTTCTAAAATATATGTTCCAATCTCTATCGCTTTTTTTACCAAAACTATAATGGTAGTCAGGGAATGCCTGCATGGCAGACTGAATTGATTGCTCTGCATTAATATGTGGTGCAGCGTAGAAGAAAAACAGCCTTTTTGTATCACGCGTTACACGGCCCACATATACAGTTAACTTGTTTTTAGTCATGGCTGAAATCAAGGTATCTTCTAATTCTAATAAAAGATCATATTCCTCTCTGGAAGATAGTCCATCTTCTCGAGGGTGATTCATTTGTAATGCAACCCAAATCAAATTTGAAAGCGGCTGAATTGGAGCATTTTGAGCTAAAGCCAAATTCAAAAAATAGCTGGAGGGTATTCCATCGATTTCATCAAGATAAAAATCCCAATTTTCTTGGATCTCAAAATATCGAATGTCTGCTGGAGCGGAAATTGAATGATGCGGTAAATCGGTAAATTTATTGTCTATTTCCATCAGCCCCAATTCCTGTAATTATTCATTTATTCACTAAAGATTAGTAGTTAAAATGAATAATAATCACTTGGAATTAAATAAATATCAAACTGTGGAAAAGACAAACTTTCTGTTATAATACGCGCCAATCTTAGCACGGCTTAAAAGCCCTAATTTAATAGGACCTCGCTAATGTTTGCCAACACCTCTATTGCTCAATTTGACCCTGAATTAGCTCAAGCGATCTCGAATGAAGATGCTCGCCAAGAAGCGCACATTGAGTTAATCGCTTCAGAAAACTACTGTTCACCTGCAGTAATGGAAGCTCAAGGTTCAAAACTTACTAACAAATATGCAGAAGGCTACCCTGGTAAACGCTACTATGGCGGTTGCGAGTATGTAGACGTGATCGAACAATTGGCCATTGACCGTGCTAAAGAATTGTTTGGTGCTGATTATGCAAACGTTCAACCACACGCTGGTTCACAAGCAAACTCTGCAGTTTACCTTGCGCTACTTAACCCAGGCGATACAGTTTTAGGTATGAGCTTGGCTCACGGTGGTCACTTGACTCACGGTGCTAAAGTTAGTTTCTCTGGTAAAACTTACAACGCAATTCAATACGGTTTGAACCCTGAAACTGGCGAAATCGACTATGAAGAAGTTGAACGTTTAGCTGAAGAACACAAACCAAAAATGATCGTGGCTGGTTTCTCTGCGTATAGCCAAGTTGTTGATTGGCAACGTTTCCGAGATATCGCGGACAAAGTTGGTGCTTACTTATTCGTAGATATGGCTCACGTAGCTGGTCTTGTTGCTGCTGGTGTTTACCCAAGCCCAGTACAAATTGCTGACGTAACTACAACGACTACACATAAAACACTTCGTGGTCCACGTTCTGGTTTAATTCTTGCGAAAGCAAATGAAGAAATCGAGAAAAAATTACAATCAGCTGTATTCCCTGGTAATCAAGGTGGTCCTTTAGTTCACGCTGTAGCGGCTAAAGCGATCTGCTTCAAAGAAGCAATGGCGCCTGAATATAAAGCTTACCAACAACAAGTTGTTAAGAATGCGCAAGCAATGGCTGAAGTATTAATCGCTCGTGGTTATGATGTTGTTTCTGGCGGTACTAAGAACCATTTGTTCTTATTATCTTTAATTAAACAAGACATTACTGGTAAAGATGCCGATGCTTGGTTAGGTGCTGCTCACATTACTGTGAACAAAAACTCAGTACCAAACGATCCACGTTCTCCATTCGTGACTTCTGGTATCCGTATCGGTACTCCTGCTGTAACAACACGTGGTTTTGGTGAAGCTGAAGTACGTGACCTTGCAGGCTGGATCGCTGACGTTCTAGACAGCAAAGGTGACGAAGCTGTGATTGCTGCAGTGAAAGAAAAAGTTGCTGCTGTTTGCGCTAAATTCCCAGTTTACGCAAAATAAGTCTGACTTGAGAAAGCCCCCTCAAGGGGGCTTTTTTTTATGTCATCAGAAAAATTCAAAAGTTATCTAAACATTTATATTTCTGATATAACGGAATAAGAGATAACAAAAAATTTGCCCATCGCTATAGATCTGTTGGCAAGGTCGCAAAGGAACTTTATATGAAAAAACCCAATATTATTCTTTCAGAACAAGATTTACATCGCTTAGAAACTATGTTGGAGCATCAGTCTAAGTTGACGCCGACGATGGAGCATTTGGAAGATGAGATGGCGCGCGCTGAAGTGGTTGCTCCACAAGATGTCCCTGCCAATGTGGTGAGTATGAATGCCAAAGTTCTCATTAACATTGCACCTGCGACAGAAGCAACCGAAATTACACTGGTCTATCCACATGATTTTCGTGGCGATAAAGGTCAAGTCAATGTTTTGGCTCCAGTGGGCGCTGCCATTTTAGGTTTGGCTGAAGGGCAGGAAATAGAATGGCCGCAGCCTGATGGTCATACCATGAAAGTCAAAATCATTAAAGTGCTCTATCAACCTGAGCGTGAAGGGAATTATCTATAATTCCGCTGTGATATACAGATAAAATCCGCACACAAAGCCATCGATACCGATGGCTTTTTTATTTTTTCTTTATTGCATTTTTAGATATGAAATGTGTAAATGTTGTTAAGCAGATTTCATTACAACCATAGCAGTTTAACTTGGGAAAACTGTCAAATAATTGACAGAGTCATGGGCACGAAGTCGGCACACTTTATTTCAACAACACCATCGTTGCTTAATAATTTGAAGAATAAGGTAGAGCCCTATGACACAATTAGAATCGAATCATTACAATCCAGACTATCAATATCAGCATATTGAAGTAAAACCTGTAACCGGTCGTATTGGTGCCGAAATTTCTGGCATTCAGTTGTCTGGAAGTTTAGACAAAAGCGTGGTCGATGAATTTAATCATGCACTATTAAAATATAAAGTTGTATTTGTGCGTGGGCAGCAAGATCTCACCGATTTAGAACAAGAAGCCTTTGCACGACTTTTAGGAAATCCGTTGAATCACCCAAGTGTGCCACTCAAAGATGGTACAGCACATACGTTGTCAATTGACTCACGTGGTGGGCGCGCAGATTCATGGCATACCGATATTACATTTTTACCCAATTATCCCAAAGCCACAATTTTAAGAAATGTAGTTGCACCTGAACATGGTGGCGATACAGTTTGGGCCAATACCGTGACGGCTTATGAAGATTTAAGTCCGGAGCTGCAAAAACTGGCGGAACAATTACGCGCGGTGCATAGCAACAGTTATGACTATGCGACGCCGAAAGGTCAGTACAATGAAGAAGGTCGCCACTTATTCCGTACTGCAGTAGAAGTGGAAACTGAGCATCCTTTGGTGCGTGTACATCCTGAAACAGGTGAAAAAAGTTTGGTGTTGGGTCACTTCTTTAAACGCTTCAGTGGATACAGTCCGGCACAGTCACGACGCCTATTTGAACTGTTTCAAGAGCAAATCGTGCAATGGGAAAATATTGTGCGTTGGCGCTGGGCGGTTGGTGATGTTGCGATTTGGGATAATCGTGCGACGCAGCACCGTGCCATCAATGACTATGGTGATGAGCTACGTATCGCCTCACGTGTCACTATCGAGGGCGATGTACCTGTCGATGTAAATGGTCAGCCGAGTACTGTACTGAAAAATATTCAAAACACCGACATTTCAAACTTGCGTTCTGAAGCAGGCCGTATTTATGAGAAAGCATCTTAAGTATTAGAGCGTCATTTAAAACAGCATAAAAACAGATAAATAATGCGAAAAACAATGGTTTTACATTTTTCAGCACTTGCCTAAGATCAATGAGATCTTAGGCATTTTTTTATAGACGTGAGCGATCAAAAGAACACCGCCCAACAGCATTTGTTGCAAATTTTGCGTAATGAAGACATCTTTAAGGGCTTTAGCGATCAGACTTTAGAACAGCTTGTGCAACAGGTGAAATATTCACGGTTTCATTCGCAGCAGCACATCTTAAAACAACAACAAATCGTGCAAGATATTTATATTTTGCTTTCAGGTACGCTACAAATTGGTTGGTTGCAAAATAATGGTGAATTGATTGTAAATGACTATATCCGTCGCCAGTCGGTATTTAATTTTGTCGCAGTCTTACAACAAAAGCCTTTGAATTATGATTATTTTGCTGCGACACATGTCGAGGTGGCAATCATTTCTGGAACAACGTTTTTAGCGGTTTTACAGCGTGATCCACAGGCGCTTTGGAATGTCGTGCAATCTCTCAGTCGACGTATGTATTTGATGTTTGAGCATAATCGTTATTTGAGAACGGCAACGCTAGAGCAGCGCATCGCAAGACATTTGATTCGACTCTATGAACAATATGGCTGTCGGCAGGAAATTCCTTTGAGACTCAGTCAGCAGGAATTTGCAGAGTCTTTTAAAATTTCACGCCAAACCTTGAATAAACATCTGCAGCAATTTGTTCAAACACAGGTGATCGCGTGGAATTATGGACAAATCGTGATCTTGGATCTTGAGCGTTTAAGGCAAATGAGTGAACTTGATGAATAAATAAATTTACCGTGTACTGGAAGCCATTATCGCAAATGGCTTCATTAACCTTACCTAGATTAGTGCTTACTGATTTTATCTAAATATCCCATCATAAAAGCAGAAAAAACAAAGGTTAAATGCATGATGATGTACCACATGATTTTGTCATTGGGAATGTTTTTCGCATCCATAAAAATGCGTAATAAATGAATCGAAGAAATTGCCACGATTGATGCTGCAACTTTGAGTTTTAATGAATTGGCATCCATGGTGCCGAGCCAGTTCAAGCGATTGGTCGATTCATTAATTTTTAATTGCGAAACAAAGTTTTCATAGCCTGAAAACATCACCATTACAATCAGTCCGCCCACCATAGTCATATCGACCAAAGAGAGGATGACTAAAATCAGGTCAGCTTCTGAATATTCTAAAATATGCGGAAGGACATGAATGACTTCTTGGAAAAATTTAATCGCGAGCAGTAGCAGTGCAAAGGATAAACCAAAGTACACGGGAGCCAGAATCCAACGTGCTGCATACATTGTGTTATGGAAAAAACGTTCCATTTAAGCCTCTAAATTTATTGATCTAATATTTGGTTCTAAAGTATATGGATTAAATTTTACGATAATTTTGATAATAATTCATGTAGAGTCAGTTGTTTAATTTAAATCTAGATTGAATCTTTGGGTATCTTAAGCTTGAATTCATCTGTTTAGGTCATCATATCCATTCAAATGATGCTGTATGGCTGCTTTGGCGGATCTATAGGCAACGGTTGAATTTGATGGCGAAATTTGACTGATGAAATAGATGTATTTTTTGCAAAATACTACAAGACTTTTATGGCAAAACTTGTAGTATAAAAATGATTTTATTGAGTTTAATTGGCTATGTCACAAATTGATGTATTGGTGCCGTTAAAGGATATTACGGTAGATCGGGCGGAAGTGCTTTCGATTAAGCGGAATGACCTTGTGCCATTACTGACCGATCAATATCGTCTAAATCATTATGCCGATCAATTAATTCAAGCACAGTCGGTGCTGCTAGACGGTGTTGACCCTCAGTTGACGAAACAACTTAGTCAAACCATTGAGCAGCTGATTCAAGCCTTAGCCAATTCAAAAAAATATTTAAAGACACGCAAATTTAATGCCCTGCAAAAATGGTTAGGCATCGATTTGGAATATGGTTCAGGACAAGTTGAATATTATAAAAATCTAGATCAATTACTTGATCGGGCAAATCATCTGAGCCAAAAGTTACAGTTAGAAATTCAAAAGTCTCAAGCACGTTTTAATCAATTGCAGGGTTTACGTGAGCAAATGGCGCGTTATATCGTCGCGGCTGAAGAGTTTTTGGTGGAATACCCACAGTTTGTGAAAAATCAGCATCCGCTTGACAACTTTGCAGAACGTTTATCGAAAAAGGTGAATACCTTGCAAACCTTACAAGCCAGTAATGATATTGCAATTACACAAATGCAGCTTTCTCAGCAGCTTTCTTTTGGATTATTAGATCGATATAAGGAAGCTCAGCAGGTGTTGATTCCAGCATGGCAATATCATGTGAAACAAAGTCGTCAAAGTAACTCGACAAGTTCATTGGAAAAGCTTGATAATAGCCGTGAAAATTTGATTAAAACTTTAAAAAAATCATTAGAGAATTCCTCTAAGTCTTAGAAATATAAGGTGGGTTATGACCGATTTAGATGCCAAAAATTTACCCGTTGAAGTTAGCAAAGAATTGACTGAAGAAAAGTTTCAGCAACTCAATTTGCAGGAAATTGGCTTACAAACTTCCGATTTTCACGAAGTCGAAGCTGCACGTAAGGAATTGGCAGATTTAAGTCATAATAGTGTTGCTGAATATGGTAAAAACATTGCCACCAAGACGTCGACCTATACCGATGAATTATTAAATTTGGTGCAAAATAAAGATCTAGATGCGACAGGTCAAAAGCTCAATCAGGTGGTACAAGTCGCACAGCAATTGAATACCACGAGCATTTTAAATAAATCTAAAAGCTCAGGATTTTTTGGTGGTTTACTCAGCAAATTTAAAGGTGCCAAGCAAAGTTTTGATCAGCACTTTAATACCACCAAAGAGCAAATTGATGCTTTGGTTAAAGAAATTGAAACTTCGCAAAATGGCTTAAAAGCGCGTGTAAATACATTAGATAAAATGTTTGAAGGCGTGCAAGACGAATATAAACAATTAGGGGTGTATATCGCCGCAGGTAAGTTGAAAGAGCAGGAAATCCAACAGGAAATTGCAAGTTTAACTACCCAAGTTCAAGATCAAACCACTACGCAAAAAATCTATGACCTCAACCATTTGGCCAATAATCTTGAAAAACGTGTGAGTGATTTACAGATCTTGCAACAGTCTGCGATGCAGACCTTGCCGATGATTCGTATTATTCAATCCAACAATTTGATGTTGGTCGATAAGTTTTATGCAATTAAAAACATCACCTTACCGGCTTGGAAAAACCAAATTAGCTTGGCGATTTCATTGCAAGAACAAAAGAACAGCGTGCAATTGGCAAATAGCATTGATGATGCGACCAATGACCTGTTAAAACGCAATGCAGATTTGTTACATCAAAACTCTGTCGATACAGCAAAAGCCAATCAGCGTTCAGTGATTGATATCGAAACACTTGAACATGTGCAAAATACCCTCATTAAAACCGTTAATGATGTGATTCAAATTCAGAAAGAAGGTATACAAAAGCGTGAAGAAGCGACGACACGTATTCGTGCCTTACAAAACAATTTGAATCATTTGGTGATTGAATCGAGTGGTTCAAACCCTTCTTCATAAGCTTTGAGGGAGGTGAAAATATAATCTGAAGGAGTATGTCTTTGCCTCCCATTGATGAATATGCGCTAAATCCGCAGCAACTGGAATCTGGGCTTCAAACCATTAAGAAGCGTCAACGCAATTTGACGTTATTGACCTTAACCAGTGTTTCTGTGCTGATCGTTTCGGCTGTGATGCTGTTTATTCAGCATGATATGGTCTATAGTTTTTTTGGCCTAAGTTCTAGCGTACAGCAACTGCATATCCCTGTTAGTGCAGGTGATCTGGCATATCAACTCGGTGAGTCCTCCGACTATTTTTCAAATTTTCTATCCTTTATTGGTTGGTTATTTCTCAAACTCATCGTTTCATTTATTGGCGCATTTTTCTTGGTTGGATTTCTAAAGAAATTTCAATTTTTTAGAATTCGCTTCCAATCTTTTGTATTGAAATTTGTCGGCTGGATTTTATCGTTTATTGTGCTTTGGTCAGGCTTAACTTATGTGCAATATGACCTTAATCATGATGACCGTGCAGCAGATCAAAAATTGGTACATTATGAAAAAAATATTCAAGAAAGCCAGCTAGCTTTCGAGATGGAAGATGCACAATTGGAAAAACCTGTGCAAGCCTATTTACTTGCACAAGCTGCTTTGATGCATAAGCCTGTAGATCGTGCGACAGCCATTCCCTTGGTGCAATCTTTAATCAATGCCGAGCAACAAAATCCAGCAAAATTCCGTGAATATGGTTTTCAGCCTGAACAGCTCTGGGCGATGCAAAATCAGCTATTTGATAAAACTATGACACCGATGGCGCAAAGTGTGGAAAAACAAGTTCAGCAAGCCAATGTGGTTGAAGTTGTTGTACGTTGGGTGTTGATCGCTGTGATGGTACTCACGCTGGTTTTGAGCTTAATTTTGTATCTGCTTTCGCAGCAGTTCAAATCACGGATAAATCGAATTGAGCAGGGACTTCATTAACAGGCCTATTTTCTTTTTAGATCATTGCATTGCTCAGAATAAAAATCCCCATCAAATTGTATGGGGATTTTTGATCTTGGGTAGATTAACTTGCGCGATGAAACAGTTGTCGAAGTTCCTGTGTAGAAAAAGTCTGATCATTCACTTCGCCATCCACAAGGTAAAAAGGAATGGGGTGCTGTCCCTTTGATTTTACATATTGTGTAATTTCATGCTGACGGTCTGCAATATCTTTATGTTGAATTGAGCGCAGTACTTTTGAGCCATCTAAACCAATGCCTTCAATGATGCTTTTTAAAACCTGAATATCAGCAATATTTTGACCGTGTGCAAATAATGCATGGAATAAGGCTTGAGTCAGGGCATATTGATCCAGAATATTGTCCAAGGCCAAAATACCTTGATGAGCCAGTTGACTGTTTGGCATACGTTTCATGTGCTCAATATTGATAATCACATCTTCGCTATAAGCGGCAAACTTTGTCATTTCGAGTTTTCGATTTGCTGCACTTGAGCCATACTTATTGGTTAAATACTGCAGCACATCTAAGCCTTGTTCAGGAATTTCAGGAACGCGTTGAATCGGCAATAGCTCTACACGGGTTGCTGTATGTTCATTCCAGTTTTGTTTTAACTTTTGAAATCCGACATAACTCATGGGATAAACAATATCAAAGACAAATTCAATTTTCATTATTCTGCTCACTATTGATTTTATACATGTAGATCGATGGCTGATTAATGCAAGGGATAGATTGCTGCTGTATCGATGGCTCTTTAAAGCAGTCAAATCATCTGATATTTCATTTGATTTAAAGCCGACTTGCTGAAATGAAACTTAAAGCTTTATAAAGGTTTTGTAATTGATCAGGTCGTGCGTATGTCTTGCATAGGCTTGGTGTAATTTCAATAAAAAAGAAAAAAATGAGGGATTTATCACGATATATATGTACGAAATAAATCATTTTAATGTTAATATAGGCCCATATATTTATGATTTAGAAAGAAATTTAATCATTTGATTTGTAAAACCGATTAATTTTATAAAAACAAACCGTTTCACCTATTTAATGGTTTGTTCTATCATTCTCTCATCAAATAAATTTACTCCTCTGGAGACGTTAGCAATGTTAGATCAAAATACTTCTGCTCAATTAAAAACCTTACTTGAACGCCTTGAAGGCCCGATTGAAATCGTCGCGACCTTAAACGGTACTGACAAATCAGACAAAATTAAAGAATTGGTAACTGAAGTTGCTGCTTTATCTGATTTAGTGACTGCACGTTTTGACGGTAACAACAGCCGTGCGCCAAGCTTTGGTATTGCAAAAGCAGGTGAAACTCCACGTGTATTCTTCGCAGGTCTGCCGATGGGCCACGAGTTCACATCTTTGATCTTGGCATTGTTACAAACCTCTGGTTATGCACCGAAAGTCTCTGACGAAGTACTGAACACCATCAAAGGTCTCGGTCTTAATACTGACTTTGATGTGTTCGTATCACTCAGCTGCCATAACTGTCCTGACGTGGTTCAAGCCTTGAACCTAATTGCGATCTATAACCCAGGTACAACTGCAACCATGATTGATGGTGCATTCTTCCAAGACGAAGTCGAAGAACGCAAAATCATGGCTGTACCAATGGTATTCCAAGACGGCAACCACATTGGTCAAGGTCGTATGACCTTGGAAGAAATCATTGCTAAATTAGACACCAACTCTGCCGCAAAAGATGCTGAAAAGTTAAATGCCAAAGAAGCCTTTGATGTTCTTGTGATTGGTGGCGGCCCTGCGGGTAATACCTCTGCAATCTATGCAGCACGTAAAGGCATTAAAACCGGTATCGTGGCTGAACGCATGGGCGGTCAGGTCGTGGATACGATGGACATTGAAAACTTCACGTCGATTCAAAAGACTCAAGGTCCTAAGTTTGCTGCTGAAATGGAAGCACATGTACGTGAGTACGGTGTGGACATTATGAACTTGCAACGTGTATCTGACATCAAAGGTGCTGACCAAACAGCTAATGGCTTAGTTGAAGTGACTTTAGAGAATGGTGCAAAACTTGAATCTAAAACAATGATTCTTTCAACAGGTGCACGTTGGAGAGAAATGAACGTTCCAGGTGAGCAAGAATACCGTACTCGTGGTGTAGCTTACTGCCCACACTGTGACGGTCCATTGTTCAAAGGCAAACGTGTTGCAGTGATCGGTGGTGGTAACTCTGGTGTTGAAGCAGCGATCGACCTTGCAGGTATTGTTGAACATGTAACGCTTGTTGAGTTTGATACCAAGCTTCGTGCTGACCAAGTGCTTCAAGACAAGTTAAACAGCTTGCCGAATACGACTGTGATCATGAATGCATTGTCTACAGAAGTAGTTGGTGATGGTTCACAAGTGACTGCACTGAACTACAAAGACCGTGCAACAGATGAAATCAAAACGATTGAATTGGCAGGTATCTTCGTACAAATCGGTTTGTTACCAAATACTGATTTCTTAAAAGAAACAGCGGTTGAACTTTCAAACCGTGGTGAGATCGTAATTAACGAGCGTAACGAAACCAATGTGAAAGGTGTATTTGCTGCAGGTGACTGTACAACAGTACCGTACAAACAAATCATCATTGCAACAGGTGAAGGCGCGAAAGCTTCATTGTCTGCTTTTGATTACATCATCCGTTCGGGTCAATAAAAGAAAGGCCAGTGTGTTTCGAGAAACACGCTGGCCGCGCTGAATGTTGTCATTTGAATATTATTTTTCTTAATATTCTCGTTTTACAGGAACTTTGGATGCTAACACCGGAGTTCCTTTTTTTGTCTGCAAAATTAGGATTCAAAAATGTCCCCACACATTTTGAATCCTATTCGTTGCCCAGCTATTTTTGTTTTACAACCTTATTTTTATACTTTCCCCAAGGTTGTTTCTCTATAAAATATAAAGCGGAGTAAGCAATTAATATACCAATCACATCACGAATTTAAGATTTAAATAAATTCAAGCCTTTAAACTTCTCCATTAACTGCTCATCTGTCTCCACATGTTCAGGATGAGGCACAATGCACTCAATCGGACAAACTGAAACACAAGTTTGGTGCTCATAGAAACCGACACATTCAGTACAACGTGCGACATCGATTTCATAAATCTTTGAGCCTTCATAAATAGCGTCATTGGGACATTCAGGTAGACACATGTCACAATTGATGCATTTATCTGTAATCAACAAAGCCATAAAGCGAACTCAAGCCTGATACGCTAAAGACGAAGCCGAAATATCTACGGTCGAATTGGGTAAATTACGAATCAGTAGGGCATAGCGCATATCGACATCGGCAGGCACAGGAATATCCACGATATGACCTGAACCTTTGGCATCGTCAATCAGATTACCTTTTTTATCTTTCATTTCAGTTAAAACGAAGGTGATATTGCCTGAAGTGGTCATCAGTTCTAAAGAATCACCCACAACAAAACGGTTTTTCACTTCAATTTTAAGAGAGTCCCCATCGCGTTCTAAAACTTCACCTACAAACTGTTGATGATCAAAACGTGATGATCCGGTTTCATAGTTTTGATATTCACTATGAACATGGCGGCGTAGAAAACCTTCGGTATAACCACGATTCGCAAGGCCTTCAAGCTGAGACATGAGGGCAGGGTCAAACGGTTTGCCAGAAAGAGCATCATCGATGGCTTTACGATAAATTTGAGCGGTACGCGCACAGTAAAAGTAAGACTTGGTACGGCCTTCAATTTTTAAAGAATGAATGCCCATTTTGGTTAAACGGTCTACATGCTGTACAGCACGCAAGTCTTTCGAATTCATGAAATAAGTGCCATGTTCATCTTCTTCGGCAGCAAACATGTCTTCTTCATTGCGTTGTAATAAAACCGGCTCGCCGAATTGGTGTTGTTCTAGGGCGTGTTGCTCATCGGCATTTTTATTTTTGCAGCATGATGATTCTTCAATTTGTGTGACTGGAATAACATCACCAGTTTCATCTTCAACTGCATCGTGAATTTTATAATCCCAACGGCATGCATTGGTACATGCACCTTGGTTTGCATCACGTTTATTCATGTAGCCAGAAAGTAAGCAACGACCGGAGTAAGCCATACATAATGCACCATGTACGAAAACTTCAATTTCCATATCAGGTACATTGTGTTTAATTTCTTCAATTTCTTCAATTGATAATTCACGTGACAGAATGACACGTGTCAGTCCCATATTTTTCCAAAATTTAACCGTTGCCCAGTTCACCGCATTGGCTTGTACAGACAAATGAATGGACACTTCTGGAAAATGTTCACGCACCATCATAATCAGACCGGGGTCAGACATGATTAGCGCATCAGGATTCATGGCAACCACAGGTTCAAGGTCACGGATGAAATTTTTCAGTTTTGAGTTATGCGGTTGGATGTTTACCACCACATAAAACTTTTTACCTAAAGCATGGGCTTCTTCAATGCCAATTTTTAAATTGTCATGGTCGAAAGCATTATTGCGCACACGTAAGCTATATCGCGGCTGACCTGCATACACGGCATCTGCGCCATAAGCAAAAGCGTAGCGCATGTTTTTTAATGAGCCAGCAGGTGAGAGGAGTTCGGTTACGTGTTGAATCGTCATGTCAATAAAGGCATAAAAAATTTATGGCTTTATTGTAGTGATCTAAAAAAAGGTTTCAACCAAGTATTTTAGTTGGGTTTTCAAGATATTCCGTTTTCCAAATGTTTTAAAATTTGGCAATCATTAATTTGACTGGTTTCATTACAACTGGCACGGAGCTTACTTAACTGTATTTTAAAATTTTCTAATTCTTTAATTTTTTCAGAAACTTGACGAATGTGATTGTCAATTAATTCATTCACAGCATGACAGCTTTGCGTAGGGGATTGCTCAAGTTCAAGCAGGGTTTGAATCTCGGTGAGAGAAATATCGAGGTTTCGACAGCGCTTAATAAAAACCAAACGTTTGTACATTTCTTCATCATAATAGCGATAATTGTTGTCTGCGCGGAAGCTAGGTTTCAGCAGTTTTTTCTTTTCATAAAAGCGAATACTGTCAACGCTTACCCCAGATTTGGTGGACAATTCTTTAATCAAATAATGTTTTTGTACGTTCATGCTTGACCTTGGAGTGAGTCCATAGTTTTGAATAAGAATAATACAAATCCATTGATTTTTAAATTGGAGCATATTTATGGCATGTACATGTAGTCATGAGCCAGCACCAAACAAACCCAACAGTAAATTTCGTATTGCACTTTGGATTGCCTTAATCATTAACGCCATGATGTTTTTGGTGGAGCTGATTGGTGGGGCTTATGCACATTCTTCTGCGCTTTGGGCGGACTCGTTAGATTTCTTTGGTGATGCTGTAAATTATGGGGTTTCATTAGCCGTGCTTGGCGCCAGCTTATATTGGCGTGCAACAGTTGCCTTGGTGAAAGGTTTTGTTATGGCAGCGTTTGGGATCGTGGTCATTGCCAAAGTCCTCTATGCCTATGCCAATGGGATCGCTCCTGAACCGATCACCATGGGTGTGATTGGTATTTTGGCGCTAGTTGCTAATGTCATCTGTGCATATGTTTTATATGCCTTCCGTGAAGGTGACTCCAATATGCAATCCGTTTGGCTATGTAGCCGTAATGATGCCATTGGTAATGTCGCAGTGATCTTGGCTGCAGTCGGAGTATTTGGTACAGGCAGTCTATGGCCAGATTTGATCGTGGCTGTAATCATGGCGATTTTAGGTTTAACGGGCGGTTATCAGGTGATTCGAAAAGCACTGCAAGAGCGTAAGCAAAAAGATATTCTGAGTACCCCTTGCTCTTAAATTATTCCTCTTAAATTCACCGTTAATGGCATTCATTTCAGCAAGGTTTTAAACGCAGATGAATAGACGTTAAATCGCTAGTTGAAATTAAAATAGCCGTCAGTTTTATACGAAATTTTCCTGACTGCTATATCGATAAATCTTCTGAAATCAGACGGTATTTAATGGGATGCTGAGGTTTTATCTGCAGACTCCAATTAAGTTATGCTTTACAATAGCGCGCGAAAATCATGTTTAAAAATTAGGTTTTCTACCTTAAAAGCTTTATGTTTAGGCCCCATTGGTGCATCAGGTAAATTAAATGTCGAAAAAGCAAGACATCATTAACGTTGCGCTCCAACTCTTCAATTCTTATAGCTATAACTCGATTGGTATAGATCGAATTATTGGGGAATCGGGCGTTGCTAAAATGACGTTTTATAAATATTTCCCCTCTAAAGCCAAATTAATTGAAGAATGTCTCGTGATTCGAAATCTTAATTTACAGGAATCACTTGAAGCTGCTATTGCAGAATGTGATCCAGAAGACCATCTTTCGCATATTAAAACCATTTTTGCTT
Source organism: Acinetobacter sp. YH12219 (assembly GCF_013417875.1). Lineage (NCBI taxonomy): Bacteria > Pseudomonadati > Pseudomonadota > Gammaproteobacteria > Moraxellales > Moraxellaceae > Acinetobacter > Acinetobacter sp. YH12219. The sequence continues at coordinate 144,021 of NZ_VPDC01000008.1, forward strand.
GGTACGATGCTTGGTTTCGTACTGCAGATTTCAATGGTTGTATGTTTCAAAAAGCAGTAGAAGAAATATCTAAAGTTTATCCTTCGTCATTACAACCTGCGATCGATTATAAAGATTGGCTCAAATCAAAACTAAGTACTGCCTTACAAAATCTGGGCATTCAGCAAACTGAACAACTAGCTGCATTTCTGAGTAGTATTTTGGATGGCATGACCATCCAAGCCCAAATTGACCCCAACCAAGTGCATTTAGCAGATTATTGGAAGCGAGTTGAAACCTTAATTCGTTTGGAATTGGCTGCTTAAAAATTTGTTTGTAGGCATTTAGGTTTTAAATCTAGCGACGACTTATTTGTATTGATTAACAATCAATTTTTTCACATGACTTAAGATTCTAAGAAAATAAAAAGCGCGATTATTTGGGGTAATCGCGCTTTGCTGACAATTGTGCGTTCAAATCATTCACTTTGTTAGCTTAAGTCAATGATTTGATTTTCGAACGTTTTATACGTTTTCTCTCATTTATATTTTTACCCTCTGAATGCTAAATTCATTCGGTTTTTGCAGCAAAATAGACAGACTTGTCTGTTTTTTTGAATTATAGGGGATCTTAGGTGAATTACAAGACAGGAAAGAAAGGTTTGTGTGTTTTTTAATCTAGCTTAAGTTTAAATTAATCCACTATTTTTAAAGATAATATTAAAAAATTGATCATTAAGCTCGATGTTAATTAGACGATAAAACTATTTTTACAGTTGCGTGCATGACGCTGTTCGTTGGGTGCAAGTACATGGTCTAAGACCATTTGGTGAATATTTTATATGCAAGAAGTAATTAGTGAGTGGGTTCTCCGCTTTTTATTTTTAAGTGAATTTTTGAATCGTGGATTTTACATAACGAAACATCTTCTATGGTTTTAAGCATTAAGTTTATTGATGAATTTGACTAAACTAGCAGCAAAATTATTTCCATGATTACAATTTAGAATTTTTATTATGTTAGGCAAAATATTTGCTGTATTAGAACAATTGGGTCTATCCGCCCAAAAACGTGCCATTCATGTGCAATTTTCCAACCCTGCGTTGAATGAAGAGCTTTTTATTCAACGTATTGATGGGGAGCATATCTTAAACCAAGGCGTACAAGCGACTTTGATTTGCCTATCTACCAATGCCCTTATTCCACTAAAACAATTTATTGGCGCACAGGTCGCTGTTGATCAAGTGACAGATCAGGGTGAACTCTTCCGTACCACGGGTATTATTACCGAAGCGACCCAAGGGCAGAGTGACGGTTCACTCACGCTGTATAAACTCACTTTAGAAGATGCAACATCGCTATGGCATAAGCGCCGCAACAGCCGTGTGTTTATGAACAAATCTGTTCGCGATGTCAGTGAAACTCTCTTTAAAGAATGGCAAAGCAAAAGTCCGCTTTTTGCTGCCAGTCTAACGCTAGATCTAAGCGGTTTAGGCCAAAACTATGACGTTCGACCTTTCATCATGCAGTCGAATGAAAGCGATTATGACTTTTTAACCCGACTTTGGCGCAGTGAGGGTATCAACTGGCTCATTGATGAAGCGCAGCTGAAAGTGCCGCATTCTTCAGCGCCAATTGAAAAACAAAAACTTCGCCTGATTGATGACAATAGCCAATATCAAGCACTCAGCCGTCGTAGTATCCGCTTTCATCGCTCTAGCGCCACTGAAAAACAAGACAGCATCACCAGCTTGATCGGTGAACGTAGCATTCAGCCGACTGCGGTCCATGTACAGCGCTGGCAAGCCGATGGACTCAGCCAAGAAGAAGGCGCAGGTTCAGTTCAAAGCAAACATCAGCATAGCCAAAGCCAAGACAATGCTAGCTTAAGTCTCGAACAAGCATGGCATATCAGCCCTGCATGGATGCAAGATTTAAAAGGTGAAGACCAAGCTACCGCTTCATCCAACAGTCAAATTGAAAAATTGAATCAAAACCTAACGCGCTATCATGAGCTACAATCGAAAAAATTCAATGCACAATCGACTGTGCGTGATACTCAAGTCGGTTATTGGTTTGAACTGAATGAACACCCTGAAATTGATCAACATAGTGGTGCAGACAAACAATTTTTAATCACAGAAAAGAAATTCTATAACCAAAATAACTTACCCAAAGACCTCACTGAACAGGTCAATCAACTGATTGAACAAAGTCAGTGGAACATTAAACCGATCCATGAACAGGCCGAGCGTCAGGCCAATCAGCTCACATTACAACGCCGCAATATTGTGACGGTTCCTGCATATAACCCACTCGAACACCGTCCAAGCACCCATCCGCAACGGGCTAAAGTTGTCGGGCCAAGTGGTGAAGAAATACATGTCGATGAATGGGGGCGTATCAAAGTCCGCTTTTTATTTACCCGTGGAGATGACCACAGCCATGATGGCGGTGCAGGCAGTAATGACAATGATACGGATTCTGCATGGGTAGATGTGCTTACCCCATGGGCCGGTGAAGGCTATGGTGCACGTTTCTTACCACGTATTAATGAAATCGTGGTCATCGATTTCTTTGACGGTAACATCGACCGACCATTTGTGGTGGGACGTATACATGAAGCACAGCGCAGTCCGACCCAATTTGATAGTAAAGGCAAACTGCCAGACACAAAAAAACTAGCGGGAATAAAAAGTAAGGAAGTCCAAGGGG